>JAZSHK010000145.1:0-2757 GCA_045533185.1 Acutalibacteraceae bacterium | reverse complement strand
CAAATGGGCGGAAGATCGATATTACACGCCATAAAAATGACCCGTATGCCATCGGCATACGGGTCATTTTTTATCCTATCTTATTCGATCGGGCAGGTCCAGCCGAAGGTGTCTTCGGTCTTGCCCCACTGGATACCCGTCAGGGTATCGTACAGCATCTGGGTGACTTCGCCGATCTTGCCGTTGTTGACGGGGTGCTTGATGCCCTTGTAGCACAATTCACCGATCGGGGAGACGACCGCGGCGGTGCCGCAGCCCCACGCCTCTTCCAGCGTGCCGTCCGCCATCGCCTGCTCCAGCTCGTCGATGCTGAACAGACGCTCGCTCACCTTATAGCCCGCGTTCTTCAGCACCTCGATACAGGATTTACGGGTGATACCGGGCAGGATGGAGCCGGACAGCATCGCGGTAACGCTCTCGCCGCCGATCTTGAACATCACGTTCATCGCGCCGACCTCTTCGATGTACTTGCGCTCGACGCCGTCGAGCCACAGCACCTGCGAGTAGCCCTTCTGCTCGGCGCGCTCGCCCGCACGGTTGGAGGCGGCGTAGTTACCGCCGCACTTTGCCTCGCCCGTACCGCCGCGCACCGCACGGACATCCTGATCCTCGATCATAATCTTGACGGGGTTGATGCCCTCTTTATAGTAGCTGCCGACGGGGGACGCGATGATGACATAGGTGGCGTTGTGTACCGCGTGCACGCCCAGCGTCTCATCGTTGCCGAACATAAAGGGACGCAGATACAGCGACGTACCGGGCGCGGAGGGTGTCCAATCCTGTTCGAGCTTGACAAACTCTTTGAGAATCGTGAGCGCATCCTCCTCGGGGATGGTGGGCAGGCACATACGCTCTGCGGAACGGTTCATACGGCGGATGTTCTCTAAGGGACGGAACATTTGCACCTTGCCGTCGGCGCGGCGGTACGCCTTGAGACCCTCGAAGATCTCAGAGCCGTAGTGCAGCACCGTCGCCGCGGGATGCAGGGACAGGTTGCCGAAGGGCACGATGCGGGCATCGTGCCAGCCCTGCTCGCGGGAGTAGTCCATCATAAACATATGGTCAGAGAAATACTGACCGAAGCCCAGCGTGGAAGCCTCCGGCTTCTCCTTCGGGCAGGTGGTCTTGGTAACAGTGATATTCATACGATTCACTCCTTATTTAGCGTGGCATGAGATATCCAAACCTGCCACAGGTTTGTGTATTTTTCTTTTTACGGCGTTATCCTCTTTGCAAGGCGTCAGCCTTGCGGCATCGTCTTCCTTGTAAAAACCAAAATATCCTAAACCTGTGGTCGAAGATTTTTTGACAAGGGCATGGTACCCGAATGCAAGGAAGGCGAGCGAGTAATACTGTTGTATTGCGAACGAGCGTGACGACGTAGTCGGGTATCCTGTACTGTCAAAAAACAGGTTTGGATACCTCCTGTCACGCTAAGTCCGCGCCGATCTGCATCGCGTGGAGGTTGACCTCCAGCATATCGGCACGCTTGGCGGAGATGACCTTGCCCAGCGCGGCGCGCAGGCTGTCCTCGCCGAAGTCGTCGAGTTCCTTGAGGATCTTGCCCATCAGCACCATATTGGCGAGGGTGGGGGTTCCGTTGTCACCCGCGAGCTTGGTCGCGGGGACGTAGAACACCTTGACGTCGTCGCGCTGCACCTTGCGCTCGATGAGGGTGGAGTCGGCGAAGATCATCCCGCCGGGGACGACCGCGGACTCGTACTTGTCGAGAGAGGGCAGGTTCATCGCGACCAGCACGTCGGGGTTCGCCACGATGGGGGAGCCGACGGGCTCGTCGCTGAGGAT
Organism: Acutalibacteraceae bacterium; assembly: GCA_045533185.1. GTDB lineage: Bacteria > Bacillota > Clostridia > Oscillospirales > Acutalibacteraceae > UBA5905. The sequence goes on along the minus strand of JAZSHK010000145.1, from coordinate 951 downwards.
GACACCGCAGCTCGCGGTGCCGCCGCGCATCTCGGGGCCGTAGGAGGGCAGCCAACTGACCTGCTTGTCATCCATCAGACCCTTGTAGGCGAGGAACTTACCGGCGAACAGGATGCCCTGTCCGCCGAAGCCGGAGAACAAAAACTGTGTCGTACTCATTTCGCTTCCTCCTTTGCCGCGGAGCGGTCCTTATACACGCCGAGCGGGTAGTAAGGCAGCATATTGTCGTCGATCCACTTGAGCGCCGCCTGCGGGGTCATACCCCAGTTGGTCGGGCAGGAGGACACCACCTCAATGAGGGAGAAGCCCTTGCCGTCGAGCTGGTTCTGGAACGCTTTCTTGATCGCCTTTTTAGCATTGCGGATGTTTTTGACGCTGTTGACGGTGACGCGCTCGAGGTATTCGGGGCCTTCGAGCTGTGACAGCATCTCGCACACGCGGATAGGGAAGCCGCAGTGATTGGTATCACGACCGTAGGGCGAGGTCTGGGTGACCTGACCCGGCAGCGAGGTGGGCGCCATCTGACCGCCCGTCATACCGTAAATGGCATTGTTGACGAAGATGACGGTGATGTTCTCATTACGCGCGGCGGCGTGCACCGTCTCTGCCATACCGATGGAGGCGAGGTCGCCGTCACCCTGATAGGTGAACACCACGTGATTTTCGGGGTCGGCACGCTTAACGCCCGTCGCAATGGCGGGGGCGCGACCGTGCGCCGCCTCGATCATATCGCAGTTAAAGTAGTTGTACGCCATAACCGAGCAGCCACCGGGCGCGATGCCGATGGTGCGGCCTCCGATGCCGAGCTCATCAATGACCTCCGCCACCAGACGGTGGATAATGCCGTGGGTACAGCCGGGGCAATAGTGCATCGGCTTATCATTGAGGGCATGGGGTTTTTCAAAGACGACCATTACTTGGCACCTCCGTTTGCAGCATTCTTAATAGCTT
>JAZSHK010000008.1:0-3846 GCA_045533185.1 Acutalibacteraceae bacterium | reverse complement strand
CTTTTCCACCATATTTTTCCGCTAGGAAAAATATCAATGTTTTCGTCGAAAGGAAAATCGGTTACAGCGCAGAAATCAGTCTCGACGAAAACAGGGGTTCAAAGTCCCATAGCAAAGACCACCCTACGGGGTGGTCTTTCTGCTTTGGTACACGGAATGCTTTGCGGCCCGTTCACCGTATAATGGATCTTCGGTAATCGCTCGGTGTCATATGGGTGACGTCCCTAAAGCATTTTGAGAAATACTGCGGGGTATCGTAGTGCAGCAGCTCCGCGATCTGTGTAAAGTTGTAACGCCCTTCTCGGATTAGTTTTTTCGCCTCCTTGATCTTAAGGAGATTGTAATATCGCATAATGCCGCCGGAACGGTACAAGGAAAACAGCTTTTTGACGGTGGCATCACTTTTTCCGATGGCTTTGGAAATATCGGCCACGGTCAGCGTGTCGTACAGATGGGCGTTGAGCACGTCCAGGATCTCCTTGACACCGATCGGTACATCCATACCGTCAATGTGGATATTTAATCGGTGCTGCTGGGTCAGCAGATCCTTGTGTCGGTGCAGCTTGATGAGCAGCAGCTCCAGCAGGTTTTTGGTCATCTGCATACTGCCGAAGGGGGCGTCGGACAGGATCTCCAGCTTTTGCAGCAGGGGATTTTGCGGGTCGGCCAGCCGAAAGCAGGACATTCCCTCCTCGAACAGCATCGACAGCATGGTCTTTTCCTCCGTGTTCAGGCGGATGATCTTGTTTTCAAAATACTGCATAGCAGGGCTGTCACACTCAAACGTGATGATGCTGACGTTCGGAGCGTCGCACTTGTTGCCGGATAAATTGTGGTATTCGTTCGGCTTGTGGAACACTACCTCGCCGCTTTTGAGGGTGAACTGGTTTTTTCCCGCGGTGCAGAGCATCTGCCCTTTGTCGATGTACACCATTTCCCAGAAATCGTGCCGCTCACCGTCATAGTGGAAATCCTTGGACAGCTCCATATAAAAGATGGTGATGATGCTTGTTATATCAAAAGTTCCCGGAATGCGTTGCCGTATAAAATTATCCTTCATATAAAAACCTCTGAACTGATTTTATAAGAATTATAACCGATTCTGTCTGTAATTGCAATAGAAAATCTGTATACTGAAATTATAACAATAAGAAAGGGGAAAACGTATGTATACTGTTCTGTGTATTTCCTGTCATCCGGACGATATGGAGATCGCCTGTGCGGGAACGCTGCTCAAGTGTAAGGAGCGGGGCGATCGCGTGGTGGTCTGCCACTTGTCAAGCGGTAATCTGGGACACGTCATTATCCCGCCGGACGAGCTGACCGAGATGCGCGCCAAGGAGGCGGAGCGCTCGGCTCAAATGGCGGGCTTTGAGGTGATCCACAGCCGCTTTGACGATCTTGCCATCTACGACAACAACAAAGAGGCGCGGGATAAAGTGGTGGACATCATTAAGCAGGTGAACCCCGATTTCATCATCACCCACGACCCCGATGATTATATGCCCGATCACAACGCTGTCTCCCGTCTGGTGTTCGACGCCAGCTTCACGGCAACCCTGCCCAACTACCATACGCAGGTGCCCGGGGCTGCCAAGATGGTGCCGATCTACTATATGGATACGCTGTGCGGCGTCAACTTTAATCCCACGGAGTACGTGGACGTGACGCCCTATATTGACAAAAAGCTGGAGATGCTGGAGTGCCACGAGTCCCAGATCGTCTGGATGCGTGATCACGACGGCATCGATTTCCCCGATATGGTCAAGACCTGCTGCCGTTATCGCGGCTTTCAGTGCGGTGCGGATTACGCGGAGGGCTTCCGCCAGTGTCAGGTGTACTTAAAGGGTACCACTAAACGGTATTTGCCGTAAAATACGAAGGAGGAACAGGTTATGAATTTCAATTCCACGGTAAAGGGCTCGGCACTGGAGGGCTTCTATCCCGCAGGCTGGGACTTCGACAAGATCGACGCGTGCGTCGGCGCGCCCGAGACCATCTGTGACCGTCAGGCTCACTGGCACGAGGGCTTTACGCCTGTCAAGTGCGACAGCCTCGGCGAGTTCGAGACCTATATGGGCCACGAGATCGCGATGCAGATCAAGCTGGCGAAGGAGCGCGGCGAGAAGATCGCCTTCATCCTGCCCGTCGGCCCGATGGGCATGTACAAGTGGGTTGTGTATTTCATCAAGGAGTGGGGTATCGCCTGCGATCACGTCTACACCTTCAATATGGATGAGTGGGCGGATGCGGACGGCAATACGCTCGCCTCGGATAACCCCGGTGCGTTCCAGTACGCGATGGAGCAGGCGTTATTTAACCCCCTCGGCGAGCTGACGGTGCCCGCTGACCAGCGCAATTTCGCGACCAAGGACAATCTGCCGACCTATCCCGAGAAGATCGCGGCGCTCAAGGCGCAGGGTGCGAAGCTCGTGCTGGTGTACGGCATCGGCCGTATGTGCCATATCGCGTTCTGGGAGCCGACTTTTGCGGCGGACTACGCTACGGCAGAGGAGTGGGAGGCACAGCCCTACCGTATTGCGGCGAAGATCCATCCGCTGACGGTGGAGCAGAACGCGCTGACCAGCTTTAAGTCCCGCACCACGCTGGTGCCCTGCCGTGCGAATACGATCGGCCCCGGCTTGTTTATGCAGGCGGACTATGCGATCGGCGGCGCGGACGGCACGCTGGGACGTGGGATGCAGTGGCAGGGACTGTCTCTGTGGATGACCCTGCGCTACGGCAAAACGCCTTGGATCACCTCGTCGTATATCCCGACTCTGGCGGGCAGACTGTTCTTCCTCAAGGAACTCGCCGGACCGCTGGAAGCGGAGTGTAACTAAGCTATGATGGAGAAAACGGGGATTGCCGTTGCGGGAACCATTTTAGTGGATGAGATCAACGAGATCGCCGCCTATCCCGCTTGCGGCGAATTGGTACAGATACAGAAGGTATCGCGATCGACCGGCGGCTGTGTGCCGAACGTGGCGGTGGATCTCAAAAAGCTCTGCCCGTCGATGGATATTTTGGCGATCGGCAGGGTCGGCGATGACGACAACGGCCGCTATGCCAAAGAGCTGATGGCACAGCCCGGTGTGGATGTCAGCCGCGTCCTGTGTCAGGCGGGGGAGAAGACGAGCTTCACGCAGGTGATGAGCATTATCGGCGGACAGAGAACCTTCTTCACCTATGCGGGAGCGAGCGCGCAGTTCGGTGCCGAGGATGTGGCGACGCAGGAGCTTTCGGCGCGCATTCTGCATCTCGGCTATTTCCTGCTGCTGGATAAGATCGATCACGGCGACGGGCTCGCCCTGCTGCAAAAGGCGCAGCAGGCGGGGCTCAAGACCTCGATCGATCTGGTCAGCGAAAACACCGATCGCTATGGGCTGGTGCTTCCCTGCCTGCCGTTCGTCGATTATCTCATCATCAACGAGCACGAGGCGGAAAAGCTGACCGATATTCCGGCCTCGAACGAGAACCTGCCGCGCATCGCTAAGGCACTGATGGATGCCGGTGTGCGGGAAAAGGTCATCATCCACAAGCCCGACCGCGCCGTGTGCTGTTCGGCCGAAGGAATGACCGCCGTCGGTTCGTATATCCTGCCTGACGGGTACATTCAGGGCACGACCGGCGCGGGAGATGCCTTCTGCGCGGGTGCACTGGTCGGCATTCACGAGGGCTGGAGCGACCGCGAGATCTTAGAGTTCGCTTCGGCGGCGGCGGTCGCCGCGCTCGGCTGTGCGGATGCGACGGGCGGTCTTAAGACCGTGCCCGAGGTCCGCGAGCTGTGCAAGGATTTTGCGCGGGTCGAAATCGCTGGGTAAGAGAATAAACCAAAAGGAAACG
>JAZSHK010000046.1:0-1650 GCA_045533185.1 Acutalibacteraceae bacterium | reverse complement strand
AAATCATTGTGCTACAATGCGACATATATGGACATCATAGAATGAGGAGGCGCATTTTATGAACATTATCGTTGTGGGCTGCGGAAAGATCGGCACCACCATCCTGGAGAGCCTGGTGACCGAGGGTCACAACGTGACCGCCGTGGACAAGAATCCTCTGGCGCTGACCGACATCACCAATATTCCCGACGTTATGACCGTCTGCGGCAACGGCGCCGACTGGGAGACGCTGGAGGAGGCGGGCGCGATGACCGCCGATCTGGTGGTGGCCGCCACCGGCTCGGACGAGGTGAATATGCTGTGCGGCTATATGGCGCGGCGCTCCGGTGCCGCCTATACGGTGGCCCGCGTGCGCAACCCCGAGTATAACGACCGCTCCCTGTCCAATATGCGGCAGTATCTGGAATTGTCCGCCGCCATCAACCCCGACAAGCTGGCGGCGATGGAGCTGTTTAACATCCTGCGCCTGCCCGCGGCGGCCAAGGTGGAGTCCTTCTCCGCCCGCAAGTTCGAGATGATCGAATTAAAGCTGAAAGCCGACTCCAAGCTGGCGGGTCTGCCCCTGTCCGAGGCGCGTAATCGGTTTAAGGCGCGGTTCCTCATCTGCGTGGTGCAGCGGGGCGGACAGGTGTTCATCCCCGACGGTAATTTCGTGCTGCAGGGCGGTGACAAGATCGGTCTGACCGCCAAGCATAACGAGATGCAGAAGTTGATCAAGGCGCTGGGTCTGGCCAAAAAGCAGGCCCGCGAGGTGATGCTGCTGGGCGGCAGCCGTATCGCCTATTATCTGGCGAAGATGCTGCTGAACGCCGGTGTCAGCGTGAAGATCATTGATAAGGATCGGGCGGTGTGCGAGCAGATCTGCGAGCTGCTGCCCGGCGCCACCCTCATCTGCCGCCACGGTGCCCAGCAGGAGGTCCTGCTGGAGGAGGGTCTGGAGAATATGGACGCCTTCGTGTCCCTGACCGGAATGGACGAGCAGAATATCCTGCTGTCCTGCCTTGCCTCCACCCACAACGTGCCCAAGGTGATCACCAAGGTCAGCCGCCCCGAATTGAGCGGTCTGGCACAGCAGCTGGGCGTCGAGTGCGTGGTGTCCCCCCGGGGCATCGTGGCGGATATGCTGGTGCAGTACGCCCGCGCCCTGGAGAATTCTATGGGCAGTAACGTGGAGATGCTGTACCGTCTGATGGACGACGGCGCTGAGGCGCTGGTGTTTAACGTCAAGGACGACCCCCGTCTGGTGCGGGTGCCGCTGAAGGATCTGTCGCTGAAGAGTCAGGTGCTGGTGGCGGGCATCCTGCGGGGACGTGACGCCATCATCCCCACCGGTGAGGATACCATTCTGCCGGGGGATAAGGTGGTCGTTATCTCCGCGGGACGAAAGCTCAACGACCTGTCGGACATTTTGAAGTAAGGAAGTTAACGGTATGAATTATCGGATGATCTTCTATATGATCGGGCGTCTGTTGCAGCTGGAATCGGCGCTGTTGCTGTTGCCGGCGGCGGTGTGCCTCATTTACGGCGACGGCGGTCTGGCGGCGATGTTGATCTCTGCCGCCGTGGCGGCGGCGGGCGGCACAGCGATGACCCTATTGCGTCGCCCCAAAAACCAAGTCGGAGGCCAAGCGGGCTTAGGAAGACAAATTA
>JAZSHK010000157.1:0-4226 GCA_045533185.1 Acutalibacteraceae bacterium | reverse complement strand
GGCCACGACAAGGTCAAGGATTACGCCGACAAGTTCGGTGTCCCCTACTTCGAGGGCCAGAAGCCCTGGGGCACCAAGGCCGACATCATTATGCCCTGCGCGACCCAGAACGAGGTCGGTATGGCGGAGGCAGAAAAGATCGTCGCCAACGGCGTCAAGTACTATGTCGAGGTCTCCAATATGCCCACCACCAACGAGGCGGTTGCTTATCTGAAGGAGAACGGCATCATCGTCGCTCCCTCCAAGGCGGTCAACGCGGGCGGTGTGTCGGTCTCCGGTCTCGAGATGAGCCAGAACTCGATGCGCTACAACTGGACCGAGGAAGAGGTCGACGCGAAGCTCAAGCAGATTATGTACAACATCTACTGGAACTCCTTCAATGCTGCGAAGAAGTACGGTATGGACGGCGATCTGGTCGCCGGTGCGAACATCGCCGGCTTCGAGAAGGTCGCGAACGCGATGATGGCACAGGGCATCTGCTAAATCCCGATAGGAACATAGAAAGAGCCAACCGAGTGATCGGTTGGCTCTTTTGCTTTGCATATTTACATATCCAGTTCCAGCACGTCCTCGTTCTCGTCGAGCAGGAAGAGCAGCTCGTCATAGGTCATCTCGCGCGGCATTCGTACCATAAAGGTACAGGTGAGGATGTTATCGCTCGCCTTCTTCACTTTGAAGAATTCAATGTGCATCTTCTTCGCCGCGAGCTGAGCACGCAGACGCTCGGTGACCTGCGGTGAATACCGCACCCGCATCTCCACTTGATTGACCGCCGTGCCTTCAAGGCGGTTGATGGTGCTGTGCAGGATAAATTGCAGCACGATAATGAGCACCGTCACAAACAACCCGATCGCATACATCCCCGCGCCCATCGCCATACCGACCGCGGCGGTCGCCCACAGTCCCGCGGCGGTCGTCAAGCCGCGGATGGACGCGTCCCTCACGAAGATCACGCCCGCACCGAGAAAACCGATGCCCGTGACGATATTCGAGGCCACGCGGGTAGGATCGACATCCATCCCCGCAACATTCATCAGATCGGCAAAGCCGTATTTTGACACCACCATCACCAGCGCCGCACCGATCGCGACGATGACGTGGGTACGGATGCCCGCCTCCTTCTGCCGCCGACTGCGCTCCGTGCCGATCAGCCCGCCGAGCACCGCCGCGAGAAAGATACGCAGCATCCATATTCCCTCATTTTGCAAAAAGTGCATCCACCATTCCATTTGTCTATCCCCCTAAATAAAAAGCACAGCCCCATTGCCGCGAACGCAGCAACAGAGCTCTTACATTTTATTACATACTATCATAGTCTATGCGCTTTGTCACGAAAATATACCAAAAGCCGCACACGACCTTCCCGCCCGCATACACTGAAAATAAGACGATAGGAGGGATGGTATGCGCCTTTGCGACTTAAAGCTCGGGCAGCGCGGCAAGGTCATCGCGCTAAAAGCCGTCGGCGGGATGCGGCGACGACTGCTCGACATCGGGCTGATCGAAGGGACAGAGGTGGAATGCGTCGGGCGCAGTCCCGGCGGCGATCCTGCGGCCTATCTCATCCGCGGCGCGGTCATCGCCATCCGCGACCGCGACAGTGCGGATATTCTGATAGAAAGATGTGATCCGTTATGGGGCTGACAAAAAATGCGGCGGGGCGTGGGGCGATCGACAGCGGCCTTACGATCGAGCGGACGGACGGCGAGCGGGTGATCGCCCTTGCGGGCAACCCGAACGTCGGCAAGAGCACACTTTTCAATGCGCTCACGGGGATGAAGCAGCACACGGGCAACTGGCCGGGCAAGACCGTCACCAATGCACAGGGGCGTTGCTCCACCGAAAAGCGACGGTATGTGCTGGTGGACATTCCCGGCACCTACTCGCTGATGGCGCACTCCGCCGAGGAGGAGGTCGCGCGGGATTTTATCTGCTTTGGGCACCCCGACGCCGTCGTGGTGGTGTGCGACGCGACCTGCCTTGAACGTAACCTCAACCTCGTACTACAGGTCATCGAGGTGGGTGTGCCCGTCGTCGTGTGCGTCAATCTCATTGACGAAGCCAAACGAAAACAGATCACCGTGAACATAGAACAGCTCGAAGAGCAGTTAGGCGTCCCCGTCGTGTCCACCGTCGCCCGTAAAAAGCGCACCCTTAAGGCGTTGCTCGAGCGGCTGGATGGGGTTCCTGCAGAGTCGACACCGCCCCGCACAACCTACGCGCCGCCGATCGAGGAGGCGATCACGACACTGCAACCGCTGCTCGCGCAGGCGGTTGGGGATGCGATCGAACCGCGTTGGCTGGCACTGCGCTTGCTGGAACGGGATGCGGCATTGTTATCGACACTACGCACGGTCCTCGGATACGAGCTGACAGACGATCCGACAATTGCTGCCGCAATTGCGTTGCAGCGCAAGGAACTGGCGTGTAAGGGCTTACAAGGCGAGGCACTGCGCGACAGCGTGGTCGGTAGTCTCATTTCACGCGCGCAAACGGTCTGTAAAGATGCAGTCTTTTACAGCAAGCCCGTCTACGCCGACGTCGACCGCCGAACGGACCGCATCCTCACGGGCCGACGCTTCGGGTATCCCGTGATGCTCCTCTTACTGATGCTGGTCTTTTGGCTGACCATCCAAGGGGCGAACCTCCCCTCACAGCTGCTCGCCGACGGGTTGTTTTGGATCCAAGACCGTCTGACCGATGCGTTCGCCTATCTCCACGCACCGCCGTGGCTACACGACGTGCTCGTGCTCGGTGTCTACCGCACGCTGGCGTGGGTGGTGTCGGTGATGCTGCCGCCGATGGCGATCTTCTTTCCGCTGTTTACCCTGCTGGAGGATGTCGGCTATCTGCCCCGCATCGCCTACAATCTCGACCGCCCGTTTGCGCGGTGCAACGCCTGCGGCAAGCAGGCGCTGACGATGTGTATGGGCTTCGGCTGCAACGCCGCGGGCGTGGTCGGCTGCCGCATCATCGACTCGCCCCGCGAGCGCCTGCTCGCCATCCTCACCAACAGCTTCGTCCCTTGCAACGGGCGTTTCCCCGCACTGTTGACGCTGCTGAGCATCTTTTTCGTCGGAGCGGCGGGCGGCAGCACTTCGCTGATAGCGGCCGCCCTGCTCACTGCCGTCATCCTGCTCGGCATTCTGATCACCTTTGCGGTCACATGGCTATTATCCAAAACCCTTCTGCGCGGCAAGGCTTCTTCCTTTACACTGGAATTGCCCCCTTACCGCCGCCCGCAGATCGGACAGGTGATCGTCCGCTCGATGCTGGATCGTACGCTGTTCGTATTGGGACGGGCGGCGGCGGTCGCCGCCCCTGCGGGACTGCTGCTGTGGTGTATGGCCAACATTACGGTGGGTGACACCACCCTGCTGATGACCTGCGCGCAGTTTCTCGACCCCTTTGCGCGGCTGATGGGGTTGGACGGGGTCATCCTCATCGCCTTTATCCTCGGCTTTCCCGCTAACGAGATCGTCATTCCCATCATCCTGATGGCGTATCTCACCACGGGAAGTCTGACCGACATCGCCGACACGACACAGCTGCGGGAGATCTTCATTGCGAACGGATGGACGCCGCTGACCGCCGCCTGCACGGTGCTGTTCTCGCTCTTTCACTGGCCATGCTCGACCACACTGCTCACGATACACAAGGAAACGGGCAGCGTTAAATGGACGGTGCTTGCCGCCGCTCTGCCCACGGTCATCGGAATGCTTCTCTGTATGCTGCTGACTGCCGCGGTACGGCTGATCCAATAGTCAAAGCCCCCGACCTCTCGGTCGGGGGCTCATATCGTTAATGAAATTGTTTGTTCTTGCGATTATCTTAGACCATGGGTCTCACCATTTCACTGTTTTTCTTATTACTTAACATCTACCCTTTTTGGGGTGAAGATCAACTGATCAGTGCATGGGACTCACCGTTTTCTTAAAATTTTTGATTGGTTGCTACATTAAACTGTTCTTTGGACTCATTCCCTTCTGCATCAATTTTGAACTGCGAAACGGGCGGCTCATCTGAAATCATCATTGGAATCAGTCCTCCTTTTCTCCCATCTGCTTCATGGGTTTTTGTTTCTCTTGTCTTTCTGTGTCTTTAGTATAGCCGATTTTTTCGCTGCTGTCTATTCGCAAAATCGCCAAATAATTGGTAAAAACTTTTACTAACACCTTTGCATAAACGTGTGATATAATAAAACTGTTGGGCGCCCGAAACGATCG
>JAZSHK010000098.1:0-9201 GCA_045533185.1 Acutalibacteraceae bacterium | reverse complement strand
CGCTTGCCGGTCTGAATGACCGTCATTTCGCTTTCGCGAAACCGCCGATTATTTGTGCGCGTCGTTTTAAGTCTTTTGCAAGGCTTCTCGCGACAGCTTTGCTATGATACCACGACTTATCCCTTTTGTCAACAGTTTTTTCACAATTTTGTAAACTTTTTTCGAGGGAATTTTCAGGCCACAGCATTTAGTAGTTTTTTCAAAAATTTACCTACTATACATAGGTGTGTGACAAAAAATTTCGGGCGGGCGAGAACCTGCTCGCCCGCCCGCTCAACATTGGATTTACGGCTGCTCCACCACACCGGCGAAGAGAACCGAATCATGTCCGTCCCCTATGCAGAACACAAACGGCCGATCAAGGATAAAATCCAGCGTTTCGCACGACACGGGGGCGCCCAATCCGTAATCCGCCCGCACAAACGCCGCCGCGGTGCAGCCCTCTTCATCAATGGACACTCGTGCGGCATGCTGAATCGATGAGACCGCGACGCCCTTAGGCTCAACCAGCATCGGGCTGAAATTTGCTCTTGTGCTATCGAAAATGTCGGTCACGCCAAGCTCCTGCAACCCGCTCTTCAAATCGACATCACCGCTGATATCGAATTTCGGCACACGCAGTTTCACGTCCCGATACGGATTTGATTCCGCATCATAAACAGAGTCGTTTGGATCATTGACAATCAAATCGCACAAATTATTATTGCGCAACATATCGTTTACGGAAACGCCCTCGTCCGGCAAAAGGAAAAACATAGCATAAATACCAAGCCGCAATGAAAGCGCCTTATATCCGTTTCCGTAATATACGTTTTTCAGCGTTCTTTCTTCTTCATAGCGCATAAACTCACACGGAACATCCCCGTTCGCCGTATGGAACACACCTTTCTCGGTCGAATTCGGGTCAAATTCATCCCCCCACCGCGCGCCGAAATAGATGGTGCTTACCATATTCATCACTGCGGACGGCTCCATACGAACTCCCGAAACCTGCTCCTGCAACAGTCCACCCGTCATCTCGTTAATCCAGTTTTGCAGCAGGGCGTTGTAGGCACTATCCCCCATCTCTCCCGCAAAGGAGGAGGCGTAGTAGTGCCTCGAAAGGGTATCAAGCAAATCCTTTTTATAGAATAAGGTATTATTTAACCACAGGGAATTCGCCATCTCAGATGCAATAGCATCTCCGTGGTAATAATTCGCCTCCCACAAGAGTTGCGCCTGCTTACGCACGTCTTGCATATTATCGGAATCAAGCAATCCCAATATCTGCTGACGGCTGTTGCCGTCCGCCGTCTCTGCCAGCATCGCGAGAGATACAAATATATTCGCAGGAGAAAACACGCGATTCTCGCCCGCCTCGCCGATGAGAAATTGTTTCATCACCTTATCGTAAAAGGCGGAAAAGTTCTTCGTATAATTGCCTTGCCTCAGGGCAGTCCACGAATCAAATCGTGAATCTGTCGGGCACGCCGCCTCTGACACCATCATTGCCTTGCTGACGACGGGTTTCTTTCCCGTCGTGGTCGGCGCGGGCAAGCTCGAGGTCGACACCGACGGATCAGAGGGGGCGTCCGCGTCTTGCGGTGTCAAGCGCGGCAGTGAAAACACACCCGCAACGATCAGGCACAGGCACGCCGCAATGGCGACCCACTGCGCCCACCACCGACGGCCGCGACGCACGATACGGCGGCCTCGGTCAGCCTCCTCGATCAACAGATCATCCACCAAGCCGATGGCATCGCTTAACTTATCCGGCTTCATAAAGAAAATCCCTCCTTCTCCAAGTGCGCCCGCAGCCCAACACGGGTGCGGTGCAGCATACTCTTGACCTGCGACTCACTCGCGTCGAGTCGGTCGGCGATCCCCTGCACGGGGTCGAGGAAATAATACCGCCACAAAAACGCATCGCGTGTCTCGCGGGGCAGCTCTCGCAGATACTCGCTGACCGCCTGCGCCAGCGCTCGCAGCTCTGCCGTCTCGTGCGGCTCCTCGCCGCCGCTGACGCACTCCGCAAGTTCATCCAGTGAGAGGATATATTCCGACGGGGCGCGTTTTTGTGCCGTGCGGCGGCGAAAGCGGTCAACCGCCAGCTGCCGCACGATGCGACCGAGAAAGGATGACAAGGACGTCGGGCGGTGCGGCGGCATCACCGACCACGCCTTATAATAGGAGTCATTGACGCACTCGTCGCTGTCCTCCCGATCCGCCAACACGTGATAGGCGATCGTCCACAGGTAGCGACCGTAGCGGGCGTCGGTCTCACGGATCGCCGCTTCATCTCGATCCCAATACAATTTCACGATACGTTCATCTTCCATCGGATCACATCCTCTCTCACCCTATATACCGCAAAAAACGGCAAAAGGTTGCAGGAAATTGGAAAATTTTTCGGGTTTTTGAAAATAATTATAAAGTTCCTCCTCGAGGATAAACCTTTGCGAGCGGATATGGAATCCGCCCTTACAATGGAGGTTGTAGTTCGTGCACAACCGAAAAAGCAAGCAGCGGGGCGTGACTGCCCCGCTGCTTGCGTTCCTATTCTATATTAAGGAATAACATTCAGCCACACAGTGAGGCGGTTTTTCACATCCAGCCAGTGCTTGCCGCAGGATGCGTAGTCGGTGAGCAACAACGGCTCTTTGCCGTCCGCCCGCTCGACGCGCAGGCGTACAGCTTCGCCCTCCTGCTCCTCCTCAAAGGTATACGCAAAACCGTCCGTCAGCTTGATCGACTCGGTCAGCGAGACCTCGCCCTCTTCCTTGCCCTCATCGCGCGCGAGGGTCAGCGGGCCGTACATAAATGCGGTGCGTCCTCCAAGCGACAGTGTGCACAGTCGGAAATCCGCAGTGACAGTCAGCTCGTCTCCGTCGCGCCACACGCGGCGCAAAAGCACATAGCCGTCCGTGGGAGTAGCGTTCACCTGTTCGCCGTCGACGGTGATGCGCACGTCCTCGCAAAACGCGGGCACGCGCAGTCGCACAGTAAACTCCTCGGGCTGCGCGAGCGACACGCGGGCGGCGTAGTCCAGCGCTTTCGGGTAGGTGGTGATCGCCGCCAGCGTCGCCGTTTGACCCGAAGGAGTAACAAGGGCGACCCGCCCACTCATATACAGATTTAACACAACGCCGTCCCCGCTCTGCAAAGCAGCGCACAGCGGCACGAGCGCGATGCCCGCCGCCGCAATGCACGCACAGCAGCCGTAAAAACCGCCGAACGCAAACGCCTGATAGCCGCCGACACCGACGCCGCGCCGTCCATTAACCAGTGGGCTGTAGCTGTCAAACGGCAGACCGATCACGTATTCCTTACGCTTCGCGCGGTGCAAGATCACCAACTGCTGATTATGATGTTCATTGACGCTGCCGTACAGCGCGTTAAAGGCTGAACATTCAAGGCGGTCGACATATTTGCTCTTGCCCGTCAGCAAGTGCAGGCGTGCCAACAGTCGCATCCACGTCACCGTGACGCAGGTCTCCTGCATAATACCCGCCGAATACACCGTCTGCCTGACCGACGAGTTGTCAAACAGCTCGTGGGTGCAGCCCGCGCAGCCGATGACGGTAATGTCCGTCTCTGCGACTGCCTCGACGAATTTGGTAACAGCGGCGAGATATCTCTCCTCGCCCGTCACCTGATAATACGCCAGCACCCCCTCAAAAAAGGACATCGTTTCGTACGCCTTGACCTCGGGATACTGATACGGCAGCACCTCGCCCGCCAGCGCGAGGGCGATGAGGTCACCGTCCTTACAGCCGCCCGTCGAGAGAATATAGCGAGCGAAATCGAGATACCGCTGCTCGTCCGTGAAGGTGTAGAGATCCACCATCGGCTCAAGAATCGAGCAGGAGTTGACCCCGCCCCAAAAAGTGCTCGTCTCGGTGATGGCGACCTTGCCCTCCCCCTCACCGACGGTGTCCAGAATCGCGTCCGCGTGACGGCACAGTGCGGCGAGAATGCGAGATTTGAGCTCTTCGCTCTTGCAGATGCGCACAAAGTGCAGCATCCCCGTCAGCACATACTTGCGCCCCCACAAATCCCAACCGAAAAGCTGGTTATCCGCCGGATAGGTGGAGAAACGCCCGTCCTCCCGCTGTGCAGACAGAAGATCGAGCACAGTATCCTCTAACACGCGATACAGCGCCTCGTCTTTATTATGCATATATGTAAGCACCGCGCCGCGCATCATCTTGCCCCAGTATTCGCATCGCCACGCGCCCGTCTCGACGTCGCTGTCGGCGCGGAACACCTGTACAAACGCCGCCCACGTGTCAGCGTTCATCAGCTGATGCTCCATCGTAAATTTCACATACCCTTCCGCCGCGCCGCTGTATTGCGCCGCACCGAACGGAAGATAACTGTATCGGTCAGAGATCATACTCATTCCTCCCCGATGATGGGTCTTTCCGACTTCATCATACCATACCGAAGTGGCAGATGCAATAGACGGAACAGGGATTTTCATTGCACAACCGGGAAACTGAACCTCGGTTTTGCGGTTAATTGCCATTATTCGGAATTTTCTGCGCGCAAAGCCTAAATAAACGCCGGCACGTTTAAGTGCTTTGGCTAAACGAAAAGCAATAGGGAGCGGCAAGCCGCTCCCTATTGCTTTTGGCTGCGGAACTAGGAATCGAACCTAGACAAACAGATTCAGAGACTGTCGTGCTACCTTTACACAATTCCGCAATATTCACCTGAAACGCGTTGGAACGGGTACTATTATACCCCTTTTTTTCGGTTTGTCAAGGGCTTTTCCAAAGTTTTATCATTTATTTTTAAATAAAAAGCTACGGCGTTGTCCAATCACTTGCCGTAGCTTTTTTGGGATAAGGTGTCGTCCATATAAAACTGTACCGATCTGACCGCCTCTTCCGTCGGGCGCTCTGACGGCAGGGTATTCTCCATCCCTAAAGCGGCGTACTTCGAGCCCGCATAATTATGATACGGAAGGACGCGCACGCGAACAACGTTCTTTAATGTCGACAAGAATGCCGCCATCGCGGCGATCTCCCCTTCGTTGTACGCGGGAACATACGGGATACGCACCTCGATGCGACAGCGGCGGCTGTCCAGATAGCGCATATTATCAAGGATCAACGCATTCGGCTGACCCGTGCACCGCTTATGCACCGCCTCGTCGACCGCCTTCAAATCGTATAAAAACGTATCGGTATAAGGAATCACCGCATCCAGAACCCCCTGCGGCACATAGCCGCAGGTGTCGACCGCCGTGTTAATGCCCTCATCCTTCAGGCGGCGCAGCAGCTCGCAGCAAAACGCTGTCTGCATCAGACATTCGCCGCCCGACAGCGTCACACCGCCGCCGGAATTCTCGTAAAAAGCCCGATCCTCCAGCAGTATCGGCAGCAGCTCATCCACGGTCATCTCCCGCCCGAACAGCGTCAGCGCATTGCCGAGGCAGACCTCGGCACACTTGCCGCACGCCACGCAGGCGGCACGGTCGAACACGTGTCCATTCTTGCTCATCGTATGAGCGCCAACAGGGCAGACGTCCACGCACTCGCCGCAGTTGATACATTTGTTCTCATAATAGGCTAATTGCGGCTTAAATCCGATGCTCTCGGGATTGTGGCACCACACGCATTTAAGCGGACAGCCCTTGAGAAACACCGTCGTGCGGATTCCGTCGCCGTCGTGTATCGCCAATCGCTTAATATCCACGATCAACGCTTTTTCGCTCATAACCGTTCTCCTTATACTGCGTTCTCCGCCTGCCTAATGAACGCATCCTGCTCATCCTTACTCAGATTGACAAAATAGGCATTCCAACCGCAAACGCGCACCTGCAACGTCTGATACTTCTCCGGCGCATTCTGTGCCGCACGCAGGGTAGCGGCATCAAACACGTTGCCGTGAAGCGCCATACCGCCCATCGCAAAATAGGTCTTGAGAATACCCAAAAATGCCTCCAGCCCGTCCTCACCCGACACAGCGGACGGATGCAGCACAACATCCAGTACCACGCCGTTGGGGAACTCGGTCTGGTCGATCTTCGTGACAGAATTGATCAGCGCGGTGATGCCCTTTCTATCCATCGCAGGGACGGAACAGAGGTTCTTCGAGTTCGGCTCACCCGCACGGCGGCCGTCGGGGGTCGCCATCGTCTTCTTACCGGATGCAAAGCCGTGGTCGATGCTGAACAGCGACGCCTTGAACACGCCGCCGCGACCGTTCGGTTTCCCGTTAATGAGCGAGGCGATATAATGGCTCAGCTCCACGGTGATACCATCCGTCAAGGGCTCGTTATTACCGTATTTCTCGGGAATGCTGCGCGCATACAGACGCAGCTTCTCACAGCCCTTCCAATCCGCCTTCAAAATGTCGGTCAGCTCGTCAAAGGTCACCCGTCCCTCGTCAAACACCAAGCGCTTGACCGCGGCGATCGAGTCGACAAGCGTAGCAATGCTGTAGGCGGAAAGCGAACTGTTATTATACTTGGCGCCACCCTCGTACAAGTCCACGCCCGTCTCCACACTGTGGTCATACTGCGCCGACAACAGCGGATCGGGATAGATCTCACCGTAATACCCCTCGATCTTGGTGATATAATCAAGACACCGCTCGCACATAAACGCGATGTGCTTCTTAACAGCGGCATAAAACTCCTCGTAGCTCGAGATGCGCCCCGTTTGGATGCTCACCTGCTGGCCGCTCTTGAGATCCGCGCCGTTGGTGAAGGCGAACTCCACCGCCTTGACAAGATTGACGCCACCGTTGCCGGTGCAGCCCATCTCCACGCCCCACACGGCGGGCTCATAGCAACCGATCGGAACATAGTTGTGCGCGTCCCTCTCGGTGATGCCGACCTTGACCAGCGACTGCATCGCCGTATTATCGTTGACGAACACAAAGCTGCTGTTGCCGCCGCGGATACAACGCAGCACCAGCTTCAAAAACGACGCGGGCGTCTTATCCGACACGCGGATGTGGATCTTCGGGCTGTAGATATTCAGCTCGTCATATGCCTCGACGACCATATAAGAAAACTCGTTGGTGACATCTTCCCCATCCTTATCGATGCCGCCCAGTGCAAAGGGCATATCGTACGGTACCTTGGCCGCCCACAGCTTATTGAGGAAGAATTTAAGCATCTCTTTGATCTCGTCGCGAGTATATGTTCCCGCCTTGATGTCCACCATATAGAACGGGGACAGCAGCACATCCAGCCGACCGAGCGTGCGCACACGCGCTCCCGCCACATATTCGTGCAGGAAGAAATAGATGATCAGCAGCTGCATCGCCTCGTAGGTGTTGCGCGGTGCACCGACCGTCAACTGCTGCAAGGCGCGATAATTATCCTCATCGTACTCGCGCACTGCCTGCGCGAGCCGTGCGGTAAAGTCGATACACGCCTGCAGCATCATACGACAGGACTCGTACATCACCTGCTGCTTTTCACTCAAGCCCTCCTGCACCGCACAGCGCTCAATGCGCCCCAGCAGACCGACAAAGCCGAACTCCAACAGGCGCGGCGTGTTCGGCGAGGTGTGGCCAAAATCAGGCGCGGCGTGAAACGCGCCGAACAGACGCCAAGCATCCAGCACCTCTTGGGTGTCCTGACCGAGGCAACGCCCTTCGATGTCCCATTGCCATTCAACGCGCTGTTTGGCCATCAGCTTCTGTCCGGTGTAAACCGACTCGTCGATCTTGTCCTGAAAAATATCGTCCTTATTAATGGCGATGCGCGCGTGACGCAGGATCAGCTCGAACAGCTTCGCCTTTTGCAGTACGCGCGGAAGCGCGGCGGTGCTTTGCGCCAGCTCCTCGCACATCCGCGCGAGTTCTTCTCGGCTCACACCACTGTCTTCGATCCACGCAACATTCTCAAACTGATTGCGCAAACGCTGATTTGTCTTATCAAAAGCTTTCACGAACAATCCCCTCTTCTGAACCAGACGGATAAAAAATCATTCTCTATGCATACAATATACTACAGATGCCCTGAAAAATATAGGACAAAACAAAACAGTTTGACCATTTCAAAACAAAAAATACAGCAAGCCATATTGACTATTTCAAAACATTCTTTTACAATGTAAATGAAAGAGGTGAACGCTATGGACAACTTTATGCAGCAAGATCTGGAAGTGCATAAGATTCTGCTCGCCTGCTATGTTAAACCGGGGTGTGTCAGGCGAACACACAACAACCGCCCCAGCCACGGCCTGATGTTCAACTGCAGCAATTCCGCCCGCTTTGCCTTTTCCGACGGGAAGATGCTGAACGTTCCCGAGAACGCCATTGCCTTTCTGCCCGAAGGTTCCAGCTATACCGTCCTCGACACCGAAAACAGCGGCAATACCTACGCGATCAACTTCACCTTAATGCAAAATCTGCATTTTGAGCCCTTTTTCATCCAGACCAAGGATAGCAAGGCTTTTCTTGACCTTTTCAAAAAAACCGAGAAAGAATGGACAACAAAAAATTCCGGATATATCCTCAAATGCAAATCGCTGTTATACTCCATTCTCTATAAAATGCAGAAGGAATATCAGGCCAACTACGCCGACAGCGGCAAGCACGAGCTGATTCGGCCCGCCATCGCCTATTTACACGAGCACTACACGACCGAAGCACTGAAGGTTGCACAGCTCGCCGAAATGTGCGGAATCTCCCCCGAATATTTCCGCAACATCTTCCAGAACTTTTACGGTTCCTCTCCCATCAAGTATATTAACCGCCTGAAGATGGAGCACGCCCGCGAGCTGCTGTCCTCGGGGCTATACACCGTGACCGAAGCCGCCACGCTGTCGGGATACAACGATCTGTCCCACTTCAGCCGCGAATTCAAAAAGACCTATGGCGTCAAGCCAACGGAATACTGCCCCGAACCACGCGTCTGACGCGTGGTTTTCATTTGCAATCATAACCACCGGTTCAACCGGTGGTTTGACCAACCCCTAGAAGGGGTTATTACCGGCTCAGCCCCTAAAAGGGGCCACTGAACTTTATTATCGCATCAATCGCACTGCCACCCGTAAACGGGTTATAGGCGCAGCGCCTTGTTCAGCTCCCTCTGACGAGGGAGCTGTCCGAGCAATGGCGAGGACTGAGGGAGAGATAACGAAACCACCCCTCCGTCTTTTTGCCTACGGCAAAAATCCACCTCCCCTGGCAAGGGGAGGCGAGTGATCGCTCCGCTCTTTTATCTTCCCCCAGTAGAACTGGGGGTTTATTCCC
>JAZSHK010000119.1:0-2653 GCA_045533185.1 Acutalibacteraceae bacterium | reverse complement strand
ATAGGTGAACACCACGTGATTTTTTGGGTCGGCACGCTTAATGTCCGTCGCAATGGGGGGGGCGCGACCGTGTGCCGCCTCGATCATATCGCAGTTAAAGTAGTTGTACGCCATAACCGAGCAGCCAACGGGCGCGATGCCGATGGTGCGGCCTTCGATGCCGAGCTCATCAATGACCTCCGCCACCAGACGGTGGATGATGCCGTGGGTACAGCCGGGGCAATAGTGCATCGGCATATCGTTCAGGGCATGGGGTTTATCAAATACGACCATTACTTCGCACCTCCGTTCGCAGCTTCTTTAATGGCCTCGAGCACCTGCTCGGGCGAGGGGATCATACCGCCTGCGCGGTTACACAGGGTGACGGGACGCTTGCACTCGGTGGCGAGACGCACGTCCTCGATCATCTGGCCCATCGACAGCTCCACCGAGATGAACGCCTTGGCGTTGTCCACGGCCTTCTCGAAGGGCGCCTTGGGGAAGGGCCACAGCGTGATCGGGCGGATAAGCCCCGCCTTGATGCCGAGCTTACGCGCCTCATTGACGGCGTTCTTGGACACGCGCGCCGCGATGCCGAAGGCGACGAGCACGATCTCGGCGTCGTCCATCATATATTCCTCGTACATCGCCTCGTTCTCTTCGATGTAGGCGTACCGCTCGTAGCGGTCGAAGTTGAACTTCTCCAGCTCCTCGGGAGCGAGGAACAGGGAGTTGACGATGTTGTGCTCGCGCTCCAGCTTGGTGCCGGTGGTCGCCCACGGCTTCTCGGGAGCGGGCGCGATGTCGTAGTCGAGGGATACGGGCTCCATCATCTGGCCCATCGTGCCGTCGGCGAGCACCATCGCGGTCATACGGTACTTATCCGCGAGGTCAAAGCCCTTGACGGTCAGATCCGCCATCTCCTGCACCGACGCGGGAGCGAGCACGATCATACGGAAGTCGCCGTGGCCGCCCGCGCGAGTCGCCTGGAAATAGTCCGACTGGCTCGGCTGAATACCGCCGAGGCCGGGGCCGCCGCGCTGCACGTTGACGATGAACGCGGGCAGGTCCGCGCCCGCGAGATAGGAAAGTCCCTCGCTCTTGAGTGCGATTCCGGGGGACGAGGACGAGGTCATCACGCGCTTGCCCGTTGCGGACACGCCGTAGACCATATTGATCGCGGCGATCTCACTCTCCGCCTGCAGGAAGCAGCCGCCGATCTTGGGCATCTTCTTCGCCATATAGGCGGCGATCTCCGTCTGCGGGGTGATGGGATAGCCGAAATAATGACGGCAACCCGCCAGGATCGCCGCTTCGGCGATGGCTTCGTTACCTTTCATCAGTACTTTATCTGCCATGTTCGCTCACCTTACCTTTCTACCTTGATGATGCAGTCGGGGCACATCATCGCGCAGGACGCACAGCCCACGCAGGCCGCCTCATCGGTGATCTCGGCGGGGTGGTGTCCCTTCTTGTTGATTTTGTCCTTGGCAAGCTGCAGCAGCTTCTTCGGGCAGGCATCCACGCACAGCCCGCAGCCTTTGCAGTTGTCGGTCTTGAATGTCAGCTTTGCCATATTCACTACTCCTTTTTGAGAGAATTTACATAAAGGGTTTATCCTGTAACATCAAGGGAAACAGGTTATTAATCTGTCCTTTGAGTTCGTTATAGAGGGTGTCTTTCACCGTGGTCATCACGAGCGGTAAGCCCGTCGCCTTTGCTACCTCGTCGGCGTAGGCCGTCGAGCCGAGCACGTCGTCGGCGGCGGTCTCCTCACCGAGGTTGGAGTTGTTGATCAGCCCCGTGAACGGGATACCGCACGCGGACTCGATCTCCCGCATCACCTCGATAGTCGAGGGGACGTCGGGGGTGAGGGGGCGAAAGCGGTTAATGACCATCAGCATCGCGTAGTCGCCTTCCGCCTTGATCTGCTCGGCGAGCCGCCCGAGCGCAAGTGCGCCGCGGTCGTCGCCGCCGATGTCCAGCACGACGGTCTGTCCCTTGTCGTCCGTCACGGAATAGAGTTCCTGCGGCAGAGCGGGGATGTCGACGTTCGAGTTGGCATACGGCGAGCAGATGAGGCGGATACCGCGCTCGTCAAACTCTTTCATACTGTCCTTAGTGCGGAAATACGGGTTGACGATGTCGAGGTCGGCGACCGTTACGCGTTCGCGCTGCTCACGCAGCTTGAACGCGAGGTTGACCGCGACGTTGGTCTTGCCGCTGC
The DNA here is from genome assembly GCA_045533185.1 of Acutalibacteraceae bacterium. Lineage (GTDB taxonomy): Bacteria > Bacillota > Clostridia > Oscillospirales > Acutalibacteraceae > UBA5905. The sequence goes on along the minus strand of JAZSHK010000119.1, from coordinate 447 downwards.
CGTAGTGTCCGCACAGGATGGTGAGTCGCTTATGTTCCATAAGGCCCACCCCTTACAGCTTGTTGCGCTGGATCTTGCCGCTGACCGTCTTGGGCAGGCTGTCGCGGAAGACCACGATGCGGGGATATTTATAGGGGGCGGTGCGCTTCTTGACGTAGTCCTGAATCTCCTTCTTCAGTTCGTCGGTCGGCTCGGTGCCGTCGACGAGCACGATGCTCGCCTTGACGACCTGACCGCGCACCTCGTCGGGGGCGGCGGACACGCCGCACTCGAGGACATACGGCAACTCCATAATCACGCTTTCGATCTCGAACGGGCCGATGCGGTAGCCGGAGGATTTGATCACATCGTCCACCCGGCCCACATACCAGAAGAAGCCATCCTCATCCCGCCAGGCCAGATCGCCGGTGTGATACCAGCCATCGCGCCAGGTCTCGGCGGTGATGT
>JAZSHK010000135.1:0-18860 GCA_045533185.1 Acutalibacteraceae bacterium | reverse complement strand
ATTTATTGAAGTCATCAACAAACTCACCGCTGGAAGAATGCTTTATCTCGTTTAGATAACCGTGGGAGTCAAGCTCGTTCTTTCTGTTCTGAATAATGCATACCGCGATATTCGGGCAATGGTCGGAAACTCTTTCGCAGTTCGTGAGAACGTCTGAGAGAATAAATCCAAGCTCTATTGTGCAGTTGCCTTCCTTAAGGCGCTTGATATGACGTGCTTTGATATCACTGCCGAGACCGTCGATAACCTGCTCAAGCGGCTCGACCTGCGCCGCCAGCGCAAGATCGCCGCCGACATACGCGCGACCCGTGAGATCCATAATCTCCTTGATCGCCGCCGACAGCACGCCGAGCTCCTTTTGCGCCGCGGGGGTGAATTCCAACTTCTTCTCGTGGATCTCCTCGGCGGTCTTGGCAAGATTCAGCGCGTGGTCGCCCAGACGCTCAAAATCGCCGATGACGTGCAGCATTTTGGAGACGATCTGCGAGTCCTTATGCGACAGTGCCTGCGAGCTGAGCTTCACCAGATACGAGCCGAGCTTATCCTCATCGTCGTCCAACAGGTCCTCATTCTCCACGATGAGCTCAAATTTCTTGCGATCAAAGCGCTCCAACAGCTCCATCGAAAGCAGCAGGTTCTTCCACGCAAGATGCGCCATCTTACCCGTGGCGTTATTGCACTCGGTAACGGCAACCGAGGGCGACTGCAGCAAACGCTCATCGAGGAACAGCCGCTTGTCGTTGGCACCGCTCTTCTCCTCGGGAACCAGCTTGCACACCAGCCTCTCCATCCATTTGGTCAGCGGCATCAGCACGATGACCGTCGCGATATTAAACACCGAGTGCGCGATCGCCACCGTCACAGGCGAAGCGATGCTGTTAAAGAACGGCACCTCAAACAGCGCGTTTACTACAGAGAAAAGGGTCAGCCACAGCGCCGTACCGATAACATTGATCATCAGGTGAATGACCGCGACCTGCTTGGCGCGGCGATTGGTGCCGATGCAGGAGATCAGCGATGTCGCGCAGGTACCGATGTTGGCACCCATCACGATCGGGATCGCCATCGCCGTGGTCATACCGCTTCCCGGGACGAGAGCGATCGCCTGCACCATACCGATGGTCGCTGCAGAGGACTGAATGATTGCCGTCAGCACCGTGCCGATGAGCATACCAAGAAGCGGGTTGTTAAATTTCGTCAGCATTTCCGCGAACCACGGCTCATCCGCGAGCGGCTTGACCGCGCCGCTCATCAGCTCCATACCGTAGATGAGCACCGCAAAACCGACAAACACCGTGCCGATGCTCTTCTTTCGGTCGCCCTTGGCCAGCATCACCATCCCGATGCCGATGAGCGCGATCACAGGCGCAAAATTCTCGGGCTTAAGCATCAGCATAAACGGATTATCGCTCTCGATACCCGCCAGGCTGAGGATCCACGAGGTGATGGTCGTGCCGATATTTGCACCGAAAATAGCGAACAGCGTCTGCGACATCGTCATCAGTCCCGAATTGACCAGACCGACCATCATCACCGTGATGGCGGACGAGGACTGCAGTGCAATGGTGATCACGGCGCCCAACGCGATGCTGACGATCGGATTAGACGTCATCAGCTTGAGCAATCGCTCGAGCTTGCCGCCCGCCATCCGTTCCAGATTGTTCGACATCACGTTCATACCGAACAGGAAGAACACCAGACCGCCGATCATCGGAATAATGGTCTCAAAGAGCATAAGTCGTTACCTCCGAGTGATGAAGTGTAATATGAGAAATCGCCATATGGATAAATTATACCACAGAGTCTCTCATCCAACAAGTGGCAAATTAACCGAAATACTGTAATTTTTCAGCAATTTTCCGCATTCGGGCGGTATCCACCTTGATGACACGCCGATCGTAGGTGACAAGCCCGTTCGTTTCATCCTCCACGTCGGTAAGCTGGGTATACACCGCGCCGCACAGGCCCTTCGGCACGATGGGGACGATCTGCTCCTCATACAATCGCTCGAGCGCGTCCTCGAACGCGGACTGATCGGTATAGAAACGATAACCGAAGGTCTTGCCGACATTAAAGGAATGCTCCGCGAGCTTGTAGACGTAGCCACCGAACTCCGACAGGAAGGTCGGCTTGTCCGCAGGCGCAAAGCGCACTGGCTTAAAATACACGTGGGGGCTGACAACATCGCTCTCACCGCCGCTAAACCAGCCGGACGCACTGTCGATGATGCGGGTGGCATCCAGCTCGCGCAGACGGTGGAACATCCGTGTGCTGTCGAACTGTCCCCAGCCCTCGTTGAAGATCGTCCAGCCGACGATGCAGGGGTGATTATATAAGTGCTCGACCGTCTGCACCATCCCGTCCTCGAATGCGCGGCGGGTCGCGTTATCGCGGTGCAGGCGGCGGTCGTTCAGCTTCTTCAGTCCAACCGTCGGCAGGACGGTGTCGCGGAAAAAGCGATAGTCGCCGTTGTTCACCATATCCTGCCACACCAGCATCCCTAAGCGATCGCAGGCGTAATAGAACTGCTCGGGCTCGATCTTGATGTGCTTGCGCAGGGTGTTGAAACCGAGCGACTGTGCGACCGCAATATCCTCGTCAAGCCCGCTCGGCTGCGCGGGTAGGAACAGCCCGTCGCTCCAGTAGCCCTGATCGAGCAGGGCGTGCAGGAAAACGGGCTTGCCGTTGAGGCAAATACGCGGGATGCCGTCGACCGCGCGCACCTCCACGGTGCGCAGAGCGAAATAGGACCGCACGGCATCCTCCCCCGCTGTGACAGTGAAGGTATAAAGATACGGGGCGTCGGGCGACCACAACCGCGGATTTTCGGGTGTGACGGTCGCCGTGCCGTCGCACAGCGGGCAGGTGATCGCCCCGTCGGGCGTGTTCACCGTCACGGTGCCGTCAGTCACGCCGTCCACCGTGATACGGGCAGTGTCGGCGGTGACGTCGAGCTTGATGCGTTTAATATACACACTCGGCACGCTCTCCGCCCATACCGTCTGCCACAGTCCCGACACGGGGGTGTACCACATCCCGCCGCGGTCGCGCCGCTGCTTGCCGTACGGCAGAATAGGATTTTCCAAGCGGTCGATCACCCGCACGACGACGGTGTTTTCCTCCTGCAGCACGGCGGTAATGTCCACCGAGAACGGCATATAGCCGCCCTCGTGTGTGATGAGCTCGACGCCGTTGACCCACACGGTCGCAGTCTGATCCGCCGCGCCGAAATGCAGCAGCACCCGCTCGCGACGAAAGCCCGCAGGCAGCGTAAAGGCGCGGCGGTAATATAAGCGCGCATCCTCGGGCGGCACGCGATGCACGCCCGACAGCAGGCTCTCGGGTGAAAACGGCACACGGATGCGCTCAGGATAATCGGACGGCAGGTCGTCGCTGTCGGTGACGGCAAACTCCCACCAACCGTTGAGGTTGAGATAAGAATCGCGCGCAAGCTGCGGGCGGGGATAGTCCTGCCACGGGATGGCATCGGGCGTATCGCGCAACGCCTCCCCTGCCGCGGTATACAGATCCTGTACTGTGCTCTGCTTCATAACGAGCCTCCTTACAGATGATACCTTTATACTACCACAATTCGCCGCGGCAAGCAAGATAAAAAGCCCGGTAAGATGCAAGCATCTTATCGGGCTTCGAAAGCTCACTGCTTTTTCATTTGTCGCAAAAACAATATAACCGCCAGCGCAAACGCCGCCGCGGAATAGCCGAGCACCCACCAGATATGCGGGAAAACGTCGGCAAAATCCCCTGCCAACACCGCCCGCTCCATATTAACCGCATGAACAAAGGGAAAGGCGTATGCAATCTTCTTAAACGCGCCGCCGACAAGCTCCAAATCAAACCAAACACCCGACAGCCACGCCGAAAGATTCGTCAGCAGAGCACCGCAGATACCACCGACCTGCTTATCGGTCAACACGCTCCCGCAAAGGAGCCCCAACGCGATGTAAAGGAAGGAAACAGGAATAATAAACACAATAGCGTATAAAATGCCGACCGTGATTTTTAACCCGAGAATGATCGCCGCAATATAGCAAATCACACATTGAGCGATGGCGATCGGTATGATGGGCAAGGTGTAGCCGAGAATGAAATCCGTTGGAGTCAGCGGCGTCGTATACAGGCGCTGAAGCAACGAGCTCCCTCTGTCCTTCGCAATAACGGTTGCCGAAAACAGGGTCATAAAGGAAAGCCCGAAAACGGTAATGCCCGGCGTTAAGTGCTGTATTTCAAAAAGTGCTACGGGAATATTGGCCTGTATAGCGCTGAGCAGCAAGATCAGCACCAACGGGAAACCGAGTCCAAAGAACAGGTTGAGCGGATCCCGCAATATCTCTTTGGCGTTCCTGTTGGCAAATGCGCGCATTCTCATATTGCCGCCCCCTTCACGATACGGATAAAGGCTTGCTCAAAATTGTCCGTTCCCGCTACGTCCTTAATCCCATCAGTCGTGTCACAGATCAGCAGCCTGCCGTCTTTCATTATCGCGATACGGTCGGAAAGAGCCTCCGCCTCTTCCATATAGTGGGTGGTCAGAACGATCGTAGCCTTCCCTTTGAGCGAGCGGATCATATCCCACAAATCGCTGCGAGCGAGCACGTCCAGTCCGAGCGTAGGCTCGTCAAGAAACAAGATTTTCGGCTCGCTGATGAGCGCCATAGCAATACTCAGTCGGCGTTGCCAGCCGCCCGATAACTTACCCGCTTTTTTCTTAATGACAGATTTCAGCCCGAGCAGTTCGGTCAGCTCGGCGATCTTCGCGTTTTTCTTCTCTTTCGTGAAGCCGTGAACGCCGCATATCAGTTCCAGATTTTCGCGAACGGACAGTCCGGGGGCAACCGCTGTTTCCTGCGGAGAAACAGCGATCATCGATTTCACGGCGGCGGCATCCTTACAGATGCTTTTACCGTTCAAAAAGGCATCTCCACCGGTAGGCCGGGTCAGGCAGGACAGCATTTTGATGGTGGTGGTTTTGCCGGCGCCGTTTACCCCGAGCAGAGAGAACAATTCTCCTTCTTCGATGCAAAGCGACAGCTCGTCAACAGCGACCACGTCACGATAGCGTTTCGTAAGGCCTTCGATCCTAATGGCGTTCATTGCTTGATCTCCTCCGATAAATGTCTTACCCGTATCCCCTGATATACATCGGTCAGCATATCGCTGATCATTTCCCACTCAAGCGGTAAAAAGGACGTGGCGATCATCACACCGATGCCGTGAACGCAGGACCACATTTCCAAGTGCATAAGACGCGCCTTTTCGGCGGTTACACCGTTTGCCTTCATAATCATCTGCACAGACTCTTCAAAATCGGGCGACGGCGACAGATCCTCTCCGGTTCTGTCGCGCATAAACAACCGCTTAAACAGTTCCTTTTCTTCCTTTGCAAAGCGGATATAGGCCATTCCAAAGGCTTTATACGGCGGATATCTCCCGCTTTCGACCTCACTTTTCAGAAAACCAAGATAGCGATCGTATGCGGCGACGATCACCGCTTCCTGCAATTTGTCCATCGTAGCAAAATTGGAAAACACAGGCTGCGTGGAGCAATTCAAGGCGGCGGCGATCGCCCGTGCGTTGATGGATCGCTCACCGTTTGCTCTCACAAGCTCGACAGCCGTTTTAATAATATCCTCTTTTGTGATCTTTACCTTTGGCGGCATACGGCACCTCCTATTATATATCTCTTGTTATATATCGTATGTTATTCTATCAAAAATAACCACGATAGTCAATAGATTTTCTTAAAATCATCTGTGCAATTCCTGATCGCAACAACGGAAAAAGCAGGCACAGCCGATGATCGGCTGTGCCTGCTTTTTACATATCATTCAAAACAATGTCCGCGAGGGACTCGCGGCGCACCGCGACATAGTCCCGCTCACCGTCCACCATAATGACGGGAAAACGGGGATAGCGGTTGTAGTTGGATGCCATCGAATAGTTGTAAGCACCCGTCGTCAGCACCGCGACGAGATCGCCGCGGGTCAGGCTGCTCGGAAGCTGGATCTTTTCCTGCAGGATGTCGCCGCTCTCACAGCAGCGTCCCGCCAGATCGCAGAGCATATCGTAGGGCTCATCCATCTTATCCGCCGCGACGACGGTGTACGCCGACTGATACAGCGCATAACGGGGATTATCCCCCATCCCGCCGTCAACGCACACATAGGTCTTGTAGCCGGGAATGGTCTTGACCGCGCCGACGGTGTACAGCGTGATGCCTGCGTCCGCGACGATGCTGCGTCCCGGCTCCATATGCACCAGCGGCATCGGGATGCCGCGCTCAGCGGTCATCCGCTTCATCGTATCCGCGACCTCGGCGATGTTCGCGCGGATGTCGATGGTGGGATCGCTCTCGACGTACCGCACACCGTAGCCGCCGCCGATGTCCAGCTCGCGGGTGACAAAGCCCGTGTCGTGACCCAGCTCGGCAATGAAATCCAGCATAATCTCCGCGGTGCGGATATACACATCCGAGTCGAACACCATCGAGCCGACGTGACAGTGGAAGCCGCACAGATCGATGTGCTCCTTTGTCAGCGTGTGCAGGGCGATCTCCATCGCCATACCGTTCTCGATGGCAAAGCCAAACTTGCAGTCCACCTTGCCCGTCGCGACCGCCTCATAGGTGTGGGGGTCGACGCCGGGGGTCAGACGCAGCATCACCCGCTGACGCACGCCCTGTTCGGCGGCGAGGCGGTCGATCGCGTCGATCTCCTCGCGGCAGTCGGCGATGATGCAGCCGACGCCGCACCCAATGGCGTAGCGGATGTCCTCATCCGTCTTGAGGTTGCCGTGGAAGTAGATCTTATCCATCGGGAAGCCCGCGTTCTTCGCGGTGTACAGCTCGCCGCAGGACACCACGTCGACGCCCATACCTTCCTCGTCAACGATCTTATACATCTGCGTAAAGCTGCATGCCTTGGATGCAAACAACGGGCAGGAGCCCTCACCGAAGAAGTCGCGCATCGCCTCGACGTACACGCGAGCGTTCTCGCGGATGCGCTGCTCGTCCATCACGTACAGACCCGAGCCGTATTTCTCCACCAGTTCGACGGTGTTACGACCTGCAAACAGCAGATGCTTGCCGTCTGCAGACACCGACAGATTGGCGCAAATAACATTGGGATTCATACTATACCCGTCCTTACCTTATACTTCGATGCCGACCTCACGCATCAGTCCGAGCATCGTCTGCTCGTGCGCCGTCTCCATCGGGGTCAGCGGCAGGCGCAACACGTTCTCGCCATAGCCCATTCTTGCCATCGCCGCCTTGACGGGGATGGGATTGACCTCGCAGAACAGCGCGTCAACAAGATCGAGGTACTCGAGCTGCATATCCAAAGCGCCCTGCATATCTCCGTCGAGGTACTTGTGGCACATCGCTGAGGTCTCGGCGGGCAGCAGGTTGGACAGCACAGAGATAACGCCCTTGCCGCCGAGCGACATCACGGGCACGATCTGATCGTCGTTGCCGGAATAGAAGTCCAGCTTATCCCCCGCGAGCTTCGCGATCTGCGCAACCTGCGAGATGTTGCCGCTCGCTTCCTTGATCGCGACGATGTTGGGATGCTCCGCGAGCTTTGCGCAGGTCGCGGGGGTAATGTTACAGCCCGTGCGGGACGGCACGTTATACAGGATCACGGGCTTGGTGGATACGTCCGCGATCGCGGTGAAGGACTGAATAAGACCACCCTGCGTCGCCTTGTTATAGTAGGGCGTGCACACCAGCATCGCGTCCGCGCCGATCTCGCAGGCAAACTTGGTCAGCTCGATGGCGTAAGCCGTATCGTTCGAGCCCGTGCCCGCAATGACGGGCACGCGGCCCGCTACACGCTCGACGGCGAAGCGCAGCACTTCCTTATGCTCCTCGTCGGTGAGGGTGGATGCCTCGCCCGTCGTGCCGGTGGCAACGATCGCGTCGATGCCCTGCTCAAGCTGCCAGTCAATGAGACGGCCGAACGCCTCATAGTCAACCTCGCCCTGCTTATTCATCGGGGTGATGATGGCGGTCGCCGCACCCGTAAATACCGTATTTTTCATAATGATTACTCCCTTTCAAAGAAAAATGATAGCTCCCGAAAGCGAGAGCTATCATCCGAATGACACCTAATACGCGGGTAACTCCCGCGTCGGATTCCTCAGAATAGCTCTCCGCATCTCTGCGACAACAGACAAGCTCTTAATCCCGTCTGCCAGAACGACGCTTTGCCCTGCGCCGCCTTCGGCGCTGCTCCCTTTCTGCGATTTCCGCCTCGGCGGGCGTTTGCAAAACCGCATACTGATGAGACAGCGCGCCTCTATCTGTGGATTCAATTGTAATACAGTCTTGATGCTTTGTCAACAACTTTTTTGACAAATATCTATCAGATCTTCACAACGCCGAGGATCTCCAGAATGGAAGTCACGAGGATCAGCGCAATGCAGATCGGCGCAATATACTTGATGACGACGGTGAACAGCTTCTGACTCTTCATCACGATACCGTTCTGCTGGGCTTCCTCAATGAGGGTCTGCGGCTTAATGACATAACCGACAAAGATGCAGGTCAGGATCGCCACGATCGGCATCAGCACGCTGTTGCTGATGAAATCGAAGAAATCAAGGAAGTTCATCCCGATGATGGAAACACCGCTCCACGCGCCGTGACCGAGCGAGGACGGCAAGCCAAGCGCCACACACAGCAACAGCACGAGGCCGCAGGTGACGTAACGGTTCCATTTGAGCTTATCCTGCAGGATTGTCACCACCTTCCCCATCAGCGAGATGGAGCAGGACAGCGCCTCAAACAGCACCAGCAGGAAGAACGCCACACCGATGACGGTGCCGCCGGGCATACTCTCAAACACCTTCGGCAGGGTGATGAACATCAGGCCGGGGCCCTTGTTCAGCGCGTCGGGATCGCCGCCCGAGAACGCAAACACCGCCGGCACGATCATCAGACCCGCAATAAACGCGATGCCGGTGTCGAAGATCTCGATCTGGTGGACCGAGGACTCAATGCTGACGTCCTTCTTCATATACGAGCCGTAGGTGATCATAATGCCCATCGCGAGGGACATCGAATAGAACAACTGGCCGAGTGCCGCGAGCACCGTCGTCGCCGAGAAATTCTTGAAGTTGGGAGTGAGATAGTACAGGATGCCCTCGCCCGCACCGGGGATGAACATCGTATACACCGCGATGACGATCGACAGCACCACCAACACGGGCATCATAATTTTGCTGACCTTCTCGATGCCCTTTTCCACGCCGAGGATGACGACCAACGCCGTCAGACCGAGGAACACGAAGAACCACACGATCGGCTCTGTGGGCTGCGCGATAAAGCTCGTGAAATAATCATCGGACACGGCGGCACCGACCTGACCAGTCAAAAAAACAGTCAGATATTTCGCCACCCAGCCACCGATAACGCAGTAATACGGCAGAATGATCATCGGCACAAGGGATGCCAGATAGCCGATGAAGGTGTATTTCTTATTGAGCTGACGGAAAGCGCCGATGGCGCTGAGCCCCGTCTTGCGACCGATGGCGATCTCGGCGAGCATCAGCGCAAAGCCGAAGGTCACCGCCAAAATCAGATACACCAGCAGGAAGATACCGCCGCCGTATTTCGCCGCCAGATACGGGAAACGCCAGATGTTGCCCAGACCGACCGCGGAACCTGCCGCCGCCAGCACGAAGCCCAGCTTACCGGTGAAGCTGCTTCTTTTTTCGCTCATAAGACCCCTCTTTTCTTTTTCTTGGCAAAAAATGATGCTTTATTTTACCACATTACCGCAAAAAAGGCAAGTGTTTACGCAAAAAAGCGGCGTATTCTGTCCGAATACGCCGCTATATCTCAATTTCTTGCCTTGCAGAAGCACTCGACATAGCGGTCGATCGCCTCGTCGACGATGCGCACCGCCGTCTCGTGTCCGCTGACCTCGTCGACCGCCGTCTCCTTGTTCTCGAGGTTCTTATACACCGTAAAGAAATGGCGCATCTCCTCGAAGATGTGCTTTGGCAGCTGCTCAATGTCGGTATACTGATTATACGTCGGATCGTTAAACGGGATGGCGATGATCTTCTCATCATTGTGCCCGTCGTCCACCATCTTGATCATCCCGATTGGATACGCCCGCACCAGCGTCATCGGCTCGATCGGTTCGGAGCACAGCAGCAGCACGTCCAGCGGGTCGCCGTCGTCACCGTAGGTGCGCGGGATAAAGCCGTAATTCGCAGGATAGTGCGTCGAGGTGTGCAGAATACGGTCGAGCATCAAATAGCCCGATTCCTTATCCAACTCGTACTTTTTCTTGCTCCCTTTGGAGATCTCAATAACGCAGATAAAATCCTGCGGCTTGATGCGTTTCGGGGAAATATCGTGCCAAATGTTCGACATAAAATCAAGTCCTTTCTTTTACGGTAGAATACTCGGGAAATATCTCGCTCAAGGCCTTCACATACCCCTTGGGGTCGAGGAGATAGCTCAATCCGTGCCCCGCGTCGGGGACGGTGAACAGCGTCTTTTTCGCCGTGCAGGCCTCGTAGTTGCGCACGCTCATCTCATACGGAACGTAGTCGTCCGCGGCGCCGTGGGCGAAAAAGACGGGGATACGGCAGTTTTTCATCCCTTCGATAGGCGAGGTCGCCTCGACATCAAAGCCGCCGTAGAGCAAGCCGCCCAGCCGCACAAAGGGATACAGCAGCTTCGCGGGCAACCCCATCCGGCGGATGACCTTGCAGATAATGTCCTTCGCCGAAGTATAGCCGCAGTCGGCAACGATGCCGACCACCTGCTCCGGCAGATCGCATCCTGCGGCGGTCATCACCGTCGCCGCGCCCATCGACACCCCCGCGAGGATGATCTTCACATCGTCACCGAAGCGGTCGAGGATATAGTCGATCCACGTCAGGCAGTCGCGATGCTCCCGCACGCCGAAGGCAATGACCCTTCCCCCGCTCTTGTCGCAGGCGCGCTGATTGACGATAAGCACGTTATGTCCGAGGGCGAACGCACGCTGGACGCCGCCGCACAGATCCCGCTCCGCGACCCCGCGATAGCCGGGGAACATCAGCTCGATCGGTGCATCGGGTCTGCCCTCGAAATACTGCCCGTACAGCGTCAGCCCGTCAAAGGACTTAACGGACACGTCGTCGTGCGGCATCCGCCGCGCCTCTTTGATCCACTGAACCATCGTCTCACGATGCGGCTCGTAGATCTTCCCCGGCGGGATGGGGTATTCTTCCGTCTCTTTCTTGTGCGGTGCGTAAAACGCCATCAAAAAGCACACAAAGCTCGTCAACAGTATGAGCAAGACAACTCCAAGCAGGATATACAGAATAACCACGGTATCACCTCAGTACCATTATACCGCGCGCGAGAACAGATTACAAGAATTTTACGGAAAAGAATTTTTCTTGCCTATTCGACAAGTTTCTGCTAATATGAGAGTTGTTAGAGAGGAGATCAGAGTATGGAAGTGAATTATAAAAATAAGAAATATTATAAAACAGCAAAATATCCCATCCGTCAGCCGCTCGTCATCGTGTGGCTGATCTGGCTGTTGTCCAAGATTATGCTCATCGGCAAAAAGTACAAGATCGAAAAAATCCGTATGGACGGTGTTAAGCCGCCGTATATGCTGCTGAGCAACCACCAGTATTTCATTGACTTCGAGATCGCGGCGATGGCGACCTTCCCCCACCGCGTCAACAACGTCGTGAGCATCGACGGCTACTATCGCCGTCCGTGGCTGATGGAGCTTATCGGCTCGATCGGCACGCGCAAGTTCACCACCGACCTGCACCTCATCAAGTCCATTAACCGCGTGCTCAAGCGCGGTGACATCCTCAGTATGTACCCCGAGGCGCGGTACACCCCCTGCGGCACCACCGCCTATCTGCCCGAATCGCTCGGTAAGCTCGTGAAGATGAACAAGGTGCCCGTCGTGGTCATCAAGCACCACGGCAACCACCTGCTCACCCCGTTCTGGAACTTCCGCAAGCCGCGCAAGGTGCCGTTATATATGACAATGACGCAGGTGCTCCCCGCCGAGCAGGTCAAGGCGATGTCCGCGGACGAGATCAACGCCGCCATCAAGCAAGCGTTCGAATACGACGAGTACCGCTATCAGAAGGAAAACGGTATCCTCATCACTGAGCCGCATCGCGCCGAGGGACTGCATAAGGTGCTGTACCAGTGCCCGCACTGCCTGACCGAGTCCAAGATGGCGTCCGAGGGCACCGAGCTTTACTGCACCGCGTGCGGCAAGCGCTGGAACTTAAACGAGGACGGCACGCTCACCGCACTTTCGGGCGAGACCGAATTCTCCCACGTCCCCGATTGGTTCGATTGGGAGCGACAGCAGGTGTGCGAGCAGATCGCCCGCGGGGAATACTCCTTCGAGGACGAGGTGGAGGTCTACTCCCTGCCCCGCTGCTGGCGCTTCCTGCGGCTCGGCAAGGCGAGGATCACCCACGATCCCGAGAACGGCTTTATCCTTGAGGGGCATTACAACGGCGCGCCCTACCGCGTCCAGCGTACCCCCATCGAGAACAACAGCCTGCACGTCGAATATGACTACTGCTATATCAAACCCTACGACTGCTTTGACATCTCCACCGACAAGGATTCTTTCTACTGCTACCCAACAAAGCCGAATGTCATCACCAAGCTCGGCTTCGCCGTCGAGGAGCTCTACCGCATCAAGCACGAGGCGGCAAAGAAAAAGCCCGCCAAGATGTAAATCACTATGTAAAGCGAAAGGACTTCACACACGTGAAGCCCTTTTCTTGTTGCGTTTATTTCGCTGAGTGGCGATGCTTGCGGTGCAGCCACGACATACTGCCCGTGCCTGCAAGGTTGTGGTAGATAAGCATCTTAAAGATATAGCCGAAGCTCTGCACCAGCAGGATGATCGCGATGACGTGGTTCATCCCGACGTAGTCGTCGATGGGCTTGACCATCGAGCCGATGCCCGACACCAGCTCGATCAGGCCGATGAGCAAAAACCACCGACAGCCGCGGATCTTCTCCTCGTGCAGCTCAGTCGCCTCGACGAATTTGATAATGCCCGAGAACAGCTCCCATATACCGAAAAAGAACGGGATCACCGCCGGCAGGATCATCTCGTTGAGCAGCGGGAAGACGGACAGCAGCACCGAAGTCATCCCATCCGCGAGCAACCAATGCGAGCCGTGAATCTTGTCCTTCTGGAAATAGTAGACCACCAGATTGATGCAACCCGCGAACAGCATCGCAAAGCCGAGATGGGCCGCGACCGACACAAGACGGTTGTCGGGGACATTAAACACGTGCAGCGCCGCCGCGAGCAGCGCCAGTCCCGCCGCCGCCCAACAGATCTGCACCCAAGTGAAAGGATTTCTCTGTTTCTTTTCCTGCATCCAGTTAACTCCCTTATCGTTAATAAGGATATTTTACCATATAATTCAAAGGGTGGCAAGAAAAATATGACTTGATCCGATATTCACAAGAAATCCCGCATCTGTACGCTGAGTTCTTCCTCGAGCTTAATGAGCCGCTTGCAGATGTCCTTGGACTTTTCGTCCGCCGCCGCGTATTGGTTGAGGTAGCGGCTGAGGGATTTGACCCCCATATTGCACCCGTCGGTGATGAGATCGGCGATGGTGCTGTCAGATTCCTTCATCACCAGCATCACATTCGTCTTCAACCACGACATCCCCTTCGCCATCGGATTCGGGTCCTTGCCGTCGTCCTTGTAGCGGTCAAGCAGCTCTTGCAGCTCAACATCCAGCTTCTCGTGCGCGGATTTGTTGTCGGTCAGATAGGTTTTCAGCCTCTCATCGTGCGCATAGTTGAGCACGTCCTCAATGGAGGACACCCCCATTTTGACACCCGCATCACATTCGCGCAGCAGTTTTATCGTATCTTGTTCGATCATTGTATTCGCCCCTTTCTTGGGGTTAGTATGAACCGATCAGCAAAAAGTATGAGCAAAAATCAAGAAATACCGCCGCACAACGTGCGGCGGTATCAGTCATTGATGAATATTCGGCGCTTTCTTGAGCAATTTTGTCAGCGGGAAAATAAGAACACTGAGCACGGCGTTGCCGATGCCGTGAGCGATGTCGAAGGGCAGGCCCGTCGCGATCCACGCGGGGAGCGCCGACCACGGCAGACCGAACAGCAACACCTGTGAGGGGGCATACAGCGTCCCAAACAAAAAGCCGTGGAGCGTGCACACCACGCCGTATACAAGCACGGTCTTTTTCGTCACCGTTCGCGGGAGTAGCATCACCAGCCCCCACAAAACCGTCCACACGTACAGATACGGGATCCACCAAGGGGCAAAGCCGTTAAGCATCCCCAGTAAAAGCACGTAAATGTATAGAGGAATTAACGCCTTCCGGCGATACACCGCCGTATACACGGTCAGCAGCATCCCTACCAGGTGCACATTGGGGAGCCATTCCATCAGCAGATCGCCCGCCAAAAGCAGGGTGCCCAGCAGGGCGAACAGAACAAGCTCCCAGGTCGTCAGCCTCTTCATTTTTGCGGCTTAAAGGTATAGGTGGCTCCGTTAACGGGGGAAACGGAATCCACACCGTTCATCGAGTATTCCCCGTTGACATACAGTGCCCAGTACATCCCGTCGGTGTTGTAATCCAGCGTAATGCCATCGACCGTCTTGACGTACAGCCCGTATGGGCCGCTTTCTCCGTCAATGAGCTTCAGCTTGAGCAACGCCTCGCCGACGGTCTTGTCATCCGTGTGGATCTCAAACACGGTTTTGCTGCCGTTTTTATCCTCCGCCTCAAAGGTGAACACTGTCTTCCCTTGTCCGAGGCGCGTTGCGGCGGTCGATGCCGCGTCGATGGTGGAGGCCGTGGATGTGTCGGCGCCCTGCTTGGGGGCACAGCCGACTGCGCTCAATGCCGTTACCGCGATCAGCACTGCACACAATGCCACAGACAACCACAAATGCTTGCGATTGGTCTTTTTCATGTGTGATTTCTCCTTTATTTAATTCTTGCTTTTCACTTAACCGGCGCTCGCGGCATTTACAAAAAGCAGTGAACGGTCGGGTCTTTCGACTGCGGACAGCGGTTGCCGCCTTCTCGGGGCGATGCCCCAATGGCGTTTCCCCCCCGCCGCGGTGCGGGAGTCAGACAACAGCGTTAATATGTCCTCACGGCGACGGGCTCGTACCGGATTTTCACCGGTTTCCCCTTCCGTTCAACACAGAATTGTATTCCTATTTGCGCGTTTTGTCAAGACGTTGCTTCGGGAAAGGACAAAGCAAAGATCCGCTCACTCTCGTGAGCGGATCTTCTTCAAATGAATACCGGCAGTTTCTCTGTATTATTTTATCTTTTCAAACGCTTCAAGCCAGAGCCTTTTTACAATTTCATGACCACAGGCGGTAGGATGCACCCCATCGGCAGCCCAATACTCGGGCGGAGCTTTCGTGCAAGCTTCATCAAAAGCTGTCTGCAATTCGATAAGAGGAAAGCCGTACTTTTCGGCGATACGCTTTGCTACGGCTGCCTTTTCGGCCACATCTTTCCGAAAACGTTCCAGTCGGTCGGGAATTTCATCGGTGTTGCAAGTAGCCGCCCCCTCAAGCACATACGGGGCAATAATCATAATCTTCATTTCAGGACAAGCGGCCTTGATCTCATCGATCAGCATAGTGTATATCTTTTCAAATTTTTCTGTATCCACACCGTTGCTTTGGCTGATCTCGTGCCAAGTGTCATTGACCCCAATGTAAATACTGGCATAGTCCGGTTGCAAATTAATAAAATCCAATTTAATCCTTGCATAAAGATCAACAATTCTGTTTCCGCTTATCCCGCGATTGATAAACTCATATTCGTTCGGGTGATCCATCCCCAGTGAAGCCTTTACTAAATTAGGGTATCCGTTACCCATACCGTAAAAATCTTCCCGATTTCTTCCGCAATCCGTTATAGAATCGCCCTGAAATACTATCCTCTTTGCCATACTATCCACTCCTTTACGGAATTGTATCATAAATGCACTAAGAACGCAACACTGGTTTAGCTTACTTAATGCCTATTTATTAGAAATGCAGAAAGCTCCGGGAACCGATGTTAGTTTCCCGCAAGATGGTCCTAACAGCGGATCTGATATTTCCAGAACCGGACCGGATTCATTTAATCTGGCACAGATCGGAACCTATCAGATTCTGTTCGAGGTGAGTGTAGATGAGGCAGGTCAATTGATTTTGACCTTGAACGGAGAGGATCTGGCATACACGGTAGTCGGCAGAGCCACCGGTGCCTCGCAAATCGTGGGTATGGCGATTGTAACAACGACTGTTACAGGCTCTATTCTGACCGTTCGAAACCCTGCCGGTAATGCAGCCGCATTAACTATCACCCCGCTTGCGGGAGGAACACGGCCCGTTTCTGCACATCTCGTCATTACGTAGATCGGATAATTTTTGCAGATAAACTGAATCCCCAGTCAAAGGCGCATTTCGCTTTTCGAAATGTGCCTTTGCTATAGCACAAAGTAAAGTTACGTGTGCCACTCATGCCCGCAGGCACTTCACTTGCGAAGCAAACTTCACACACCGAAGGTGTGCTTATCGTGCCGCAAGGCACACTTAGTTGAAAAAAGAACAGACAAGTCTTTCGACTTATCTGTTCTTTTTCTGGGGCTGACACTCAAAATGGACCCTTTCTCTGATTTTTTTATTTCTTTTTTTATAAGTACCTGCTTTCCCTTCGTTTGTTCAATTCTATTTGTGTAATAAAAACCTTCCAATTTTTGTTTACTATTTATATATAGCACTGATGTTCCGTAATGCATATCTTCCTTCTCATTTTTTGAATGAGTTAAATAAGTATAACAAAGAAACCATTGACCATTATTCTTCTATTTGAAACGTGTATATTTTTATGTTTAGATTTTCGCACTTTTTCTCAAACTTGTATATTTTTATGTTTCAGAGGCGTATTTTAACCAAACTCACCTATTTTGGCATTAAAAAGCCCGTTTTTAGCTAAAAAAGCAAAAAAATCAAGCTTCCAAACCTAAATTTGAAAGCTTGATTTTTTCTGGGTGTTTTGAACTTAATGACACGAATAAAATGCGCCCGAGAACTGAGAAATTAAAGTTATATTTTTTCAACTTCGATCGTTCTTGCTAAACTTATTACATAGTCGCGTTCGCTATTTTCAAAAAACCTACCATATAGTACGGCGCCTGTATCTTCATCATAAAATATAAAACAATACATTTTATCAACACGTTCGCCAAGTACTACCGAATCTACCCTGTTTATAATCTCAACAAAAATCAAATTATCTGAAAGTTCGGTTTTGGTTCTTTCACCGTCACCAATAATATACGTGTCACAAATTTCGTCAATATTTTTTCTTTCTTCTTTAGCAACTGATATAACGCCTATAGCGTCATTGTTTTTAATATTAGAGATAAGCATAGTATTATTATCCTGTGATACACTTATAGTTTCATCGATTTGCATTTTGATTTCAATGCCAAAATCATCAAAAACAAATTTTGTTTTTGATCCACTGCAACCAACACATAAAAACAAAAATAATATCGAAAGCAATAAGCAAGCTTTATTTTTCATCTTATCACCGCCTTGAATGTATTATAGCATAAAAGCGGCAATAAATCAATGCGGAGCATTGTATTTTATAATCCGTGGCGAAGCCACACATTACTTCTTCACTATTCACTATTACTTCTTACTTGCCAAAAATCCCGAATGCGAAGTTTAGTGAAGAGTGAAAAGTGAAGAGTGAAAAAGTAAAATGCCGAACGCCTTCGCATTCGGGATTTTTGGGGGGTTTGAACTTAATGGCACGAATTCAAAACGCCTGAATTTTACTGATTTTTCTTTACATTTTTATTATAACATAAAAAAGCACTCTCTGCAACAAAAAATGCAGAAAGTTCACATTAATTTTATAACAGCAATGCAAAGCAAACGCCTACAAAACTGCAACCGTTATAAAATGATATATTCCATTCATATTGCGCCGTCCTCCCCTGCCGATGCACAGTTCACCCTAAAACTGCGTTGCAAAAGAAAAGCACTATTACAACATCAATATTCGGAATCAAACAGACTGTTTCCTGCGCACGGAAACAAGACTTCCCTATTTGCTACTGATTCGCACTCTTCTCCACTTTCGTGGCCCCTATAGAAGAACTGAAACAGTTTGATTAAGAAAGCTGCTTATTTTCATCCCTCGACTTGTCTTGTGCTTCAAGCCGTTCTGATTTTTTGGTGTACTCATTATACCATTGCCGAAATGTCCGGTCAATGGGTTTGGCGCAAACATGACCTGACAGGTCATGCAAATTTTTATTCGAATAATTCACCTACTGTGACCTTCAAGGCAGATGCGATATCGAACAGTACCTCAAAAGAAGGATCTTTCTTTCCGTTAATAATGCGATTAATATATCCATCATTCTTTTTTATCTTACTGCTCAAATACTGACAGGATAAATTTTTCTCGCTCATTAGCTTGCAAAGCTTTTCAACGAACAATTCTCTTCCATCTTCGTAACTCAGTTTCTTTTCCATAATAAAACCTCACTTATATAAAAACTAAAGAGCCGCCCACGCGACTCTTCGTTTATAAGTATAAGAATTTTTTTATTGGCGGTTTCAAGAAATCTTTATGAATAGCTTCGTATTCACCACAACAGATGAAAACAAGGAGGATTTGTGGTATAATTTAAGTGCAGCATAAGGTAGGTTATGTTGTTGGATCTTTGAGACCGATCAAGAAATTTACATAGGCTCTTTCTGCGAACCACGAATTGTTCAGCTCTTTTGAGCGAAAGAACGGATAGTAAAATG
>JAZSHK010000024.1:0-7842 GCA_045533185.1 Acutalibacteraceae bacterium | reverse complement strand
AATAAAAATCTCTCAAAATCTGCTCGCTTTGAGGTCTACGATTTTGAAAAGAGGAGATTTTTGTTCTATCAAGGCAAAAACGCAGTAAACCCTTGCGGGTTTACGAGTATTTTAACGAAAATAGAACGGAAATCCCCCTTTTCAAAACGGTGTTCGGATATCTCGCTCTACCCTAGGGGCGGGGTTTCCCCGCCCGTTATTATTTGATATGCCAAATATCTTTCGCATACTCCGCGATTGTGCGGTCGGAGGAGAATTTCCCCGCCGCGCACAGATTGCGCCACTGCTTTTTGGCGAACGCCTTGCGGTCGCGGCCGTAGTCGCGGTTGACCGCGAGCTTTGCCTGCAGGCAGTCCTCGAAGTCGAGCAGCAGATAATAGTGATCGGGCTTGTGCCAGCTCGCACCGTCGAGCAGTGCGGTGACCAGCTCTTTGAACATCCCCGTACCGCCGTCGTCCAGCGTGCCGTCGGTGAGCGCGTCCAGACACCGCTTGATCTTGGGATCGTTCTCGTACAGCGCCCGCGCGTCGTAGGTGTCGGCGATCGCCTCGATGTCCTCTACCCGCGCGCCGAAGATGACGTTGTTCTCCTCGCCCGCCTCGGCGACGATCTCCACGTTGGCGCCGTCGTAGGTGCCGAGGGTGACCGCGCCGTTTAACATCAGCTTCATATTGCCGGTGCCGCTCGCCTCTGTGCCCGCGGTGGAGATCTGCTCGGACACGTCCGCCGCCGCCATAATCTTCTCGGCGTAGGAGACGTTATAGTCGGACACGAACACCACTTGGATATAACGGTTGACCGTCTCGTCGCGCGCGATGAGGTCGGCGACGGCGTGGATGAGCTTGATGATCGCCTTGGCGCGGAAATAGCCGGGGGCGGCTTTTGCGCCGAAGAGGAACACCGTCGGGGTGAAATCGGTCAGCGACCCTTCCTTGATCTCGAAATACAATTCGAGGATGCAGAGGATGTTAAGCAGCTGCCGCTTATACTCGTGCAGGCGCTTGACCTGCACGTCAAGGATGGCGTCGGTGTCGATGACCACCCCGTCGTGCTGCTGAATATAGGCGCACAGACGGCGCTTGTTTTCCTTCTTGATGGCAATAAACTGCTCGAGCACGCGGTCGTCCTCAGCGTATTTTTCCAGCTCGCGCAGGCGACCGAGGTCGGTGATCCAGCCGTCGTCGCCGCTAAGATCGGTGATCAGCCCCGCGAGCGGGCGGTTGCACAGCGCCAGCCAGCGGCGCTGGGTGATACCGTTGGTCTTGTTCTGAATTTTGTGGGGGTACAGCTCGTGCCAGCGGCGCAGAACCCGCTCTTTCAGGATGTCGGTGTGCAGCCGGGCGACGCCGTTGATATAGGTCGAGCACCAGCAGGCGAGGTACGCCATATGCACGGTGCCCCCCTGCAACAGCAGAAGCTCCGCCCACTGCTCCTCGGGCACGCCGCGGTGGCGCAGCTCGGTCTCCTGCACCCGCGCGAGGCGGCGGATGAGCTTCGCGCACTCGGGCGCGACGGCGCGCACCAGCGCGAGCTCCCATTTCTCCAGCGCCTCTTGCATAATGGTGTGGTTGGTGTAATTGAACACCTGCCGCGCGATGTGCAACGCATCCGAAAAATCCACGCCGCGCTCCATCAGCAGACGGATGAGCTCGGGGATGGCGATGACGGGATGGGTGTCGTTGAGCTGGAAGCAGAGCATTTTCGGCAGCTTGTCCCACGCGTCGCCGTGCACCGCCTCGAAGCGGCGCAGAGCATCCTGCAGCGACGCACTGCAGAAGAAATACTGCTGCTTTAAGCGTAGGATACGCCCCGCCTTGGTGGAGTCGTTGGGGTACAGCACGCGGGAGATGTCCTCGGCGCGGTTTTTCTCCCGCACCGCCTTGTCGTACTGCTGATCGTTGAAAGCGGTGAAATCAAACGGGGTGAGCGGCTCTGCCTGCCACAGACGCAGGGTAGAGATGTGCCGCCCGCCGTAGCCGATGATCGGCATATCGTAGGGCACCGCGCGCACCGCGCCGTCGCCGAAGGTGACGGTGACAGCATCGTCGTCGCACCGCACCGACCACGGGTCACCGAAGCGCGCCCAGTCGTCCGCTTCTTCCTGCTGAAAGCCGCCCGCAAACCGTTGACGGAACAGCCCGAAGCGGTAGCGGATGCCGTAGCCGTCGAGCGGCAGACCAAGGGTCGCCGCGCTGTCGAGAAAGCACGCCGCCAGACGGCCGAGGCCGCCGTTACCGAGTGCCGCGTCCTCGATCTCCTCGAGGCGGTCGAGATCGGTGCCGAGCTCTTCGAGTACGCGGCGCGCCTCGGCGAGCTTGCCCGTGCACAGCAGATTGTTGTAGATCGCCCGCCCGACAAGGAATTCCGCCGACAGGTAATAGGCGCGGCGGCGGGTGTCGTGACGGCGGCGGGACTTCTCCCACGCCTTGTCGATGGACAGCATCACCGCGCGGGAGAGCGCGTCGTGCAGCTGCCACGCGCCGAGCTCGGCGGGGGCTTTGCGGTACGCCTCACGTGCGAATAAGGTCAGGTCTTTTTTGATATCACTCATAGGTAAATCTCCTTAACAGGACGTTCTTCCATACAGCCGCGTGTTGTCGAGCAGCCACGCGGCCGCCTGCGGCGTGAGCGCGTCGGCGGTCAGCCGCCAGCTCCAGTTGTCTCCGACGGTGGAGGGGGTATTCATCCGCGCCTCGCCGCCGAGCCCGCACAGATCCTGCACCGTGAGGATGCAGGTGTCGGCGACGCTCGCGAGAGCGGCGCGCATCATCTCGACCCGCAGGCTGTCGCGGTCGGTCGCGTGCAGATAGTCCATCGCAAATGCGACCTCGGCGGCATCGGCGCTGTCCGCCCAGCCGAGGATGGTGTCGTTGTCGTGCGTACCCGTGTAGACAACGCAGTTTTTATCATAGCGGTGGGGGAGATAGTCGCTGCCCCCCGACGGATCGAACGCAAACTGCAGCACCTTCATTCCGGGGAAGCCGCTGTCCCGCACCAGCTTATGCACCGCGGGGGTGAGAAAGCCGAGATCTTCGGCGATGATCGGGACACGCCCGAGCCGTCGCTCGACGGCACGCCACAGCCGCATCCCGGGGCCGCGCTTCCACGCGCCCTCGCGGGCGGTCTCGGCGTCGGCGGGGATGGTGTAGTAGGACTCAAATCCGCGGAAATGGTCGATGCGGATGACGTCGTACAGCCGCATACCCGCCGCCAGACGGCGTAGCCACCAGCGATAACCGCCAAGGCGCATCGCCTTCCAGTCGTAGACGGGGTTGCCCCATAGCTGTCCGTCCTCAGAGAACGCGTCGGGCGGGCATCCCGCGACCAGCGAGGGCTGCCCGTCGGCGTCCAGCTCGAAGATGTGCGCATCCGCCCACACGTCCGCGCTGTCGGCGGACACGTAGATCGGCAGATCGCCGACGATGCGCACCCCGCTGTGGTTGGCGTAATCCTTGAGCGCCGTCCACTGGCGATAGAACAGGTATTGCAGCATCTGATGATACCGTACGCGCTCGGCGCACTTGACCCGCCACATCGCCACCGTCTTGGGGCGGCGGGTGCGGATGTCCTCCTCCCAGCGCTGCAGGGGCAGATCTCCCTTGTGCTCGCGGATCGCCATAAACAGCGCGTAATCATCGAGCCAGTCGGCGTGCTCGCGGCAGAACGCCTCGAAATCGCTCGGCGGCGCGGCGATAAAGCGGGGATAGACGGTCGCAAACAGCGTATTGCGCGCCTTTTCCACCGCGGGGAAGTCGACCTTTGCGGGATCGCCGCCGAGCTTGGCCGCGTACAGCTCGTCCTCGGTCAGGTAGCCGAGGCGGTGCAGCCCCGCGGGGTCGATGAACAGCGGGTTGCCCGCAAAGCTCGAAAAGCTCTGGTAAGGGGAGTTGCCCTTGCCGACGGGGCAGACGGGCAGGATCTGCCAGTAGGTCTGTCCCGCCCGCCGCAGAAAGTCGACGAAGCGATAGGCTTCCTCGCCCAGTGTGCCGATGCCGTAGGCACCGGGCAGAGAGCTGATGTGCAGCAGTACGCCGCTTGCGCGTTTGCCGTTCATAGTGATCCGTTCCTTTGCTGTGAGATTTCGTTTGCCCCTCTTTGGTGAGGGTGTTGCATATTATCCTGTGAGCAAAACCCCGACGGGCGGGCATCGGTCGCCCGTCAACCCTTCACCGCGCCTGCGATAACACCCTCGATGATATATTTCTGCCCGACGAGATAGAAGGCGATGATGGGGATGATGGCGAGCACCAGCATTGCCATCAGGCCGCCGTAGTCGGTGGAGCCGTAAGCCCCCTGCATCGCGATCTGGATGGCGACAGGGATGGTCTTTTGCCGCGTGCCGAGGATGAGATAAGGGAGCAGATAGTCGTTCCATATCCACATCGCGTTGAGGATGGCGACGGTGACGGCGGTGGGACGCAGGACGGGAAACACCACGTGGTAGAAGCACTGCCACGGGCTGCACCCGTCGATGGTCGCCGCCTCCTCGATGTCGAGCGGGATGGACTTGATAAACCCGCTGAGCATAAACACCGACAGCCCCGCACCGAAGCCGAGGTAGACGGGGACAATGCCGACGACGTTGTTAAACCCGATGCGGCCGACGACGTAGGTCATCGTGAACATCACCATCTGAAACGGCACGATCATACTGAACACAAAAAGGTAGTAGAGCAGCTTTGTAAACCGATTTTTGACCCGCACGAGATACCACGCGGTCATCGAGGTGCACAGCACGATGAGTGCCACCGAGGCGACGGTGATGAACACCGAGCGCCCGAACGCGGCAGGAAAGCCCGCCGATGTCAGCCCACGCAGATAGTTCTCCAGCCCCACGAAGGTGTCGGCATTGGGCAGGGCAAACGGCTCGCCCGAGATATACAGGCGGGACTTAAAGGAATTGAGCAGCACGAGAAACACGGGCACGAGGAAGAGCGCGCCGACCACCGCGAGGATCGCGGTGAGCAGGCGGTCGACCGTGCGGTTGCGTATGCCGTTCACGCCTCCACCTCCTTACTGCGGGTGGCGCGCAACTGAACAAACGCGATGAGCGCCACGAGAAGGAAGAAGACGACCGCTTTTGCCTGCCCGACGCCTTGCCAGCCGATGCGGCCGTAAAAGGTCTGATAGATGTTGAGCGCCAGCATCTCCGTCTGCCGTTCGGGCGCGCCCGCGGTGAGTGCGAGGTTCTGGTCGAACATCTTAAAGGCGTTGGTCAGCGTCAGAAAGGTGCAGATGGTCACCGACGGCATCACCATCGGGAGCTTGATCTTAAACAGCACCTCGCGCGGGGACGCGCCGTCGATGGCGGCGGCCTCGGTCAGCGCGGGCGGGATGTTCTGCAGTCCCGCGATATAAATGACCATCATATAGCCGATGAGCTGCCAGTTGGTGAGCAGCACCAGCCCCCAGAAGCCGTACCGTGCGGCGTAGGTGATGTCCACTCCCCACAGGCTGAGCACGCCGTTGATGAGCAGATTCCAGATATAGCCGAGCACGATGCCGCCGATGAGGTTCGGCATAAAGAACACCGAGCGGAAAAGGTTGGTGCCCTTTAGGCCGCGGGTGAGCAGCAGCGCGAGCAGGAACGCGAGCACGTTCACCGTGACGATGGTCACGGCGGTGAACAGCGCGGTGAACTCGAGCGCGCGCAAAAAATCGTTGTCGGCGGTGAAGGCGCGGATATAGTTATCCGGCCCCACCCATTTGGCGTTGGTGACGGTCGTAAACCTGGTGAAGGACAGCCACACGCCCATCGCAAAGGGGATAATAAACGCCACGGTGAACGCCAACAAGGTCGGCAGTACAAACAGGGCGAATTGTCGTTTGAGTTGATGATTCATAATCGGGCCGTCCTTTCACCTACATCAGGATGCGGCCGCGCTTTCCTTTTTCCAGTCGGCGACCATATCCGCGGTGACGGAGGACCAGTCTTTATTTCCTTGGGCATATTTGAGCAGCGAGGAGCCGAAGGTCTCCTTGAACTGTGCCGAGGGGAAGAGGGTGAAATTCCACGGGACGGTGCGGATGCCGTCCTTTTCCATCCAGCGGATGATCTCCTGCGCGAGCGGGTCGGTGGGACGCTCGTCGGCGGCGAAGGTGTCAAACGGCGCGATGAAGCCAAGCTGCTCGGTGACGGTTTTCTTGCCCTTGTCGCTCGAGTACATCCAGTAGACGAAATCCGCCGCCGCCTTTTGCTCCTCTTCGGTGGCGTTCGCGTTGATGGCGTAGAAGTTCTCGGTGCCGACGGCGAGCCCTTGGCTTTCCTCGCCCGCGACGCCCGTGTAGATGGGCAGATATTTGACGTTTTCCGCCTTCACCTTGTTGCCCGTCACCCCCGCGATCTGGCTCCACGCCCAGTTGCCGTTCTGCACCATCGCGCACTGCTCGAGGGCGAATTCCGCCATCGAGTCGGACACGGTCTTGGTGCCGAGCAGCTTCTTGTCGGTGACGGAGTTGTTGATATAAAGGTCAAAGATGTTCTTAAACTCGTTGCTGTAGCGGAATTCGATCTCTTTGGTCGCGTCGGAGGTCAGATCGACGTCCTTGGCGGTGAATTCGTGGGTGATGGGGATGTTGGCGAGGTGGGTCTGCCAGCGCCAGTCCTCGCCCGCTTTGAGCGACGTGGAGGCGAATACGCCCTTGATGCCGAGATCGGCGGCACGCTTTTGCATATCCTCAACGAGGGCACGGAGCTTATCAAAGCTGTTGATCTCATCCATCGAGGTAAACGCGGTCGCACGGTCGGTGAGGGCGAAATAGTTGTCGGTGATGGCCTTGTTATAGATGATGCCGTAGCCCTCGACGACGTAGGGGATGCCGACGACCTTGTCGCCGTCGGTGATGGCGAGGGATTTGTCGGTCAGGTGCTTATACAGCTCCGTACCCGAGAGGTCGGCGCAGTATTCCTGCCAGTTTTTGTACCCGCGCGGTCCGTTGATCTGGAACAGCGTGGGCGCCTCGGCAGTGGACATCTTCGCCATCAGCGTCTGCTCGTAGGTGTTGTTGGCGGCGGTGTCAACGATTACCTTGACCCCTGTCTCCTGCTCGTACGTGTTCGCCAGCTCCTGATATTTGTCCGCGATCTCGGGCTTGAAATTCAGGTAGCGCACCGTGACCTGCTCGTCCTTTTCTCCGCAGGCGGTCAGCGACAGCGTCAGCAGTGCGACGAGCGCCGCCAGCAGCGCGGCAGCGCGGATTTTCGGCTTTCTCATACAGAATTCCTCCGTTTTCAGTGATTCGGCGGTTAGGGTAGAGCACTCTACCCTATCGCCGGCACCTTATTTTGTGAGAAAGCCCGCGCAATATTCATTTTGTTAATAGTATACACGCAATTGCGCAAAAAAACAATATACAAACCCTCGTTTTTATGCTATGATAAGGAAAAGAAACGATAGAATAAGAGGGATCGAAGGATGACAATGGGGTTTCATCATATTGCGCTCAAATGCAAGGATATTGACAAGAGCCTCGCGATGTACCGCGCGCTCGGGATGACCGAGGCGGTGCGCTGGGGCGAGGGAGAAAAGCTCATCGTGATGCTGGACGTCGGTGACGGCGGGCGTATTGAGCTGTTCGCCAACGGCTCGGATGAATTTGCCGAAAACGGCAAATGGCAGCATTTCGCTCTGCGGGTCGACGACGTCGACGCAGCGTTCGAGCGGGCGATTGCGGCGGGCTTTGCCCCGCACGTGCTGCCGAAGGTCGTGCCGCTGCCGTCCACGCCCGCGGGCGTGACCATCAACGTCGCGTTTGTCAAGGGCCCCGACGGCGAACAGCTTGAATTTTTCCGCGAACTGTAAATGTATCAATCAAAGCGGGTTTGCCCGACCGCCCGGCTGT
>JAZSHK010000032.1:0-5161 GCA_045533185.1 Acutalibacteraceae bacterium | reverse complement strand
GTTTTCTATATATACCTTATATATAATATATAGCGCATTTGCGGGATATCGCAAGTGGAATGGTGTCGTAGGGGCGATTATTAATCGCCCGTTTTGGTTTAATCTAAACCCAGCGGGCGGGGAAACCCCGCCCCTACGATCCTATTCGCGGTTTGTACAAACCACGTTAGCCTCGCCCTATGGGAGAGGTGGCGCGCGTAGCGCGACGGAGAGGGCCGCGGGATATCAGGGTTGTTTACACGCGGCAACAAGAAATGCGGGCTGCATTTCTTGCATTGTCGTGCGCAATAGACCGATGATGTATTCCCGCGCGTGGTCTTTGATGCGCGGAGCATAATCCTCGTCGTCGTAGATGAGATCGCCGTTTTCCAGCAGATCCAATAGAAATGTACAAAACATCGCTTTTTCTCGCGCCGCGGATAATTGATTAAATTCCTTTTCGGGTATTTCGACGTGCATAGTATGACCCCCTGTGAGTTGGTATAAATAAATTATAAACGTTTTTCGTTTAAAAGTCAATATTCGATTTTCGTTTATGTTACACTGTAGAAAAGGAGTGAGCGTAAATGAATTTTGGAGAAAAGATTCGCAGTATGCGAGAGGATAAAGATTTAAGTCAAACACAGTTAGGTGAGCTTCTCGGAATGAGTCAGATGAAAATATCTCGAATGGAAACCGGAGGAGCGGAACCTGCATTAGGGGATATGGTGGCAATCTGTCGTTTCTTTGATGTTTCTGCGGATTACCTGTTAGGTCTGCCCGAGGGGATGTCCTATCCAAAACGGTGATTATATACCCTATATATAATATATTGCGCGTTTGCGGGATGTCGCAAGCGGAATGGAGTCGTAGGGGGCGATGCCCACATCGCCCCGCACAGAATACCGCGCAACCAAAACGGGCGGATGTGGGCATCCGCCCCTACGATCCTATTCGCGGTTTGTACAAACCACGTTAGCCTCGCCCTATGGGAGAGGTGGCGCGCGTAGCGCGACGGAGAGGGCTTGCACAAGTTCTATATCTTGTGCCCGCCCGCCCCCTGCCCACACCATATACAGACACCGCAAAAAATTCCGAAAAATTTGCGAAAAAACGCTTGACTATCCTTGCCACTTGTGGTAACATTGGAGATACCTCGAAGGGGGTTTATTTTTTTGTGCCCTTTTTTAGGCACTAACCCCGTTGGTCATAAGACCTGAGGGAGGTTCACAAAGTCCGGCTTTTTAGCCATAGGAGGTACCGTTATGAGAGTCAAGATCACCTTAGCCTGCACCGAGTGCAAGCAGCGCAACTACAACACCATGAAGAACAAGAAGAACGATCCGGACAGACTGGAAATGAACAAGTACTGCCGTTTCTGCCGTAAGCACACCGTGCATCGCGAGACGAAGTAAGGAAAAGGATAGGAGGAAACCGCTATGATCCTTTGGGGATTTATTATGATGCTGGCAGGCTTCCTGACCTGCTTGGTGCTTTTCCTCAGCAACCTTGACCTGTTCGCTCAGATCGGCACGTTCGGCTTCGGCGGCTACGTGCAGCGCTTCTTCGACAAGCAGTTCCTCAACGCCGACAAGGTCATCTTTATGATCGCCTTGGTCGCTTTTGTGCTCGGCGTGGTGCTGTATTTCATCGCCCGCGCGAAGAACAAGAAGGCCGGCGAGGATAACCCCGTTATCCCCGTGAAGGTCAAGAAGTTTTTCCGCGACACCCGCGGTGAGTTCAAGAAGATCGTCTGGCCCGGCCTGCCTACCGTGGCGCGCAACACCGTGGCAACGCTCGTTATGTGTGCGTTGGTGGGTGCCATCATCGTCGTCATCGACCTCGGCCTCAGCGCGCTGATCAATCTGCTGCTGGGCCTGTAATCGGGAGGCGCAAGAATGGACGAACAGTCAAAGTGGTATGTGGTGCACACGTTCTCGGGCTATGAGAACAAGGTCGCCACGAATCTGGAGAAGATCGTCGAGAACCGTCATCTGCAGGATTGGATCCAAGAGGTGCGCGTTCCCACCGAGACGGTCGTTGAGGTGAAGGACAACCAGCGTAAAGAAGTCGAGCGTAAGATCTTCCCCGGCTACGTGCTGGTCAAGATGGTGCTCACCGACGACAGCTGGTTCGTCGTCCGTAACGTGCGTGGCTGCACCGGCTTTGTCGGCCCGAACGGTAAGCCCGTTCCGCTGACCGAGAAGGAGATCGCTGCGCTGGGTGTCGAGAAGAAGGAGATCGTTATCGACTACAAGGTCGGCGACACGGTCAAGATCGTCGACGGCCCGCTGGAGAACTTCTCCGGCGTCGTCGAGGAGATCGACACCGAGAAGAATATGGTCCGCGTGACCATCTCGATGTTCGGCCGAGAGACCTCGGTCGAGCTGGAGCTCGAGCAGGCAGAGCTGATGGATTGATCAGCCGCCGCTCACAAGTAACAGAAAGTTCGGAGCAAAAAGGCTCCTTACCCGTGCCGCCGGACACTCTTCCGGCTGTGGGAGGACACCGCGTGTCCGCCTGACCACAAATTTTGGAGGTGCGATAGAAAATGGCTCAGAAAATCACCGGTTATATCAAACTGCAAATCCCCGCCGGCAAAGCAACCCCGGCCCCCCCTGTTGGTCCCGCTTTGCGTTAGCACGGTGTCAACATTATGTCGTTCACTAAGGAATTCAACGAGCGTACCAAGAATGACGCGGGTCTGATCATCCCCGTCGTCATCACCGTGTATGCCGACCGTTCCTTTACCTTCGTGACCAAGACGCCCCCCGCAGCCGTTCTGCTGAAGAAGGCTTGCGGCATCGAGACCGCGTCCGGTGTCCCGAACAAGACCAAGGTGGCGCAGGTCACCAAGGAGCAGATCCGCAAGATCGCCGAGACCAAGATGCCTGATCTGAATGCTTCCAGCGTCGAGAGCGCGATGAGCATGATCGCCGGCACCGCCCGCAGCATGGGTATCACGGTCGTCGACTGACGCGGGATATTCGTGGGAGGAACCCAACAATTCCGATTAACCACATTATGGAGGTAAAGACCAATGAAACATGGTAAGAAATATGTCGAGTGCGCGAAGCTCATCGACAGCAGTGTCCAATACGACGTTGCCGAGGCGCTTGACCTGACCGTCAAGACCGGCAAGGCGAAGTTCGACGAGACCGTTGAGGTTCACGTCCGTCTGGGCGTTGACGGCCGCCACGCTGACCAGCAGGTCCGCGGCGCTGTCGTTCTCCCCAACGGTACCGGTAAGACCGTCCGTGCGCTGGTGTTCGCCAAGGGCGACAAGGTGCAGGCGGCTCTGGATGCCGGCGCTGACTTTGTCGGCGCAGAGGATCTGGTCGCCAAGATCCAGGGCGGCTGGACCGACTTCGATGTGGTCATCGCCAGCCCCGATATGATGGGTCTGGTCGGCCGTCTCGGTAAGGTGCTCGGCCCCCGCGGCCTGATGCCCAACCCTAAGGCGGGTACCGTTACCCCCGACGTCGCGAAGGCTGTCACCGACGCGAAGGCCGGTAAGATCGAGTACCGTCTGGATAAGACCAACATCATCCACTGCCCCATCGGCAAGGTGTCCTTCGGCACCGAGAAGCTGCAGGAGAACTTTGACGCGCTGCTCGGCGCGATCGTTCGTGCAAAGCCCGCGGCTGCCAAGGGTCAGTATATCCGTTCTTGCACCGTCGCGTCCACCATGGGCCCCGGCGTCAAGATCAACCCCGCCAAGCTGGGCGGCTAATCTAAGGCTGTTTGCCCGAATGGGCTGATAGTATAGCGGTTGCTGTTCTTCCACAGACAGCAGGTGTGCTCGCGTGAGCGAGTGCGTAAACGGTCGTGCGACCTGCCTGCCGAGGAGTGCTTAACAACACCGTCGACCGATGTCGG
This sequence comes from Acutalibacteraceae bacterium, assembly GCA_045533185.1. Classification (GTDB taxonomy): domain Bacteria; phylum Bacillota; class Clostridia; order Oscillospirales; family Acutalibacteraceae; genus UBA5905. The sequence goes on along the minus strand of JAZSHK010000032.1, from coordinate 1,303 downwards.
TCAACAGTGCGTTAATTCACCTCTCCTGTGGAACCACGGGAGAGGTTTTCTTTTTCATCGGGATGAATGGCAATCATCCTTTATTCGGAGGTGAAATTATCACATGGCAAGCGAAAAGATCCTGCAAGAAAAGCAAGCGTATGTTGCTGAGCTGACGGAGAAGCTGAACGGTGCTGTGGCCGGCGTGATCGTGGATTACAGCGGCATCACCGTGGCGGACGACACCGTCCTGCGTCGCCAACTGCGCGAAGCCGGCGTGGACTACGCCGTTGTCAAGAACACCATGCTCAAGCGCGCCGCGGAGAGTGCAAACCTCAACGGTCTGGATGATGTTCTCAACGGTACGACCGCTCTGGCTCTCAGCAACGACTATGTCGCCGCTGCGAAGATCCTGTGCAAGTATGCCGAGGACAACAAGAACTTCACCGTGAAGGCCGGTTTTATGGATGGTGAGGTCATCGGTGCCGACAAGGTCATCGAGCTGTCCAAGCTGCCTTCCAAGGAAGGTCTGCTGTCCATGCTGCTCAGTGTCCTCAATGGCCCGATCCGTGGCCTGGCTGTGGCGCTGAACGCGATTGCTGAGAAGGAGCCCGCCGCCGAGGAGGCTGCTGCCCCCGCCGAGGCTGCTCCCGTTGAGGCTGCCCCCGCTGAGGAGGCCGCCCCCGCCGCGGAATAATCGCGGCACACAATTCCCATCGAGGAACATTAAAACAAAATTATCGTTTGGAGGAAATGAATCATGTCTGAGAAAATCACTGCTATGATCGAAGAGATCAAGGCTCTGACCGTTCTGGAGCTTTCCGAGCTGGTCAAGGCTATCGAGGAAGAGTTCGGCGTTTCCGCCGCTGCTCCTGTTGCTGTCGCGGCTGCCGGCGCTGCTGCTCCTGCTGCTGAGGAGAAGACCGAGTTTGACGTTATGCTGATGGATGCCGGCAGCGGCAAGATCGGTGTCATCAAGGTCGTGCGCGAGATCACCGGTCTGGGCCTGAAAGAGGCGAAGGATCTGGTTGACAACGCTCCCAAGGCTGTCAAGACCGGCGTGTCCAAGGACGACGCTGAGGCTGCCAAGGCGAAGCTGGAAGAGGCCGGCGCTAAGGTTGAGCTGAAGTAATTTTTCACCTATCCGAATAGAATCGGCGGACGTGGGTTCCCACGCCCGCTGTTTTTTGTTTTTTGCACAGACCATATATTCCATCGTAGGGGCGGGCGTCCCGACCGCCCGCTTTCGAGGTTTCGGCGAAATCACGGTTACGGGACGTGGAGGACGCCGTCCCCTACAACAAATATCTCAGAACACACAAAC
>JAZSHK010000122.1:0-20709 GCA_045533185.1 Acutalibacteraceae bacterium | reverse complement strand
ACTGCGTTTTTGAGCATACCCGAGACAGCCATCGTGCATCCTGCGATCGCATCCGTCTTGCCGTCGGAACGAACGGACAGCTTTGCCAGCTCCTCGGCGGTCTTACCCACCGCGTAAGCGTCAAACGCATCCGCCTGCTCGTACCATTCCTTCTTGATCGAGGACGCCTGCTTCATTCCGTAGCCGTCCCCCTTGCCGCGCTTGGTGTCCATCTTGCCCGCGGCGTGGCTAAATAGGCTGTTTTCCACCGTCAGCTTCGCCTGCGCGGTGTCGGTCAGACACGCGGTGATGCGATCGTCGCCGCCGAGCGTCACCGCCGCCATTTCGATGTCGAACTGCGGCTTCGCGTCGGTGGATTCGCCGCTCTTGGCGACCGACACGGCAAGCTCAAGTTCGTCACCTGCGCCGATATTCTTCGATTTGGCGTTACGGGTCGCCTCGTGCACCGCGGAAATAAAGTCGGTGATGATGAGGTCACAGCCCTCGATCATCTCGCTCTTGCCGTCGGTGGCGGCGATGGCGCTCACCTGCGCCCCCGTCATCCCCTCGACATAGTCGCAGAAGGCCTCGACCTGATCGTCCCACGAGGCTCTGCTCGTGTTGCCCGCGCCGAGGTCGCGGTCGGTGAGGGTGTAGTCCTCCGTCTCCCCCTTGGTGAGCAGGTCGACCGCGACCTGCAGCACACCGCTCTTAAGCTCTACGGGGAACTCCGCCTCGTCGAGCTTACATTCCGTGATCTTACCGTCCTTGTCCAGCACCACCGCCGCGACGGTGGTCTTGACGGTAGTCTTTTCATTCCCTTCGACCGCCAGCGTGTTCACACTGCCGAGTCCGAGACTGCGGCCGTCACCGTTTGCCGTGCCGCTCGGAGTGGGAGTCTCTTCCTTCTCCCCGCACGCCGTAAGCGTGAGCAGCAGCATAAGGCTGCAGACTATTGCCCAAAGTTTTTTCATCGCATTTTCCTCCATTTCATCGCGCGGTGTATATCACGGCGCAAAGAGCCTTGCTTGCTCTCATTGTTACTATGAGAAAAAACAAGGCTCTTATGCAGGAAAATGATGAAATTTTTTATTTCAGCTCGTTGCCGCCTTCTTTGACGGGCTTTGCCAACAATTCGATAACCTTAACAGGGCATTTCGCCGCGCAGGCACCGCAGCCGATGCACAGCGCGTGGTCGATGCGGGATAGGTGATTCTCCACCTTTGCCGCGGCGACGGGGCACACCTTCTGGCAGATGCCGCAGCCGATACAGCCTGCACGGCACACCGCCTTGGTCTCCTTGCCGGTGTTGTTCGACGAGCACCGCACCTCCACGGCGGAGTTATCGGGGATCATCGTGATGATATGCTGAGGACAGATCGCGACGCACTGGCCGCAGCTGATGCACTTATCCTCGTCCACCACCGCGACGCCGTCGATCAGCGAGATCGCGTCGTTCGGGCAGACGGTCACGCAGGTACCGAAGCCATAGCAGGCGAACGAGCACGCCTTACCCGCGTTGCCGGGAGACATCGCCGCCTGACGGCAGTCCCGCGTGCCGTAATAGTTTGCGGATATCTCCGCCTTGTCGCAGGTGCCCGCGCACTGCACGTACGCCACCTGCCGCAGGATCGCGCCCGTCTCGACGCCCATAATGGCGGCGATCTCCTTCGCCGCGGCGGTGCCGCCGACGGGGCAGGCGTTGGGGGGCGCTTCCCCTGCGGCGATCGCCGCCGCGAGTGCGTCGCAGCCCGCATAGCCGCAGCCGCCGCAGTTGGAGCCGGGGAGCGCAGCACGCACCGCGTCCGCTTTTTCATCTGTCTTGACGGCGAAAAGCTTGCCCGCAAAGCCGAGCATCAGACCGATCAGCAGGCTTACGCCGCCGACGATGGCGGCGGCAATTCCGATTGCTTCAATCATAACTGCCACCCCCTTAAATATTCAGGCCCGAGAAGCCGTAGAACGCGATCGCCATCAGACCCGCGGCGATCAGCGTGATCGGCATACCCGAGAACGCGTGAGGAACGTTGTTGCCCGCCATCTTCTCGCGGATGCCCGCGAGGATGATGATGGCGATGGCAAAGCCCACCGCCGTACCGAGGCCCGCCACCACGCTGGTGATAAAGTCGTTGCCGTCCTGCACGTTGGTCAGCGCGACGCCGAGCACCGCGCAGTTGGTGGTGATGAGCGGCAGATACACGCCGAGTGCGGCGTACAGACCGTGGCTGAGCTTCTTGAGCGCCATCTCGACGAGCTGCACGAGCGCCGCGATGACGAGGATAAACACGATGGTCTCCATATACACGAGATCCAGCGGCACGAGCACGCCGTTATACAGCAGGCTGGTGATCGCGGACGCCACCGTGATGACGAAGATGACCGCGCCGCCCATACCCGCGGCGGTCTTGACGTTTTTGGACACGCCGAGGAAGGGGCAAAGCCCCAAAAACTGGCTGAGCACGACGTTGTTGACCAGCGCGGTGGTCAGCAGGGTGAGTAACAAGGTCTTGAACATATCCATTATTCCTGCTCACCCCTTTCCTGCTCCTTGGCGGCTTTTTTCTCTGCCGCGAGCTTCGCCCGCTCTTCCGCGAGGCGACGTGCCTTCTCGGCGGTCTGCTCTGCGATCTGGCGATGGTTGAGCGCGCACGCCATACCCACACAGCCATCGCAGTTTCCACCGCAGGCGAGGTTACTGTCGCGCTTGACGTTCGAGGCACTGGGTGCCTTAAACTTATTCTGCAATGCCGCGAGGATCGCGAGCACAAAGAACGCACCGGGGGCCATCACGAGGATGCCGATCGGCTCATAGAAGTCGGGCATCACAGAGATACCGAACGCCGCACCGCTGCCGAACAGCTCACGCACAAGGCCGAGGATGGTCAAGGCGAGGGTAAAGCCGAGGCCCATACCGATGCCGTCAAAGAGTGACAAAAACACGTTGTTTTTCGATGCGTACGACTCGGCACGGCCGAGGATGATGCAGTTGACCACGATCAGCGGAATGAAAATACCGAGCGAACGGTCCAGCGAGGGAATATAGGCCTTGATGAGTAGCTGGACGATGGTCACGAAGGACGCGATGATGACGATATAGGCGGGCATACGCACGCCGTCGGGAATGATCTTGCGCAGAAGCGAGATCATCATATTCGACATAATGAGCACCGCCGTCGTCGACAGACCCATACCGAGACCGTTGATGGCGTTGGTGGTCACCGCGAGGGTGGCGCACATACCCAGCATCAGCACGAAAATGGGGTTTTCCTTGAAAATGCCGTTGACAAGGCGTTCTAATGCTTTTTTCATCATTTCGCCTCACCGCCTTCCAAGGACTTCACAAAATCGATCGCCGCCTGCGTTTCGCTTTTCAGCGCATTGGTGGTAATGGTCGCGCCCGTAATGCCGTCGAGCTGATCGGCACCCGTGATGCCGAGGAACTGCTGTTTTACGTCCTCGTTCTCACAGTTAGCGCCGAAGCCGGGGGATTCCTCGTGCTCGAGCACCGCGTAGCCGATGACCGTACCGCTCTTGTCAATGCCGAGCGCGATGCGCACGGGGCCGCCGTAGCCCTTGGCCGTGACGGTCAGCACATAGCCGAGAGGATTGCCCGCCTCGTCAACGGTGCGCAGCACCTCTTCGACCGCGGTGCCCGTGGGTAGGGTGGCGTTATAGTCTTTCATCAGCGTCACGGCATTGTCGACGTCCTCGAACACCGCCGCGGCCTCGTACACCGTCTGATATGCCTCCGCCTTCGCCTTTTGCGCGGCGAGGGCGATCGGCTCCTTGGTCAATTCATACACATAGGACAGCGCGATCGCCGCGACCAGCGTGATTGCCAGCAGGATGCCCGCGTTCTTAACAATGCTTTTCATTTCACGGCACCCCCTTTGTGCGACGACCCGAAGGCGCGCGGCATCGTCACCCGCTCAATGAGCGGCACGAGCGTATTGCCGATAATGATGGCGTAGGACACGCCCTCGGCGGACGAGCCGAACACGCGAAACAGCGCCGTCAGGAAACCGAGCAGGATCGCATAGACCCACTGCCCGCCGCGGGTTATCGGGCTGGTGACGTAGTCGGTCGCCATAAACACCGCGCCCGCGAGCAGACCGCCCGTGACGGTCTGACCGACGAGGTAGTTGACCGACGGGGCGCCGTTGCCCGCCAAGAGATTCAGCAGAAACGCAAACGCCACCGCACTGCCGACATAGACCGCGGGGATGCGGGGGCTGATGACACCGCGCGCGAGCATATACGCCGCACCGATGAGGATCGCGAGCGAGCTCGTTTCACCGATACAGCCCGAATGAATGCCGAGGAACGCCTGCAACAGGTCGACCTCGCCGCCGCTCTGCAGCACCGCGAGCGGGGTCGCCGCGGAGGCGGCGTCCACTGTCAGGGTGCTCATCCGCTGGGCGAAGCCGCCCAGCACATCCGCACCGAAGATATTGCCCACCGCGGGCCAGTTGCCGCCCATCATCGCGGGGAACGAGATGATAAGGAAGCAACGCGCGGCAAGCGCGGGGTTCATAAAGTTCTGTCCGATACCGCCGAACAGTTGCTTGACAAACAGGATCGCGAACACGCCGCCCATCACGGGCACCCAGAAGGGCACCGTCGAGGGCAGGTTCATCGCGAGGATCAGTCCCGTCACCAGCGCACTGCCGTCCGCGACGGTCACGGGCTGCTTCATCAGCCGCTCATACACATATTCGGTCAAAACACAGGTCACCGCGCACAGCGCGATGATAATAAGCGCGCGCAGACCGAATACGAACGTACCGAACAGCAAAGCGGGCATCAGCGCGATCGCCACATCCCGCATCACCGTGGAAGTGGACAGACCACTGCGCACGTGGGGAGAAACGGAAATATTCGTCATATTCTCACACTGTCCTTTCTTCTCACTTCTTGGCGTCGGCGGACTCTTTCGCCCGACGACGCGCGGCATTGACCGCGTTCTTCGCAAACTTAAAGCTCTGGGTCAGCCGCCGCTTGGCAGGACAGACGTAGGTGCAGCAGCCGCACTCGATGCATTCCATCCCGTTGAGGCTCTCGAACGCCGCAAGATCGCCCGCGTCAGCCGCCTTTCCCATCATCGCGGGCACCAGCATCGAGGGGCACGCCCGCACACAGCGTCCGCAACGGATGCAGGGGCTGGGCTCCCACTGCGCGACCTCATCCTGCATCATCGCAAGGATGGACGAGGACGCCTTGACCACCGGCACGTGCAGGTCGGTCATCGCATTGCCCATCATCGGGCCGCCCGAGATGAGCTTCTCCGGCTCACCCTTGAGGCCGCCGAAGGCTTCCATCAGCTCGGCGTGGTCGGTGCCGACGGGCACCGCAACGTTGCAGGGGGTGTTGACGCCGTCTCCCGTAAGGGTCATCACCGTTGAGATGAGCGGCGTCTGACGGCATACCGCCTGATAGATCGAGATGGTGGTGGACACGTTGAGCACCACACAGCCCGCGTCGATGGGCAGCTTCTTGGAGTTGATATCCCGTCCCGTGACGGCGTGAATGAGCATCCGTTCGCCGCCCTGCGGGTATTTCGTTTTCAGTGCACACACCGAGATGCGCTCGTCACCCGCGGTCAGATCACGCAGCAGGCGGATCGCCTCGGGCTTGTTATTCTCGATACCGATGACACCGCGCGCCGCGGGGAACAGCTGCAGCACCACCCGCAGACCTGCAAGCAACTGCTCGGGACGCTCCAGCATCAGCCGATAGTCCGAGGTCAGATACGGCTCGCACTCGGCGGCGTTGATGATGACGGTGTCGGGGGCGACGCCCTCCTTCATCGTCAGCTTGACGTGCGTCGGAAAGCCCGCGCCACCCTGACCGACGATGCCCGCATCGCGGATGATCGTGAGGATCTCCTCATTTGACAGCGTCGCGGGGTCGCGCTCCTCACCGAGGGTCGGGATGGGCGTGAACGCGCCGTCGTTGTCGATGACGATGGCGGGCGACTTGCGCCCGTTGATGGTCAGGCGCGGCTCGATCGCCTTCACCTTGCCCGAAACGGCACTGCAGATCGCCGCCGACACAAAGCCGCCGGGCTCCGCGATCATCTGTCCGACCTTGACCTCGTCGCCGACCGCGACGATCGCCTTGGCAGGCGCGCCGATATGCTGTGAGAGCGGATATACCGCCTCGCCCGTCGGGCGATAGTCCTGAATCGGTGCATCCTTGGTGTAGGCCTTACCGTCCCGCGCTGGGTGGATGCCGTGTCTGAATGTACGCTGCTTCATACGTTGCCTCTTTCCCTCAAATCATTCGTAGTCGATATAGAGTGCCCTGTTTGTGAACAATTTATCAAACTATAAAAGAATGCTCGGCAAGATGTCTTACAAAACACGTTGCCGAGCAAATCGCATATAATGAGTGTATTTGTAAGACGGGATGTTGCTCTCTTCTTACAGAAGCCATGCGGGCATAGCCTGCCCCACAGCCGTGGGTTTATCCGCCTGCGCGCGGGCGGGCTTATCCGCCGCTGTCGCAAAGCGGGTGATCTCCCGCCGTGCGGCGGCGGCCTCGGCGGCGGTCATACAGACGACCACCGCGGGGACGGTGTCCAGCCCCGCCTCCTTAGCGGCGGCAAGACGGCCGGCGCCCGACAGCAGGGTGAGCTTCTCCTCCCCCGTCTGTGCGAGGGTCAGCGGCTCGAGCACGCCTTTTTTGACGATCGAGGCGACCAGATCCGCCGATGCGGCGGGGAGCTTCTGCCCCTTGGGCAGGCGGATGGCATCCACCGCCACCGCGCACGCGGTCATCGTGTCCTGCTTGGGGGCTGTCTCCGTGCTCGGGCGGGCGGTTGCCGCCGCGGCACGGGCTAAGCTGCTTTTACCGATGGACAAGGGTCTCCACCTCCTTGGCGAGTGCCGCATACTCCTGCGCACTGCGGCTCGACTGCTTATAGGCACCGACGGGCTTACTGCTGTCCTGCGCCCATTCGATGGAGCTGTCCACGCGGATGATGGACTCGAACACGTGTACGTCCTCCATCTCCTGCAGGATCTCCATCGTCTGCTTAAAATAATTCTTGCGCACCGACACCTTGGTCAGCGCGACACCCAGCAGGGCGAGCGACGGATTCATCTGCTGTACCGTCGCGACGAACTCAAACATATTCGCCAGACCGAAGAGGCCCCACGGGCTTGCCTCGACCGGCAGAATGAGCTTGTCGGCGGCACACAGCAGGTTCATCACCCAGCCGCCGAGAGTCGGCGGCGCGTCGAGGAGTATGTAGTCATACTCCCCGCTGTCCCGCACGGGCTGTAAGCATTTCTGCAAAATGTATTCCCGTTGCCACTTGGTGAACAGCTCGTATTCGATGCCGCTCATCAGCGTCGAGGACGGGATGAGATCCAAATTCTCATACGCGGTGGGCACGATGTAGTCGGTGAGCGGCTTCTGCTCACGGATGGCGTGATAGAGGTTTTTCTCCCCCTGCGCCATCGCCAGCACCTCTTCCTCAGGGAAGAAGGACAGGCTGAGGTTTAACTGCATATCGCCGTCGAGCAACAGCACCCGCTTACCCTGCTGTGCGAGGGAATACCCCACGTTCGCGCAGGTGGTGGATTTCCCGCTGCCGCCCTTGTTGTTGGCAAAGCACAAGACGGTCGTTTTCTTTTTCGACGCCATTCGTATTCACCCTCCGCTTATCTTATAATCCTTTAGATTAAAATCAGTCACCGAAGAAGTGACGGTGCACCGCCGCGACCGCGCGGTCGGCATCCGCCTTTGCGACCAGCACCGAGATGCGGATCTCGCTCGAGGAGATGGTCTGAATGTTAATGTTGGCATCCGCGAGCGCCTCGAACATATCCGACGCGACGCCCTCGTGAGTCTCCATACCCGCGCCGACGATGGAGATCTTCGCGACGTCGGTATCACAGCGCAGCTCCTTGGCACCCTTCAGCTCGCAAAACTCCTTGAGCGCCTCAACGGCGTCCTCGCCGCTGCCCGCGGGCACGGTGAAGGCAATATCCTTCGTGCCGTCACGGCCGATGGACTGCAGGATGTTGTCCACCGTGATGTGCGCCTGCGCCACACGGGAGAACACCTTGAATGCCACGCCGGGGCTGTCCGGCAGACCGACGATGGATACGCGGGCGACGCTGTCGTCCTTCGCGACACCTTTAATGAGCATTTTTTCCACTTCAACTACCTCCTTGACCTTGGTACCGGTCGCTTTCTTCAGACTGGAAAGAACTTCGAGTTCCACACTGTATTTTTTTGCCATCTCGACCGAGCGGTTGTTGAGAACCTGCGCGCCGGAGGTGGCCATTTCGAGCATTTCGTCATAGGTGATCTCGGGAAGCTTGCGCGCGCCGGACACCTTGCGGGGATCGGCGGTATACACGCCCTCGACATCGGTGTATATCTGGCAGAGATCCGCGTGCATCGCCGCCGCGATCGCCACCGCGCTCGTATCCGAGCCGCCGCGGCCGAGGGTGGTGATGTCGTCGTACTTATTAAGCCCCTGGAAGCCCGCGACGATGACGATGCGCTTCTTGTCAAGCTCGGCGCGGATGCGCTCGGGGTTAACGCGCTTGATGCGGGCGGAGCTATATTTACTGTTGGTGGAGAAGCCCGCCTGCCAGCCGAGCAGCGAGATCGCGGGGAAGCCGAGCGCGTCGATCGCCATCGCCAGGAGAGAGATCGAGATCTGCTCACCCGAGGCCATCAGCATATCCATCTCACGCTTGCTCGCGCGGGGGTTAAGCTCGCGGGCCTTCTCGATGAGATCGTCGGTGGTATCGCCCTGCGCGGATACCACGACCACCACGTCGTTGCCTTCTTTGTAGGTGTCGGTCACGATGCGCGCCACGTTCATCACGTGTTCGGCATCCTTGACCGAGCTACCGCCGAATTTTTGTACTACTAACATATCAGAACCTCCTGACTTGATTAACCTATGTATATCCGCAGCGCCTTGACGACGGCGACGCCCTCGAGCGCGGCGAGTGCCGCGTCCAGCGCCTCCTCCGTCATCGCGGGGGACACGAACGCAAGTTCATCCGCGGGCGCGTCGGGCACGCTCACGAACGTGACCTCGCCGAACGCCTCAGTGATGCTCGCCATTGCCGCCGCGGTGTCCGCAGCCGTCACACGCACCAGCTTGACCGCGGTCGCCTGCCGATGGCTGAGCACGCGGCCCGCCTCGTGCGGCTCCCAGAAGAGGTATTTACGCGCCGCAAGGTGCTTGACCTCGTCGATGACATCCGCGACCACCGCGCTGGCGGTGGGCAGCTTGCCCGCGCCGCGGCCGACAAACACCACGTCGCCGACGCTGTCGCCGCGCACCATCACGGCGTTGAACACGTCCGTCACGTCGGCGAGCAGATTCTCCTTCGGCAGGATCATCGGGGACACCGAGCAATACAGGCGGTCATCCTCGGCACGCACCGCGCGACCGATGAGCTTAATGACACCGCCGTAGGCCGCCGCATAACGCACGTCCTCTTTGGTGATGGCGGTGATGCCCTCGGTATAGACCTCCTCGGGCAGTACGTGCTTACCGAACGCGAGCGAGGCAAGAATGCAGATCTTGCGGCAGGCGTCCATCCCCTCCACGTCCGCGGCGGGGTTGCGCTCGGCGTAGCCGAGCTGTTGGGCGAGGGCGAGAGCTTCGTCAAAGTCCATCCCCTCGGCAAACATCTTGGTGAGCATAAAGTTGGTCGTGCCGTTTAAGATGCCCGCGATCTCCTCGACGTTGTTCGCGGCGAGGCACTGATCCAGCGGACGCAGGATCGGAATGCCGCCGCCGACCGACGCCTCAAAGAGGAAATTGAGGTTGCGCTGACGCGCGATGGCGAGCAGCTCGTCGCCCTTCGCGGCGACCAGCTCCTTATTCGAGGTGACAACGCTCTTGCCCGCCAGCAGGCAGGCCTTGACAAAGTCGTAGGCGGGATGGAGCCCGCCCATCGCCTCGACGACGATGCGGATGTCCGAATCGTTCACAATATCATCAAAATTCGCGGTAAACAGGTCGGCATACGGCAGCTCGGGAAAGGTGCGCAGGTCGAGGATGCGCTTGACCGCGATCTCCTCGCCCGCCTTGTGCGCGATGTGTGCGGCGTTATTCCGCAGGATCTCCACTACGCCCGAGCCGACCACGCCGTGGCCTAAAACGGCTATTGAAACCAAATGCTATCAGTCCTTTTCTTTTGCTATTAAGGTGACACGCTCCACCCCGTCCACCGCCTTCAGCGTGGCGAGGAATTCCCGCAGCGGCATCGACAGACGGTCGACGCGGGCGGAAACGGACGCGTGGGCAAACCCACCGGAGGGGATGTTCTGATTCACTGTGAGAATGTTCGCGCCTGCACGGGTAAACCCGTCGAGCACACGCGAGATGGCGCCGAGGCTGTGCCGCAGCACCAGATGCACCGTAACGGTGCGCCCCGCGGTCTCCGCATCATACGGCAGCACCGCGTGGCGGTATTTGTAGAATGCGGTACGGGATAACCCCACCGCCTTGACCGCGGCGGACACGTTCTTTGCCTCGCCTGACTGCAGCAGGGTCTTCGCCTGCAGGGTACGCAGGATCACCTGCGGCAGTACGCGGGAATCGACCAACAGAAAGCGGGCGCCGTTCTCCTCAGCCGCGGACACCTTTATGCGGCGGCTCACTCGTTTTCCACCGTCTCGGTGGTCGTCGCAGTCGTCTCCGACGTCGGCACGGTGGTCGAGGTCGTGGTCACGGTCGTGCTCTCGGCCGAGGTACTGTTGCCCGTAGCCGACGTTGTGCCGTCAGTCGACGGGGTCGAGGGAGCAGTCGGCTCCGTCACGGGCAGCGAGCCGTCGGGATTGAGCGGCGTGCCCTTATGCGCCGAGCAATTATCGGGGATGTTGCTCGACTTATACCAGCCCGTGTCGGTCTTGGGGCAGGCAGAGGTCGCGCGCTGACCCGTCGCGGTGCAGTACTTCCACACCTGCACACCCTCGGGTACTTTAAACTCCTTGATCTGCAGGTTCTTGTGCAGTGCCTTCATCGCCTGATTCCACAAGCGCTTGGCATAACCCGTCTGGGTGCCGATCATCACCTGATTGTTGTCATAGCCGAACCAGCTCGCCGCCGCATAATAGGGCGTACCGCCGGTGAAATACACGTCGCGGTTACTCTCGGACGTACCCGTCTTGCCGTAGATCTCCCAGCCGGGCCACGACTTGGCAAGATCGGCGGCGGTACCGTAAGTGGTGACGCGCTGCATCAGCTTGATCATCACGTAGCTCGTCTCGGCATCCAGCACCTCAACGGCATCCTTGCCGCCCTCGAGCAACGGCGTCTCGTCGCCGATGTCGCCGGTGGTGACGGAATAATAGGTGAAGGGCTCGTTATGATACCCGCCGCTGCCGTACACGCCGTAGGCGGTCGCCATATCCCGCGCGGTCACACCCTCGGTGAACGCGCCGAGCGCCAGCGGGGACAGATCCTTATCGGTGAAGATGCTGCCGCCGATCGCCTTATTCTCCACCAGCGTGGACAGCTGGAAGATGTTGGTCGCGTACTCGTAGCTCCTCTGCGGGGTAAGCTGCTGCACCAAACGGGCGGCAACGGTGTTGAGCGACTTCTGCAATGCCACGCCGAGCAGCACGTCGCCGTTGTCGGGGGTGGACTTCATCTCGTAGTTGTGCGGCCACTTGGTGCCGTCGGGCAGTAGGATAGGCGCATCCCGCACCATCGAGGAATAATGCACCAGATCCAGCGCGACAGCGGGGCCGTAAGCCGTAATCGGCTTGATCGACGAACCGGGAGAGCGCGTCGACTGGGTCGAGCGGTTGAGCACGCGGTTGGCGGTCTTCTCGCCGCGGCCGCCGATGGTCGCGACCACGCGGCCGTCATAATCCACCGCGATGAACGCCGTCTGCGGATGCTCCTCGTCCTTTTGCCGCAGGGCGGGGAAGTTCTTCTCATCCTTGTAGATCGCCTCGACCGCCGCCTGCAGGGCGGGGTCCTCGGCAGAATAGATGTTGAGACCGCCGTAGAACACCATATTCTCGGCGTAGTTGTAGGAATAGCCGTATTCCTCCATCAGATCGTTAATGACGTCCTCGATGACCTGATCGACGTAGTAGTCCTGAATCGACTGGTGCGCGGCACTGCTCTTAAAGACCAGCTCCTCATTAAGCGCCTGCACGTATTCGTCCTCGGTGATAAACTCAAGCTCGTACATCATCGAAAGCACGATGCGCTGGCGGGTACGGATGTTCTCGGGGTGGGTATACGGGTCGTACACGCTGGGGTTGTTGGTGATGCTCGCCATCACCGCGCACTCCGCGAGCGACAGGTCGCTGACTTCCTTACCGAAATAATAGCGCGCGCCGATGCCGACGCCGACGAGGTCGCCCGTCAGCGGCATATTGTTAAGATAGCCCTCGAGCACCTGATCCTTGGTGTACTCGCTCTTTTCCAGCTCGATGGCGAGCAGGATCTCGTTGAGCTTACGCTGGATGCTGTGATCCTTATTCTGCGTCGTGACCTTGATGAGCTGCTGGGTGATGCTCGAGCCGCCGTACTCGGTCGTGCCGAGATTAAGCACACGGTTGGCAACGAGGTTGACCATCGCGCCGATGGTACGCTTCCAGTCAACGCCCTCGTGCTCGCGGAAGCGCTGATCCTCGATGGCAATGACGGCGTTCTGCAGATTGACGGGGATCTTCTCAAGATCGACCCACACGGTGTTGCCGCCGAGCAGGTTCTGATATTCCTCGTATTCCCCGTCATCGTTCATCACGTAGATGACCGAGCGGTTCTCCATCGAGAATTTGCCGAGCTCAGGCAGCTTGCCCGTCGGGTCGAAGGTGCTGACGACGTACACCACCAGCACCGCGCCAACAATACAGGCAGAGATCACGCCGACGAGCGCGACCGTCAGCACCAGCTTGCCGACACTCTTCAGAAGCGACCGCAGCGGGCGCTTATTCTTTTTTCGGATATCGCGGGCAAGCTTTTTGAGGCGGGCGGGCAGTTCGCCGACCCACTGTTTCGCCTTATCCGCGAATGAACGGGAGCCGTTTGCCATATCCCTGTTCTCCTTCCGTCGAATCGCTGTATCATTAAAGATAGTTTATCTATTATACTAAATGACATACCACACTAATAGTATTGCAAAAACCGCAAAATGTCAAACCTAAATTGCAAAAAAATTCGCAAAATCGGGGAATTTTAGCCAAAAATTCCGCCGTTTTGCGATGTAAGACGCCTGTAAGCATAATTTCCGCCGCCACGGACACACTAAAGCGCAGGAACACACGAAAGGAGTGGGGCATTTGCGCACCACGACACGGACGGTTATTCTGGCACTGGCCGCGGCGGCGGCCGTTGCGGCGGTGGCGCTGTTTTTGATCTTCAAATTTCTGTTGCCGCCCAAGGCCGCCCGCTATACCCCGCCGCCCGCCTACACCATCGGCGTGTGGGAAGGCAAGGTGGCGGTGTTTGAAGGGACGGACGACTACCCGATGCAGATCCTCGACACCGACGTCGCGGGACTGCCCGAGGAACAGCGCACGCAGGTTGAAGCGGGCGTGCGGGTGGAAAAAGCGGAGGAATTGTACCTCATCCTCGAGGATTACACGAGCTGACGGGGGCGAAGGGCCGCAAGAAATGTGCACAACCGCATTCGGGCGCATCGTAATGCGCCTACAATGGTATTTGCGGTTTGGAAACGCTAAACAGCCCGCTCCGTGCACGGCACGGGGCGGGCTGTTTATGCTTAATACATCATTTCCTCAAAATTTTTGGGATCGCACTTCTTGACCGCATTCTTCTTGAGGTCGATCTGCACCTTGGCGGCGAGATCGGCGACCTCCTTCTCCAGCTCCTCACCCTTCAGCTTGCGGATGATCGCCTCGTTGGAGTCAGCATACAGATCCTTGTCGCTGTTGGGATCGAGGCGCAGGATGAGCGCCGCGGTCGGGGTGGAGCCGCCCGCCTTATACTCAACGACGGCCGCCTTGCCGACCTCGAGCTTGCGGATCTCCTTGACGAGATACTCATCCATATCGGTCGCATCGGCGTTCTGGCGGTTATCCTCATCCTTGGAGGCCTCGACCTTCTCGGTGGACTTGTTCTGCTCGGCAACGTACTTGTTGTATTTATCCACGACCGCCTCGAAATTCTTATCCTTGTTATAATCCGCAAGGTAGCCATTCAGCAGGTCGGTGTGCACCTTCTTATCCTTGGCGGCAAGCTCCTTGCCGTCCTTGTCGGTCAGAGAGATCGAGATAATTTTGTAGGACAGATAGTTGTCATCAAAATACTTCTTGAGGTCCGCCTCGGCGATCTCACGCTCGCCGCCCTTGCCGTACAGACCGTTCATCAGGGCGGACTGGTTGAGGCTGATGTTCTTGTAGGCGTTCAGCATATTGTCCTTGCTGATGCCCATCGACAGGAACTCCTCCTCGTCGGCGGTGGCAAAGCTCTCCTCGAGCTCCTTGAGCTCCTCCTCGTCCCATTCGATCTCATACTTCGCCATCAACTGGCGCATTGCCGCCTGCGTGAGCATATCGTCGCGGGTGGCCAGACGGATATACTCCTCCACCGACACCTTCTGCGCGGCATCGCCCTCGCCGTAGGTCAGCTCCTGCCCCCACGCGTCCATACCGTATTGCGCATACTGGTAAAGGCCCTGCGAGAAATACACGTCCATAAACGTGGTGTACATATACGCGAGATATTCGCCCGTGGAAACCTCCTTGCCGTCGACGGTGCCGACGGTCGTGGGAGTGCCGCCGAGGATGATCTTCGGCATCGAGCAGCCCGCCAGCACCGTGAGCATCATCACGCCCGCCAGCACGAGGCTGAAAATACGCTTACCATTTTTCATAATCCGTGTTCCTTCCTTTCGCCCAAAGGGCACTTATGGAATGTATTATACTATCCTTTTGACGGTTTGTAAAGATGTTTTGTTCAACATTTCCACCGTCAGCTCAGAATTGCCAACAGCTCCTCGGCGGACATCTGCTCGATCGGCACGCTCTGCACACCGACGACCGACTCGGCAAGCTGCCATTTATCCTCCTGCAGGCGCAGGATGCGCTCCTCGACGGTGTCCCGCGCGATAAGCCGCACCACCTGCACGGGGTTCTTCTGCCCGATGCGGTAGGCGCGGTCGGTCGCCTGATTCTGCACCGACAGATTCCACCACGGATCGTAGTGGATGACCACATCCGCACCCGTCAGGTTCAGTCCCGTGCCGCCCGCCTTGAGCGAGATGAGAAACACGGGGGTATCATCGCCGTTAAATGCCTCGACGAGCCGCGCGCGCTCCTCCTTCGGGGTCGAGCCCTGTAGGAGATAGTAGGGGATCCCCTCTTGCTCCAAGCGATGGCGCAAAAGCTCCAGCATCGAGGTGAACTGCGAGAACAGCAACGCCTTATGCCCGCCCTCCGCCGCCTCGCGTATAAGCTCCATACACGCATCGAGCTTACAGCTCTCACCCGTGTAGCCCTCACAGCACAGACGCGGGTCACAGCAGATCTGCCGCAGGCGGGTGAGCATCGCGAGCACCGTCATACGGCTGTGCCCGCTGAGTCGCCCGCCGCTGCGCAGCTGTCCGCGCAGTTCCTGCAGAGTGGCGAGATACACCTGCCGCTGGGCGGTGTCCATCGTCGCGGGCAGTACCCGCTCGGTCTTCGGCGGCAGCTCGGTGAGTACATCGCGTTTGAGTCGCCGCAGGATGAAGGGCGACACCATCTGCCCGAGCCGCTCGAGTGCGCGGGCGTCCTGCCCGCGCAGGATCGGCTGTTCAAACCGCGCGCGAAATTTCGTATAAGAAAACAGCAGTCCCGGCATCAGGAAATCGAAGATGCTCCACAGCTCCGACAGGCGGTTTTCCATCGGCGTGCCGGTCAGCGCGAAGCGCTGCGCGGCGCGGATGAGCTTGACCGCCCGCGCGTTCTGGGTGGTGCTGTTTTTGATATATTGCGCCTCGTCGAGGATGTGATAACGAAAGTGCATCGGCTCGTACAGCGCGATGTCCCGCTTAAGCATATCGTACGAGGTGACGAGCACGTCGTACTCCCCCGCCCGCTCGAGCAGGGCAGCGCGGGTGGCGGCATCGCCGATGACGCACAGCACCCGAAGCTCGGGGGCAAAGCGGGCGAGCTCCCGCTCCCAGCCGAGCACCACCGAGGTCGGACACACCACCAGCGAGGGTTCCCCGCCCTCGCCGCGCTGCTTCGCCGCGAGCATCAGCGTGATGACCTGCAGGGTCTTACCGAGACCCATATCGTCCGCGAGGATGCCGCCGAACCCCAATTCCTCCATCGTGCGCAGCCAGCGATAACCCGTCACCTGATAGCCGCGCAGGGTGTCCCGCAGGCTGTCGGGCACGGGGTGATCCGTGTCCCCTGCCTCGCGCAGGCGGCGGGACAGCGCCCGTACCGCCTCGTTGCGGGAAAACTGCACCCCCGCGCGACGGCGAAGCAATTGTTCAAGGTACAGCGCGCGGTATTTCGGCAGAGCAACACGCCCCGTGCGCAGCTCCTGCTTTGACAGCCCGAGGGTGTCCGCGACCGCCGCGAGATCGGCGAGCGCGCCGTCGTCAAGGCGAATAAATCGCCCGCCTTTTAAGCGGTGGTAGGGCTTTCTCTCCCGATAGCCGCTGATGATGCCGTCAAGGTCGATGGGATCGAGCTCCCCAACGTCGAGCGTCATATCCAGCAGGTCCCCCGATAGGCTCAATCCCACCGACAGCCGCACGGGCGGCGCAACGGCGAGCGCGTCGAACGCGTCGGTCGCGTACACCGCGCCGACGCGGCGCAGGGCATCCACCCCGCGGGTGATGAAGTCAAATAAGCGGTCGTCATCGCCGCGCAGCACCAGCAGGCCCGTATCGGGCTGCAGGGCGGTGAAATACGGCTGAATGATTGCCTTCGCTCGCATTTCTGCGAGCGTGTCCCGCCACGGCTGCATATCCGTATCCTTGTATGCCGCGGCAGTGTCGTCACCGTAGAGAAATTTCACATCCGCAGTGACGCAGGTCTCGTCAGGCGCGTCGAGATAGATCTCCACCGCAAGCTCGCGCGGCTGATACGCCGCGAGCACGTCGGTGTCGCCGACGAGCGTGAGGTGCGGCTTCACCGTCGCGAGCACCCCCGCGCAGAACGCGCCGAGATCGGCAGGTGCGACATACAGTCCCCCCGCCGCGCGGCGGCAGGTGTCCAGCCAGTGAGCCATACGGCGGCTGTAATCGTCCGAGGTGCGGTAGAGAGTGTCCCCCTGCCGCACGTATAAGGTGTGCAGTCCGCACGCAAACGCAACGCCCGCACAGGTGATGCGCACGCCGTCCCCCTGCCGCTCCACCGTCGCGGTGAGGGTCGGGTCGCCGTCGGTGAGCAGCACGCGGGCGTCCTCTCCCGCCTCGCGTAGGGTGACAGCGCCGCCCACGGCGGCAAAGAAGCGGTCCATCCCCGCAGGGGTGAGCACAAGCGACTCCGCACCGCCGACGGTCGGCTGCATCTGCCGATCGCTCAGCTCCCCAAGCAGGAAATCGAGCAGTGGCAGGCTCCCCTCGTCAAAGCTGTCGCGATGGTGCAGCAGGGTGAGCTGTGCACCGTATTCCGCAGTCTCCCCTCGCTCCATACGGTGGGCGAACTGCGGCAGATTTTTTATGCGATAGGGGCGCGAAGTGCCCACCGTGAAGGCGAGGGTCGGACACGCGCCCTGCAGGGACAAGATCGGGGTGAGTACCGCGCGCTGTGCTGCGGCTTCGGCGGCGATCTGGTCGGTCCGGCGCGATATATAGCCGTCGATGAGCCGCCGCGCGGCGGGGTCGGTTGCCGCCTGCGGGGCATGCGGGGTGAGCTGTGCCGCGGTCGGCAGACCCTCGATCATATCCTTGTAATACTTGTACACCAAGGCGGCGACGACGTGCTTACACGCGCCGTCCTCGTTTCGGAACGCCCCGCAATCGCAGGACACATATTCTGCCTCGTCGGTGTGGTCAAAGCCGATCTCCACGCGATGAAGCTCGGTCTTTTCCACCACGTCGGCGGTGACGTATTCGGGATAAAAGGCGTTGGCGGCGGCGGTGTAGTTCTGCACCCAGCCCGCGTTATACCCGCCGACGCCGCGCAGGTACGCCTGCCGCGTCGAGGCAAGCTGTCCGATCTTTTTGAGCGAATACAGCGGCATTCCGCCACCCCCCTTTTTTGTGCATTTGGCAAATTCGGTATCCTATAAGTATACACCGAAACGTGTTTTTCCGCAAGGGGGAAATTAGCGAAAAGGGGAAAGCGATTTTTAACGGGACGGGGAACCCGTCCCCTACACCGAAGGTTTGCGAAAATCTGAATAGACTTGTAGGGGCGGATGCCTACATCCGCCCATTAAGGTTATCGCCAACCCCGGCGGGACGATGAGGGCATCGTCCCCTACTGTGCTGCCGTTAATTTAACGCAAAGCGAAAGCCTGCCCCGACAAGGGGCAGGCTTTCGCTTTATTCGATATGGCTCAGCGCAAGTAAGCGGCCGCGCGGCGGGTCACCCTCGGTAAACTCGCCCGTATGGATGACACGCACCTCGTCGCCGACCTTAAAATCGCGAATATCCACAATACCGCTGACGTCAAAGGCAAAGCGGTCATAAGCCTGATAACGGTTATCGTTGCGGTGGATATAATGCTCGGCGGCATCGACGATAACGGTGTTCCCCTCGATCGCCAAGATCACCGTAGGGTTGACCTTGCTGGTGTTGTTCGGCCCGTGCGTCGTCTGCGTGGTGCCGTTGGTGCTCGGGGGCGGCGTGGTGGTGTAGACCTGCTGTGCGGTCGTGGTCGTGTGATTGCCGCTGAGCAGGTCGTCCAGCGTGTTGAGCGACACGCCGTTCGGCATCACATACACGTCAAACAGTCCCGTGGTATCGTCGCCGCTCTCCTTATCGGTGTAGCGCAGCAACAGTCCGTAGCCGCCGTAGCGGTATTCCACCGAGCCGCCGTCATCGTACAGCTCCTTGCGGCAAACGCCCGCGTTGACGTCTTTTTTCGCCTGCGCGAGTAACTGCGCCGCGGTGATGCGTCCATCCGCAAGCGCGTCCTTCAGCTCCATCGGCTCATTGCCGAGGGTGACGGTGACCCTAGACGCCGCGTAATAATAGACGTTGTACGAGTTCGGGTCGTTCTCGTCACGGGTTAACACCTTTTCGAGATAGTTGGTGTCGGTGCTCATCACCGCCAACGGGTAGGTGTCAATGGTGGCGGGGTCGCGGTGCCCGACAATGATCATGACCGCTTCAGCCACACCGCTCAAACGGGCAGGATATATTTCCTCAACCTCACCGCTGTACTGTATCCACACCTGATCTCCCTCATACAGCTCGGGGACGGCGGGGGTCGGGTAGAGCAGGGACAGGTGGGCAATCGACACCCAGATCTTATCCGCGATACGGCGCATCGCCGTGCCCTCGAACGGCTCAACGAGCAATGTAGTCTTGCTCGCTTCCAGCACGGTGGCGCAGAAGCCCTCGACGGGTGCTAGCTTATATACGTAGAAGAAGTTGCTCACGGCGGTATCGTCCATACCGTAGCAGGCGATCAGCTCGCCGCTTTTCAGCTGCAAAAGGTAGTAATAACGCCGATGCCCCTGGGTGGCAACATACCGCCACGCGTGGACGGTGTCCTTGCGCAGGTCGGCGGCGGTGGTGTCGGTGTTCCACACCATCTTGCCGAGGTCGGCATCAGGATTTTTGAAAAAGACATCAAAATTATCCTCGGTCAGCGTAAAGTTCTCCAGTTGCCCGAGCGCGACCTTCTCGTTGGTACCGTCGTAGAATGTGTACAGCACCCCGTTGTCAAGAAACCAGTCGATAAGGCGTTCGGGATCGCCGGTGATGCCGTAATCATCGCTGTTCAGATAGCATAGCAGCTCGCCCGGCTCGTACAGCCCCGTTGCGGGGGGCGCGGTATCCTGCACGGGGGCGGCGAGGGCAGTGATGCAGCATTGGCCGCTAGGCTTTCCTTGTGCGTCAAAGCCATAGCCATAGGCGGCGTAAAAATCGCCGTCGTAGGTTTCGAGCAGGTACACAAATTCGTTATACTTAATGTCCTGAGATTGCCACGCGTGCTTGGTTTGCCGCCGCAAGTCGGCGGCGGCGTTTTCCTTTGCTTGCCACGACCCGACCCAATCAACCACCATCGCCTCATCGCGCAGGCTTTCGTCAAACAGGCGGTCGAAGCTGTCCCTGGTCAACTGCACGGGAGACAATTTGCCCAACTTACGCCAGTCGCTTTCTCCGTCGTTGCTCTGATACAGTACACCGTCATCCACGCGCCAATCAACATATTGGGTGATACCGAATGAGCTCGTATACTGATTATCCACAATACAGACGGTGCTCTCGCGGCGATAGGTGCCGTCGGGCGGCATTTTATCCCGCGGGTTCGTGAGAAACACCACCGCCACAACGATAACAGCGATGAGCGCCGTCAGCACGATCCAAAACGCGGGCTTTTTGTAGTTGAGCACGGATTTGACCCGCGCCTTGACCCCCACCTCGCCGAAGGCGAGCGGACAGGCGGCGACGATGCGACGACGCGCGCCGCAGGCGAGCAGGGTGCGGGAATAGTCGGCCTTGCCGTCCTCGTCCAGCGCGCGCACCACCCGCTCATCGCAGGCAAGCTCGATATCGCGGCACAACAGGACATACGCCACCCACATCACGGGGTTGAACCAATGCACCGTCAGCAGCAGAAAGCCGAGCGGCTTCCACAGATGGTCG
>JAZSHK010000155.1:0-2272 GCA_045533185.1 Acutalibacteraceae bacterium | reverse complement strand
AGAATGACGGACCTCTTCCTCCTCGGTGTCGGGGTTCACACCCTTGATGGGCGGAACGTCCAGCGGCGAGGGCATAAAGTCCACGATGGCATCCAGCAGCTTCTGAACGCCCTTGTTGCGGTAAGAGGTACCGCAGCAGACAGGCACCATCGTGTTGGCGATGGTCGCCTTACGGATAACGGCCTTGATCTCCTCAACAGAGATCTCCTCGCCGGCGAAGTATTTCTCCATCAGGTCGTCGTCCTGCTCGGCAACCGCCTCGAGCAGCGCCTCACGGTACTCCTGCGCCTTATCCAGCATATCCGCGGGGATCTCCTCCACGCGCATATCCTTACCCATCTCATCGTAGTAAACGTCCGCCTTCATCTCGATGAGGTCGACGATACCCTTGAACAGGTTCTCGGAACCGATGGGGAGCTGGATCGGCACGGCATTACATTTCAGACGCTCGCGCATCATATTGACGACGCGATAGAAGTCGGCGCCCATGATGTCCATCTTGTTGACGTACGCCATACGGGGCACCTGATACTCGTCCGCCTGACGCCACACCGTCTCGGACTGGGGCTCAACGCCGCCCTTCGCGCACAGAACCGTCACAGAGCCGTCGAGCACGCGCAGAGAGCGCTGCACCTCGACCGTGAAGTCCACGTGACCGGGGGTGTCGATGATATTGTTACGGTGGCGATCCGCCGTACCCTGCTTGTCCCAGTAACAGGTGGTGGCAGCAGAGGTGATGGTGATACCGCGCTCCTGCTCCTGCGCCATCCAGTCCATGGTAGCGCCGCCGTCATGGGTCTCACCGATCTTGTAGTTAACACCGGTATAATACAGAATACGCTCGGTCGTCGTGGTCTTACCCGCGTCGATGTGCGCCATAATACCGATATTTCTGGTTTTTTCCAGAGATACATCTCTTGCCATGGTAAATCCTCCTTTTCTTTCATTATGGTCGGTCGGTGCCGCGTTATGCAACGGCACCACCGACAAGGCCGGCAATTACCAGCGGAAATGAGCGAAGGCCTTGTTGGCCTCTGCCATCTTGTGCGTATCGTCGCACTTCTTCGCGGCACCGCCGTTGCCATTCAGAGCATCGAGGATTTCGTTGGCCAGACGCTCTTTCATAGTGCGCTCGGAACGGGCGCGGGAGTAGGTGGTCAACCAGCGCAGACCCAGAGTCTGACGACGGTCGGGACGCACCTCGATGGGCACCTGATAGGTGGCACCACCGACGCGGCGAGCCTTGACCTCGGGCACGGGCATAATGTTCTCCATCGCCTTCTCGAACACGGTCAGCGTCTCATCGCCGGATTTCTCTTTGATGATGTCAAACGCATCATAGACGATCTTCTGGGCAACACCCTTCTTACCGTCCAGCATAATGTTGTTGATGAGCTTCGTCACCAACTTGGAATTGTAAAGCGGGTCGGGCAAAACATCGCGTTTTGCGGTAGAACCTCTTCTCGGCACTTTACTTCCCTCCTTCATATTGATGATATCACAGGTACTCGAAAGCGACATACTTCCGTTGGCCAATAGAGAAGCAGGCTCCTATCCGCGGCGAAACGCCCGAATATATGAAAATCTGCAACTACTATATAGCCGCTGAGTGGATGTCTTTACTTCTTGGCCGCACCGGCCTTGGGACGCTTGGCACCGTACTTGGAACGGGCCTGCATACGGTTCGCAACACCCTGAGTATCCAGAGTACCGCGCACGATGTGATAACGCACACCGGGCAGGTCCTTAACACGGCCGCCGCGAATCAGCACGACGCTGTGCTCCTGCAGGTTGTGACCTTCGCCGGGGATGTAGGACGTAACCTCGATCCCGTTGGACAGACGGACACGCGCCACCTTACGCAGAGCAGAGTTCGGCTTCTTCGGAGTGGAAGTCTTCACCGCCGTGCAGACACCACGCTTCTGGGGAGAGTTCTGGTCGATGGCAACGCGCTTCTTGGAGTTCCAGCCCTTGAGCAGAGCAGGCGCCTTCGCCTTTTTCTCCAGATCCTGTCTTCCCTTGCGAACCAACTGGTTAAAAGTAGGCATTCATTTCACCTCCGTTATAAAATTATCTTAAAGGATATTAAGAAAATACCCTCTAAAACCAATGCTTTGGCGGGCGACACCCATAATTAGGCATCATACCACGATTACACATTTTAGCATAGTGTATAGCGGCTTGTCAAGGGGTATTTGGCACTATTTTTCAAAGTTTTTACGGGCTGAAACCGATGCAGACCCACGCCACGCAAAATGCCCCCGAAGGAAGA
>JAZSHK010000021.1:0-5572 GCA_045533185.1 Acutalibacteraceae bacterium | reverse complement strand
AACTCCTTGGCTCACAGAACGACATGGCTACGATCCGACTTGGAATTGATCAGCTTACAGCCCTTGCCAAGATAATCCTGCTTCTCGAAAGCGCACTCGGACACGTCGCGTCCCTCGATGACCTGAATCATCGGGATGTCGTGCACGGTCGCGTACTCAAAGTCACGCTGGTCGTGGCTGGGAACCGCCATCACCGCGCCCGTGCCGTAGTTGGCGAGCACGAAATCGCCGATGAATACGGGAACCTCCTTGCCGTTGACGGGGTTGATGGCATACACACCCTTGAGCGGGCAACCGGATTTCCCCTTGTTCAGATCGGTGCGGTCCATATCCGACTTCTTCACCGTCTCGTCTATGTAGGCCTGCACCTCGTCGCGATTTTCCACGCGATCTAACAGACTTGCCGTGATCTTCCCATCGGGCGCGAGCACCATAAAGGTGATACCGTAGATGGTTTCAATGCAGGTCGTATAGATCGAGAACTCGCCACCGCCGACGAGCTTAAAGTCGACCTCGACACCCGTGGACTTACCGATCCAGTTACGCTGGATCTCCTTGGTGGACTCGGGCCAGTCGATCTCGTTAAGACCCTCCAGCAGCTTTTCCGCAAAGGCAGGCTGGTCGATGACCCACTGCATCATATTCTTCTTGACAACGGGATAGCCACCGCGCTCGGACTTGCCGTCGATGACCTCATCGTTGGACAGCACGGTACCCAGCTCCTCGCACCAGTTGACCGGCATCTCAATGCGCTTGGCATAGCCCGCCTCCCACAGCTTCTTAAAGATCCACTGCGTCCACTTGTAGAATTCGGGATCGGACGTCGCGGTCATCTTGGACCAGTCGTAGTCAAAGCCGAGTTCTTTAAGCTGTTTAGAGAAGGTCTGGATATTCTCCTGCGTAAAGCCGTTGGGGTGATTACCCGTAGAAACGGCATACTGCTCCGCAGGCAGACCGAACGAGTCGTAGCCCATCGGGTGCAGGACATTGTAGCCCTGCATCCGCTTCATACGGGACATAATATCGGTCGCGGTATAGCCCTCGGGATGGCCCGCGTGCAGGCCCACGCCCGACGGATACGGGAACATATCCAACACGTAGTATTTGGGCTTGGAGAAATCCCACACGTCGGTGTGGAAGGTCTGCTTTTCCTCCCAGTATTGCTGCCATTTTTTCTCGATTTCTGCGGGGTTGTACTGTGCCATTGTTCTCTATCTCCTTAGTTCGGTAATTGATACGGGGTAATGTCGATGGTCTCGGCGTCGGTCCACAGCCGCTCGAGGTCGTAGAACTCGCGCACCTCGCGGCGGAAGATGTGCACCAGCACATCACCGTAGTCGAGAGTGATCCAATCGCCCGCGCGGTAACCCTCGTTGCGCAGAGGGTGCTTCCCCAGCTTAGCGAGCTCTTCCTCCACGTAGTCCGACAGACTGCGCACGTTCGTCGCGCTCGTGCCGGTGGCGAGCAGGAAATAATCCGCAATGGATGTGACACCCGACACCTTTAACGCAAGCAGGTCCTCCCCCTTGTGCTTATCGAGGGAAAGCACCGCCTGCTGTAAGATCTGTTCAGCGTTCATTCTAACTCCTTATTCCGCCGCGGCCTTCACCAGCACCTGATCGAGGGTGGTGACCGCCGTGTCCGCGTCCGCGGGATTCTTTTTAAGCTCATTGACGGCGACGGTGGTGTCATCGAGCGGCAAGTCGTAGGGGTTCATATACTCATTCAGCAGCGCGACCGTCTGCGCCTTGTTGACGCTGTAGACCGTGCCCGTGCCGCGCTTCTGCGCCGTGCCGGGCAGAATGCAGAAGGTCACATCCTCTAGGTCGATGCGGCTGATGTCGAAGAAGAACCGCGCCATCGCCTCGATCGACTTGGTGTTTTCTGCTTTCTTTTCGCCGACGTCGATCAAGCGCGCCTTTCCGAAAGACGAGCTGTCATAGCGGATGGGATCCGCGCCGAGCATCACGTTGGACAGCACGTCCTTGAGCGCGGGATCGGTGTTGTACAGATCCTTAAGTGACTTTTCGGACAAGCGATCGAGCAGGCTCGCGAACAACTGACGCTGACGCAGCATCCGCTCGGTATCTGATGCGGGCGTGTCCTTATAGCTGTGCTGAACGGCGTAATACACCGCCGCCTTACCCGGCAGGGTGCGCACGCCCTTCTCATAGTCAATGCCGTCGATAGACGTCTTCGCCGCAAGCGACATATCCACGCCGCCGACCGCGTCAATGAGCTTCGCAAGCCCGTCGCGCGGGATGACGAGGTAGTTGTCGATCGGCAGGCCGTACTGCGTGTTGAACACACGGGCAAGATCGGTGAAGGACGAGCCTGTACGGGTGGTCAGCTTAGAGCCGCAGACCTGATGATTTTCCCCGTCGATCGCATCCGCCGCCACCTTACCGCGGCAGGTGTCACACCAGGTGAGCGGCTTCGGGTTGCCCCAGACGTCCCCAAGCGCCGAGGCGGCAAAGCTGCCGTCCTCGCCGAGATAGGTCGCCACGGGCATCTGCATCACGGTGATCTCTTTCGCCTTGCGGTCATAGCACATCACTGCGACCATATCCATCCGATCGGTGGACTTATCCCCCAGCACGCCGAGAGCAAAGTAAGACACCTTACCTGCGAGGTCATCGGGGGTGACGGTGTACTGTATCGTCTCGCGAGCGGTCAGGCTCGGGCCGTCCGTGCCACAGCCGCGCACGAGAAGCGCGATGAGCAGTGCAACGACCAGCACGATGGGTATAACAATGAGCCACAGACGCTTTTTCTTCCCGCCCGATTTCTTCGGCGGCTGTTTTTTCTTGCCCGTAGCAGCACCGGCTAAGCTGACCTGCCGCAAAGACTGATTGTCATTCATCCTTATGCCCTCCCGTCTGTCGTTCGAGTATGCGTTCATTATAGGCGGCAAGCGTATCGGGGTGGATCGCCTGCCCGCGGTTCAGTAGATCGCGGATGGTGTAGTCGATGGTGTAGATCATCGTCTCCTCGAGCGAGATGTCGGACAGTCGCCGCACCTCATCCACATCGGGATATCGGCGGTCGGCAGACGTGAAATCCGCCACAAACACGATCCTCTCCAGCAGAGACATCCCCGCGCGACCCGTGGTATGATACCGCACCGCGTCGAGCAATTCGCGATCCTTTATCTGCAGAATATGCTCAAGGAATGCCGCGCCGACCTTCGCGTGCCACAGCTTGTCGACCTGCCGCTCGACTTCGTCCAACAGTATACCAAAGTCTTTCAGAATTTGCAACTGGGACTTTCGGTCGGCGTCCTTCATAATATCGTGCAGAAGTCCCGCGGTATACGCCTTCTTTTCGTCCGCGCCGTAGCGCAAGGCGAGCCGCTTCGCCTCGTCGGCAACGCACAGCGAATGGTGATAGCGATAATCACCGAGCCGCTTGCGTATGATCTGGCGGTACTGCTCATCCCGATCGCGGGTGTCGGTGTCGGCGGTATACAAGCCGTGCTGTCGTATATAGTCTGCCACGCCGTCGGGTAACCATTCCTCGGTCGGCTCGCCTGCCGCTAATTTGCGGCGAATCGCGGTCGAGGAGATCGGCTCGACGGGCTCGTCGGCGACGTAGCAACGCACGCCCTGCGCGGTCAGCTCCTCGGCATACGCTCTGATCGCCGCCGTGTCCGTGCCGTCGCGCGGCACCGTGCACAGGGTCGCCATCTTCGCAATATCGTCAAAGCGGTACCACGAGCGTAGGGTGCAGAACATATCCGCTCCCGTGATGAGATACCACTCGGTGTCGGGATACTGTGCCGTCAATACGGTCAGCGTATCCACCGTAAAGCTCGCGCCGCCGCGGGCGATCTCCATATCCGAGACCGTCAGCTTCGGGTGCGCGCTTGCCGCGATGCGGCACATCGCGAGCCGATGCTCGGCGTCCGCAAGCGAATTTTTGATCTTATGCGGCGGAACGAAGGTCGGCATCAGCATCACCCCGTCCAGCCCGAGCGCATCCGCGAGGCGCAGTGCCATCGTGATATGCCCGCGGTGGATGGGATCGAACGTGCCGCCGAACAGCGCCATCTTCTTCATACCGACTCTCCTTTCCGTCATAGTATACCCAAGCAGTTATTTGGGCAGTTTGATCTGCGAATCCTTTTCCTTCTGTCGGAACAGCACGAAGGTGCGGCCGACCACCTGCACCACCTCGGCGTTCACCGCCGCGGCGATCTCCTCCGCGATCTCGCGGGCGGTCGCGGGCGCGGTCTCCAGCGCCTTGCCCTTGATGAGCTCGCGGGCGGTGAGTGCGTCGTCCGCCTGACGGAGCATCGCATCCGAGATGCCGCCCTTGCCTGCGTGCAGAATGGGCTCGAGTTTATTCGAAAGTGAGCGCAGATATGCGCGTTGCTTACTGGTCATCATGTTTCCTCACTTATTAAGATATTCTTCTAACTTATCCGCGAAGGCGGCAAGTGCCTGCCCGCGGTGGCTGATGGCGTCCTTTTCCTGTGCGGACATCTCGGCGGTGGTGCGATCGCCGACATAGAACAGCGGATCGTAGCCAAAGCCGTTACGCCCCTTCGCGGCAAAGCCGATCTCACCGCGCACGATCCCCTCGGTGCGCAGGGTGTCCCCGTTCGGGAACACACAGCACACGGCGGACACAAACTGCGCCTGCCGCTGACCGGCGGGAATGTCTTTCATATTTTTGAGCAACAGATCGTTGCGGTCGTTGTCGTCGAGGCCCTCGCCGCCGTAGCGCGCGGAATACACCCCCGGCTCGCCGCCGAGCGCGTCCACCGCGAGCCCCGAATCGTCCGCGATCGCGGGCAATCCCGAGAATTCACACGCGGACGCCGCCTTGAGATAGGCGTTCTCGGCAAAGGTCGTGCCCGTCTCATCCACCTCGGGCAGTTCGATGCCGAGGTCGCGGTCGGTCACCGCCTCGATGCCGAGCGGTGCTAAAATGCGGCTGATCTCCGCGAGCTTATGGGCATTATGTGTCGCAATAATGTATTTCATACCAATCACTCCTCAAACAGGCCCCGGGCAAACTGGGCGGGGTCGAAGGGCTGCAGATCGTCGATGCCCTCGCCGACGCCGATAAACTTCACCGGCACCTGCAGATCCTCGCGGATGGCGAGCACCACACCGCCGCGCGCCGTGCCGTCGAGCTTGGTGAGCACAATGCCCGTGATGCCCGCGGCTTCCTTGAACTGGCGCGCCTGATTGACGGCGTTCTGCCCCGTCGTGGCATCCACAACGAGCAAAATTTCCTTGTCGGCGTTCGGCAGCTCGCGGTCGATGACGCGACCGATCTTCGCGAGCTCATCCATCAGATTCTTCTTGTTATGCAGACGGCCCGCAGTGTCGCAGATGACCACATCCGCGCCGCGCGCCTTCGCCGCGGATACGGTGTCGAACACCACCGCGGCGGGATCGGCGCCCTGCGCGTGCTTGACGATGTCCACGCCCGCGCGATCAGCCCAGATCTCCAGCTGCTCGATCGCCGCGGCGCGGAAGGTGTCCGCCGCGCCGAGAATGACCTTGTTGCCGTCGGCCTTGAGCCGCGCCGCCATCTTACCGATGGTGGTGGTCTTACCCAC
>JAZSHK010000027.1:0-11191 GCA_045533185.1 Acutalibacteraceae bacterium | reverse complement strand
TAACGAGGAGGAGGTCCTGCCCGAGACCTCCAAGCGCCTGAAGGAAAAATATACCGCTCTCAT
This sequence comes from Acutalibacteraceae bacterium, assembly GCA_045533185.1. Lineage (GTDB taxonomy): Bacteria > Bacillota > Clostridia > Oscillospirales > Acutalibacteraceae > UBA5905. Next base: position 11,128 of record JAZSHK010000027.1, on the reverse strand, counting down.
GAGCGCGGGCAAGATCGACGCCGACAGCAAGATCGTCTTCGTCAACGACGGCTCCAAGGACCGCACCTGGGAGATGATCCGCGAGCTCCACGGAGCCGATCCCGTTTTCCGCGGCATCTGCCTTTCCCGCAACCGCGGGCACCAGAACGCCCTGCTCGCGGGGCTGATGGTCGCGCGCGAGCGCGCCGACGTTACCGTCAGCATCGACTGCGACGGGCAGGACGACATAAACGCCGTCGACGCGATGCTGGAGGAATACGCCGCGGGCTGCGAGGTGGTGTACGGCGTGCGCGCCGACCGCCAGAGCGACACCGCATTTAAGCGCGGCACGGCGCAGCTGTTTTATAAGCTGATGAACCGTCTCGGCGCAGAGAGCGTGTATAACCACGCCGACTACCGCCTGCTCAGCCGCCGCGCACTCGATGGTCTTTCGCAGTTCGAGGAGTCCAATCTCTTTCTGCGAGGCCTCGTGCCGCTCGTCGGCTACCGCTCGAGCAGTGTCTACTACACCCGCACCGAGCGCGTTGCGGGCGAGAGCCACTATCCTCTGCGAAAAATGCTGTCCCTCGCGGCAAACGGTATCACCAGCCTCTCCGTAAAACCGCTGAAAATGATCACGGGGCTGGGGCTTGGTGTATCCTTCGTCAGCCTGGTGATGATCGTATGGACGCTGACACGGCATTTCAGCGGTCTGACCATCAACGGCTGGAGCAGCACCATGTGCATCATCCTGTTCCTCGGCGGCGTGCAGCTTCTGTGCGTCGGGGTGCTGGGCGAATACATCGGCAAGATCTACGCCGAGGTCAAGCGCCGCCCCCGCTACATCATCAGCGAGACGACATTCGATAGGGTAGAGTGAGATATCCGAACCCGCCTCAAAGCGGCAGATTTCGGCACTTTTTACCCTATTTGATCTCGCAAGGCGCCAGATTTATGAGTATTTTAACGCGGATAGAGCGGAAATCCCCCCTTTTAAAACGGTGTTAGGATATTTCGCTCTACCCTAAGGAAGAGGGTTGACCGATGGCATCTCTGTGGAAACGGCTGCGCGGCGCCGTCGATGCGAAGCTGCTCAAATTCCTGCTCGTCGGGGTGATCAACACCGCGGTAGGTATGAGCATTGAACTGCTTATGTTCAATGCTTTGCATTGCGGTGTATGGTTTTCATCCGCGACCAACTACGTCCTCACCAGTATCTTGAGCTTTTTTCTCAACAAATATTTCACCTTCCGCAATCAGGAGAATTCGTGGCGTCAAGTGCTGCGTTTTGCCCTGAACATCGCGGTGTGTTACCTCTTGGCACACGGCATCGCCGTACCGTTGATGGATTGGCTGCTGCGCAGTGCGAGCGACACCCTGCGCGGCAACGTCACGCTGTTGACCGGTATGTGCCTGTTCACGGGGCTCAATTACCTCGGCCAGCGGTTTTTCGCCTTCGCCGAGAAGAAGGACGGCTGAACCCGACGGGACGGGAGACCCGTCCCCTACAGGTCTACTTGCCGATAATGTAAACGAAAAGTGATTTCGTAGGGGCGGATGCCCACATCCGCCCGTTAAGGCCTGCACAAACCACAACGGGCGGGCATTGCCCGCCTCTACTTATGAGGTGATCTTATGCGTAACCGCCGTCGCCGCCGTCTTGTACGGCGGCTGCTGCTTTTTGCCCTCGTCGCGGTGTGTGTCACCGCGACGGTGCTCGCCGCTCCCTCTCTGCGGGCGGCGCGGCGGGTAAAGGTGCTGGAAAAGGCAACCGTCCCCGACTGGGTGCAGACCGCCTACATCGACAACGAAAACGCCCGCCACGGCACACGGCTGGCGGACTTTACGGGCGTGGTCATCCACTACGTCGGCAACCCCGCCACCACGGCGATGGGCAACCGCCATTATTTTAACCAACCGACCACCACGGTGGTGTCTCACTTCGTCGTCGGGCTGGACGGCGAGGTGGTGCAGTGCCTGCCGCTGCACGAGCGCTCGGTCGCGAGCAACAACCGCAACCGCGACACGGTCTCCATCGAGGTATGCCACCCCGACGAGAGCGGCAAATTTAACGACGCGACCTATGCCGCGCTCGTGCGGCTGACCGCGTGGCTGTGCGAACTCGGCGACCTCGACACCGACGACGTCATCCGCCACTACGACGTCACGGGGAAGGAATGCCCTCGGTATTACGTCCGCCACCCCGAGGCGTGGAATGCACTGCGCGAGGATATCGCGAGCGCCCAAAATTGACGCGAATTTTTGTCGATTTTTACCTTGCGGAATGTCGCCGTTTTTGTTGACAAGCCCCGTTCGTTTGACTATAATATATCTGTGATTTAATTGTATACGCGCGCATGCGCGCGGGATGTATTTGTCTCTGTAACCGCACGGGCGGTTAAAATATAAACAAAACGGAGGAGTAAATCATGAAAAAGATCCTGGCAATGACTCTGGCAATTCTGATGATGTTCTCTCTGGTCGCTTGCGGCGAAGGCGGCGGCGAGAAGGCGGACGACGAGTTCAAAATCGGCTTCATTATGCTGCACGATGAGAACTCCACCTACGACCTGAACTTCATCAACGCGGCAAAAGAAGTCCAGAAAAAGCTGAACCTGACCGATGAGCAGGTCATCATCGTCACCGGCATCCCCGAGGAGGGCGACGACTGCTACAACAAGGCGTGCGAGCTGGCTGAGGATGGCTGCGACATCGTCTTCGCCGACAGCTTCGGTCACGAGGACAATATGATCCTGGCCGCCAAGGATTATCCGGACGTTGAGTTCTGCCACGCGACCGGCACCAAGGCGCACACCGAGGGTGTGAAGAACTTCCACAACGCGTTTGCTTCCATCTACGAGGGCCGTTACCTCGCGGGCATCGCCGCCGGTATGAAGCTCAACGAGATGATCGCGGACAAGAAGATCACCGCGGACAAGGCCAAGATCGGCTACGTCGGTGCTAAGCCCTACGCCGAAGTGAAGTCCGGTATGACCTCCTTCTATCTGGGCGCTCGCTCTGTGTGCCCGACCGCCACGATCGACGTCAAGTACACCGATTCCTGGTACGACTATGATCTGGAAAAAGAGTATGCCAACCAGATGATCCAGAACGGCTGTGTCCTCATCAGCCAGCACGCTGACTCGATGGGCGCTCCCGACGCCTGCGAGGCCGCCAAGGTTCCCAATGTGTCCTACAACGGCTCGACCGCTGCGGCTTGCCCCAACACCTTCCTCGTGTCCTCCCGCATCAACTGGGCTCCCTACTATGAGTTCATCATCGATTGCGTGAAGAACGATAAGGAGATCCCCGCTGACTGGACCGGCACTCTGCAGACCGGCTCCGTCGAGCTGTCCGCTCTGGGCCCCGCCTGTGCCGCCGGCACTGCCGAGGCGATCGCCGCGGCGAAGCAGAAGCTCATCGACGGTGAGCTCGAGGTCTTTGCGACCAACACCTGGAAGAAGGACGGCAAGGAGATGACCAGCTACCTCGCGGACGTGAACAGCGACGCTGCCTTCACCGGCGACACCGAGGTCATCAAGGACGGTGCGTTCCTCGAGTCTGAGTATCGCTCTGCTCCCTACTTCGACATCGACATCGACGGTGTTACCACGAAGTAATATCCCGATAATCTGTAACACATAAAACCCGACAGGCGAGGCGGACAAGTTTCTGCCTCGCCTGTTGAGATTATTTTTGCTTTGAAAAGATGCCGGCTGACCGGTATGTTTTGAGTGCAAAAAAGGAGGTACCGCGATGAGTCAACAGTCCGCATCGGTTGTTCCTGCCATTGAATTAAAGGGAGTAACCAAGCGTTTCGGCAGCGTCGTTGCCAACAGCAACGTCAATCTCACCGTCCACAAGGGAGAGATCCTCTCGATCCTGGGAGAGAACGGCTCCGGTAAAACCACGTTGATGAATATGATCTCCGGCATCTATTTTCCGGATGAAGGGCAGCTATTCATCGACGGGGAGGAGGCGATCATCGCCTCGCCGAAGGATGCATTCGACTATAAGATCGGTATGATCCACCAGCATTTTAAGCTCGTGGACGTGTTCAGCGCGACCGAAAACATCGTGCTTGGCCTCAAGGAAACAGGCAAATACGATCTCACGGCGGCGGAAAAGCGCGTCGCGGAGATCTGCGAGCGCTACGGCTTTGAGGTCGACCCGAAGAAGAAGATCTACACGATGTCGGTGTCGGAGAAGCAGACCGTCGAGATCATCAAGGTGCTGTACCGCGGCGCGGACATCCTCATCCTCGACGAGCCGACCGCCGTGCTCACCCCGCAGGAGACGCAGAAGCTGTTTGCCATCCTGCGCCGTATGCGGGACGACGGCAAGGCGATCATCATCATCACCCACAAGCTACACGAGGTGCTGTCCCTCTCCGATCGCGTAGCGGTGCTGCGCAAGGGCGAGTACATCGGCACGGTCAACACCGCCGAGACCAACGAAGCGGCTTTGACCGAGATGATGGTGGGCAAAAAGATCTCGCTGAATATCGCCCGCAGCGAGCCGAAGGAGACGCAGGTGCGCATCGAGGTGCATCACATCAACTGCACCAATCGGCAAGGCACCAAAGTGCTCGACGACGTCACCTTCGCGGCCAACGCGGGCGAGATCCTCGGCATTGCGGGCATCGCGGGCTCGGGTCAGCGCGAACTGCTCGAGGCGATCGCCGGTCTGCAAAAGAGCGACAGCGGCGCGGTGCTCTATCACAATCCCAAGACCGGCAACGTCGATAACCTGCAGAACAAGACCCCGCTACAGATCCGCGAATTGGGCGTGCGGCTGTCGTTCGTCCCTGAGGATCGCCTCGGTATGGGTCTGGTCGGTAATATGGACATCGTGGACAATATGATGCTGCGCAGCTATCAGAAGGGCAAGAGCGCCTTCCTCGAGCGCAAGGCGCCCCGCGACCTCGCGGAGCACATCATCGAGGACCTGGAGGTCGTCACCCCCAGCGCCAATACGCCGGTGCGCCGTCTCTCGGGCGGCAACGTGCAAAAGGTGCTGGTCGGACGCGAGATCGCGGCTTCGCCCACGGTGCTGATGGCGGCCTATCCCGTGCGCGGATTGGACATCAACTCCTCCTATACCATTTACAACCTGCTCAATCAGCAAAAGGAGCAGGGCGTGGCGGTCATCTTCGTCGGCGAGGATCTTGACGTGCTGCTCGAGCTGTGTGACCGCATACTGGTCATCGGCGGCGGCAGAGTGACCGGCATCGTTGACGGACGCACCGCCACCAAGGAGCAGGTGGGCCTGCTGATGACGCAATCGACCGGAGGTGAGCAGGAATGACACAGAAAAAGCATCACGAACCGCTGATCCACATCACCAAGCGCGATCAGATGGTGTGGTGGAAGGCGTGGCTGGTACGCGCCGTCGCCATCGTGGCGGCGCTGGTCGTCGCCGGCGCGGTCATCGTACTGCTGACCGGCCTCAACCCCATCCGCGTATACGCTGAAATGTTTGAGGGCAACTTCGGTACCCCCCGTAAATTCTGGATGCTTCTGCAGAACACCGCCATTTTGCTGTGTATCGGTCTGGCTGTCACCCCCGCGTTTAAGATGAAATTCTGGAACTGCGGAGCCGAGGGTCAGACGCTTGCCGGCTGTATGGCGGCCGCGGCGTGTATGATCTATATGGGTGGCTCCGCTCCAAGCTGGATGATCGTTGCGGTGTCCTTCATCACGGCAGTGCTCGCGGGTGCGCTGTGGGGCGTGATCCCCGCCTTCTTCAAGGCGCGGTATAACACCAACGAGACGCTGTTCACCCTGATGATGAACTATGTGGCGATCAAGATCGTCGAGATCCTGCAGGTGCTGTGGGAAAACCCCAAAAACTCCGGCAACGTCGGTGTCATCAACCGCCAAACGCAGGCGGGCTGGTTGCCCGATTTGTTCGGCCAGAGATATCTGCTTAACATCCTGATCGTCGCGGTCGTGTGCGTGCTGGTCCACATCTACTTAAAGCACAGCAAGCAGGGCTACGAAATATCGGTGGTCGGCGAAAGCCAAAACACCGCCCGCTACGTCGGCATCAACGTGAAGAAGGTCATTGTGCGCACGATGCTCGTGTCGGGTGCCATCTGCGGTCTGGTGGGTTTCCTGCTGGTCAACGGCACCGGTCACACCATCGGCCCCAACACGGTGGGCGGACAAGGCTTCACCGCGATGATGGTGTCGTGGATGGCGAAATTCAACCCCCTCGCGATGGTGCTCACCACCGCCTTGATCATCTTCCTGCAACAGGGAGCGATCGCGATTGCGACCACCTTCCGCCTGCACGCCAGTCTGGCGGACATCGTGACGGGCATTATCCTGTTCTTTATCATCGGCTGCGAATTCTTCATTCAATATCAGATCCATTTCCGTCACAGCAAAAAGGAGGTGGCTGACAAATGAGAGACGTGTTGATCTTTCTGTGCGGCTTCATCGCCGTTGCCATCAAGCAGGGCACACCGCTCATTTTCGGCTCGACCGGTGAGATCCTGACCGAAAAATCCGGCAACCTCAACCTCGGCATCCCCGGCATTATGTATATGGGCGGTGTGTGCGGCGTTATCGGCGCCTTCTTTTACGAAAAGTCGGTGGGCAGCGGAGAGCTTAACCCCTTTCTGGGCGTGCTGATCCCCTTTGTCGCCGCACTGATCGGCGCGGCACTGCTGGCGCTTGTTTACAGCTTTCTGACCATCACCCTGCGCGCGAACCAAAACGTGACCGGCCTGGCGCTGACCACCTTCGGCGTGGGCATCGGCGACTTCTTCGGCGGCTCGCTGGCACAGCTATTCGGCGAGGGCGGCTCGCTGTCGGTCAAGCGCACCAGCACCCTCTTCCGCGCGACCCTGCCCCTTGCGGAGGATTGGGGCGCCATCGGCGAATTGCTGTTCTCCTATGGTTTTTTGGTGTATCTGGCGATCCTCGTCGCGCTGATTGCGGCGTTTGTGCTGCGCCGCACCCGCGTCGGCCTCAACCTGCGCGCCGTGGGCGAAAATCCCGCCACCGCCGATGCGGCAGGCATCCACGTGACGCGATACAAGTATACCGCAACCGTCGTAGGCGGCGCTATCGCGGGGCTCGGCGGCCTGTACTACATTATGGACTACGCCTACGGCACGTGGAGCGACGGCAGCTTCGGCGACCGTGGCTGGCTGGCGATCGCACTGGTCATCTTCGCCCTGTGGCGTCCCAAGACGGCCATCCTCGGCTCCTTCCTGTTCGGCGCGCTGTATGTGCTGCCTGCCTATCTCAACTTCGGCGAAAATCGAATGGTGCAGTACGCCGTCAAAATGCTCCCCTACGTGGTAACGATCGTTGTGCTTATCGTCACCAGTATGCGCAAAAAGCGCGAGCATCAGCCGCCGCAGAGCTTAGGCCTTCCCTATTTCCGCGAGGAGCGGTAAATTCCCGATATAACGCAACGCCCCCGCGGGGGCGGAAAGCCCCGCGGGGGGGGGTTTTTCTTTCTGCGGGGCCGTGGGTTTGTGTGGGTTCGAGGGGCGGCCGGGGGGGGGTGCCCTCGGCCGCGGCATCCGCGGCGGGGGCGGGCTCTGCCGCCGTCTGCGCGGGTGTGGGTGCCGTTTCGGCGAGCGCCACCTCCTGCAGGAACTCGGTGAAGGTGTCCTCCTGCGCGTCGTCAAAGCTCTCCTTTTCGTCGGGGGCGGGCTGTTCGGCAGGGGCGGGTACCGCCGCTTGCTTGCGGGTGAGCTTTCGTTCAATAAACCACAGTGCCGCGATGATCGCCGCACACACCAGGCTGATGACCAGACCGATGGCCTGGCCGGGGGCACGGTACTTGAGCACTACCGTGTGGTCGCCTGCGGTCAGCTCCACCGCCAGCATCGCGCCGTCCTCACCCTCGTCGTCGCGGTCGACGGGGAAGGTCGCCGCAGGCTTGCCGTCGACGGTGGCTGTCCAGCCGCTGTCGTAGGGAATGGAGAGGAACAAGGCGCCGTCCGCGGGGGCATTGACCGTGCCGGTGAGTGCGGTCGAGCTGCTCTCGGTGACGGTGAGCCCGTGCTCACGCACCGCCGCGGTGACGCTCTCCAGCGCCGCGGCGTCCAACCGCACGACGTGGATGTTGCCCGACACCGCACTCTCGGAGGAGATCGTCACCTCCACCTTCTGCTCGGGGCTCAGCGTGCCGAGGTCGATGATATACGGCTCGTAGGTGGTGACGTTCCAGTGGTTCTGCTGTTCGCCGTCCGTCTTGTACACCGCCACGCCGATGCTGTCCGCCGCGCGGCAATCCACAAAGGCGAAATACTGTCCGCGCTCCTCGACCGTGCCGCTGAAACGGCCCTCGGTGATCTGCCCGCTCTTCACAAACGGGCTGCCGTAGATCGACGAGTTGTCGTCCTCCGACTCCAGCTCCAGCGGGATGTAGATATCCGTTTCACTGCCGAGGATGCCGCTGTACAGCAGCTCCTGATTGTCAAACGGCGCGTAGTCCTCGCCCGCGTAGTCGCGGATAGCGTCGGTCGCGTAATAGCCGACGGGCAGGGCGGTGGTGTTCTCGTAGATGTAGCGCGCCTCCTCGCCCACCGCGAGCGAGTCGATCAGTTTTAATTGGCTGTGCCCGCTGATCGAGAAGTCGAGGATGATGTATTTGAGCCCCAGCAGCGAATCCGACGGCGCAACGAAGCTGTGGTAGAGATAGCTGTTGACGCCGTTGATCGCGTAGCCGAGATCCCCCATAAACAGGGTCGTGTCATAGGAATTGCTCGACGCAAAGGTGGTGATGCCCTTGTAATGATGCAGGGCGGTGTCCATACAGGTGCTGCGCGGCAGATATTCGATGCGGGCGAACTCGTCACCCGCCTGCTCGGCGAGCGCCTGCGCCCGCTCGACCGCCGCCGCGGTCGCCGCGGTGGAGTCGTTATCCACATAGTTGTGCTGCAGGGTGAAATACTCGTTGCCGTCCATCGTGTCCAGCGTGCGGCAGGTGCCGAACAGCAGCTCCAGCGTCACCACGCCGAGCAGTAAGAGGCGTCCCGCGCGCACGGGAAAGCGGCGCGTCGCGGCGACCAGCAGCACGATGGCGTACACCGCGAGCAGCAGCAGATTGATGTAAAGCAGCGTCGCGTCGGGTGCGCGCTCGCCGCCGAATTTCTCCCACAGAATGAGATAGGCGGCGCTCGCCGTCAGGCTGCCGAGGATCTGCTTCGGAGTGATCTGGGACAGATGGGCGAGCACCCGTGCCGCCATCAGCAGCACCACAAAGCTCACGAGGAAGGAGAAACGGTACGGCAGGTCGTTCGGGGTGTGCAGACCGTGCCACACGAGGTCCCACTGGTTGATCGTGCAGCTGACCAGCATCACCGCGAGCAGCAGGGTGTAGCAGACGCGGCGGCGAAGCGGGATCGACCGCTGGGTCGCGTAGATCGGCACGAGCAGCACCGCCGCCACGCCGCAATACAGGTTCGGCAGGTTACCCGAGCGAATGGTCGGCGTTGCGCCGTAGAACATCCGCCCGAACAGATCGAACAGCTCAAAGGTCGCTTTAAAATCGGGGAAGGTGTCCCCCGCCGCCGAGGTGCGCCCGAGCGCGATAGCGGTCGGCAGCAGCAACGCCATCACGAGCCCGCCGCCGAGCAGCGAGCCGCCCGCAAACAGTCCCGTGCCGATCGCCCGCTCGCCGAGCGTGCGCTCCTCGCGCAGCTGCCAGACGATGAAATACAGCACCAGAAACACGCACAGCATAAAGCCGATGTAGTAATTGCTGAACAGCGCGAGTGCGAGCGTCAGCACGTAGCCGAGCCACTTGCGCTCCCGCAGCATCCGCTCAAAGCACATCACGACGATCGGCAACAGTGCCACCGCGTCCAGCCACATAATGTTCCAGGAATAGGCGAGCATATACAGCATCAGCGAATACAGCACCGACACGCACACGATCGCGGCGTTGCGCTTACGGTAGATGTACTGCGCGCAGGCGGCGAAGGCGCCCGCGGCGAGCGCGTTCTTGAGCAGGGTGATGACGAGGATCGCCTCGGCGAGATGCGCTTCGGAGAACAGGAGCAGCAGCAGGTTAAAGGGGCTCGCGAGATAATACGCGAAGCAGGGGATGAAGTTGGCGCCCAGCCCGACGTGGAAGGAATAGGTGAAGTCCGCCCCTTCGATGAACATATGGCGTAATTCGCTCATCAGCGGCGCGTACTGGTGGTGCATATCCACCATCAGGATGGACTTGTCCCCCACCGGCCACACGCCGAGATGCACATAGGCGAGCGCCATCACCGCGAGGCCAAGCCCCGCGGCGGCAAGCGGACACGCCCACACGCCACGCGGACGGGTCTCGCCCGTCGGCAGGCATGCCTTCACGCACAGGGTGCCGATCAACGCCACCAGCGCACTGCCGCCGACGGTGTACAGCGCCATCTGCAGGGTGTTGACCTGAACCCCCTCATATTCTTTCAAAAAGCCGTGGCGCAGCCACAGAAAAACGACCAACCCCAACGCGAGGAACACCATCGTCAGCGCGCACGCGCGGATGATGCGGCGGGAGGTGTTGTCGGTGTGTTGAATGTCCGTCATAATAATCTCCTTTCGGTGAAGAAATCACATACGGGTCTATTTTACCACACCCGCGCGCGGTTGGCAAGGGGATAACCGACGATCCGCGCACAGAAAAACCGTGAAAGGCCGGACGATCTATTACGGTTCTTTTTCAGCGAGGTTTTCATAAAATTCACTTCTTTCGCTCCCTGTGATGATGATTGGACCAGTTTCGGTCCCATTATAGCACAAGAAGTTCATAAAATAAACCCAGATGGACCAAATTAAGTCCGATTGGAGTGAACTTTATGGAGCAGAAAATCAAACAAGACAGCCAAATAGGCGAAAACATCCGCAAAATCCGGAAGCAATGCGGCTTAGGGCAGACAGATTTAGTTCGCATTCTGCAAATCAACGGCTGTGATATGACAAGAGAGTGTCTTGTCAAAATCGAGCGATGCACGCAACACATCAAATCCAGCCAACTGCGTGCAATCAAAGAAGCGTTAAATACATCCTACGACGCCTTAATTGACGGAAAGTTCTGACGGAACAATATGTTATTGGGGCGCAACATGCTAGCAGGGCGGGCAGTGCCCTATGTTCCTCACTACGCGTCTGACGCGTGGTTTTAGCAGTACAAA
>JAZSHK010000149.1:0-4990 GCA_045533185.1 Acutalibacteraceae bacterium | reverse complement strand
TGCAGAGGGCTTGCCTGTTCACCGTGACGGCTCGTTTAAGGCGTGGCTGCCGATTATGTACGGCTGCAACAACTTCTGTACCTTTTGCGTGGTGCCGTATGTGCGGGGGCGCGAGCGCAGTCGCGCGCCCGAGGAGATCCTCACCGAAGCGAAAGCGCTTGTCGCCGCTGGCTATAAGGAGATCACCCTGCTCGGACAGAACGTCAACTCCTACGGCAAAGGGGAGAGCCACGGCGTGAATTTCGCCGAGCTGCTGCGGCGCATCAACGCCATTGAGGGTGATTTCACCATTCGTTTTATGACCTCTCATCCTAAGGACGCGACGCACGAGCTGTTTGACACCATCGCCGCCTGTGAGAAGGTATCGCATCATTTCCATCTGCCGTTCCAGTCGGGCAACGACCGCATCCTCAAGGAGATGAATCGTCGCTACACCCGCGAGCAGTATTTAGATCTGGTGAATTACGCCCGCTCGGTGATACCGGATATTTCCTTCACGAGTGACGTGATCGTCGGCTTCCCCGGTGAGACGCGCGAGGAGTTTGAGGACACGCTAAGCCTTGTAAAGGAAGTCGGCTTTACATCTCTTTTTACCTTTATCTACTCGCCGCGCAAGGGAACACCCGCCGCCGAGATGCCCGACCCCGTGCCGCTTGAAACAAAAACGGCGTGGTTGCAGGAGCTGACCGCACTGCAGGAGGACATCTCCGCCGAGAGGTTATCGGTGCTGGTTGGTACCACACAGCGCGCGCTGCTCGAAAACGCCTGCGACGGGTATATTGAGGCGCGTCTGGCAGATAACAGTGTTGTGCGTGTGAGCGGTGACGAGAGTTTGCTCGGTCGACACGCCGCGGTGCGCATCAATGACGCGCGAAGTTGGATCATGACCGGTGAAATTGTATCGGTTGAAGAATAAATCTAAAGGAGATAATTTTATGGAAACATTAGTTGCTATGGCAATCGATCTCGGCTGTCAGCTGCAGGAGGACGAGCGCTTTCTCGCCCTGCAGAAGGCGCAGGAAGCGGCGGATGCAGACGAGGGTCTGCAGAAGCTGATCGGTGAATTTAATCTTAAGCGTTTGGCGATCAACAGCGAGGAGACCAAAGAGGAAAATGAGCGCGATGCCGAGAAGCTGCGTACCCTCAACACTGAGCTGCGCGACATCTATGCCCGCGTAATGGCGAATGAGCGTATGATGGCCTACAACGATGCGCGCACGGCGCTGGACGCGCTGGTCAATAAACTGCACGCGGCGATCTCGCTCGCGGCGCAGGGGCAAGACCCCAATCTTGCGGCGCAGGAGGGCTCCTGCTCGGGCGATTGCGGCAGCTGCGGCGGTTGTCACTGATAGAGCAAAGATAATTTAACGTAAAGGACGGCAAAGGATCATGGCTGAAATGACTCCGATGATGAAGCAGTATCTGCAGATAAAAGAGCAGAACAAGGACGCGATCGTGTTCTTCCGTTTAGGCGATTTCTATGAGATGTTCTTCGACGATGCGAAGCTCGCATCCAAAGAGCTTGAGATCACCCTTACGGGGCGCGATTGCGGTCTTTCCGAGCGTGCGCCGATGTGCGGCGTGCCGTTTCACAGCTATGAGTCCTATGTTGCTCGCTTGGTCGCGAAGGGCTACAAGGTCGCGATCTGCGAGCAGGTAGAGGATCCCGCACTGACCAAGGGCTTGGTCAAGCGCGATATCATCCGCGTCATCACCCCCGGTACGGTCATTGAGGGCAGTATGCTCGATGAGAGCCGTAACAACTATTTGGCGGCGCTGTATGCTTCTGCCGATGGCAAGGCGTGCGGTCTGTGCTTCTGTGACTGCTCGACGGGTGAGATCCAACTGACCCATCTGACGGGCGGCGATCTCAATCTGCGCATCAGCAACGAGCTCGGGCGCTTTAACCCGAGCGAGATCATTGCCAACGCTGCTGTTGCGACGAACGCGTCTGTACAGGAATTTGTCACCAAGCGTCTCGGTCGCGATATCGAGGTGCTGGACGAGGAGATCTGCGCCATCAGTGCTTGCGAGCAAGCGGTGCTGAGGCAGTACGCCGCTGAGGATAAGTCGGTGACACTCGAAAGCCTGCAGCTTGCGGACAAGCCTGCGGCTTTGTGTGCGCTCGGTTGTGCGTTGCAATATCTGCTGTCGACGCAGATGAACGGTCTCGAGCGCTTGGCGCCGCCGACGCTCTATTCCGATGCGCAGTTTATGAAGCTCGATCTGACCGCGCGCCGCAACCTCGAACTGCTCGAAACGATGCGCTCGAAGGAAAAGCGCGGCTCGCTTCTCGGTGTGCTGGATCACACGCGCACCGCGATGGGCAAGCGACTGATACGCAGCTGGATCGAACAGCCGCTCATCAACGTCGCGGCGATCACCCGCCGTCTGGACGCGGTCGAGGAGCTTGTTCGCGGTCATCTGCTGCGCGGTGAACTGCGCGAACATCTCACCCGTGTCTACGATCTCGAGCGCATTATGACCCGCATCGTCTACGGCAGTGCTAACGCGCGCGAGCTGCGTTCTCTGCAGCAGACGCTCGAATGTCTGCCGCCGATCAAGGAAGCCTTGGCGGCGTGCGGTTGTACAGAACTCAGCGATATTAACAAGAGCATCGACACGCTCGAGGATATATGTTCCCTGATCGCGGCGTCGATCGTGGATGACCCGCCGTTCTCGGTGCGCGAGGGCGGGATGATCCGCCGCGGCTATCACGCTGAGCTCGATGAGCTGTGCAGTGATATGACCGACGGCAAGGGTATCATCACCCGTATCGAGGCATCTGAAAAGGAAAAGACGGGCATCAAGACTCTGAAAGTCGGCTATAACCGCGTGTTTGGGTATTACATAGAGGTCTCCCGGTTGTACGCCGATCAGGTGCCCGAGCATTATATTCGCAAACAGACGCTTGCGAACGCCGAGCGGTATATCACTCAGGAATTAAAGGAACTCGAAGCCCGCGTGCTCGGCGCACGTGACCGCTCGGTCGCGTTGGAGTATCAGCTTTTCTGCGACGTGCGTAATAAGGTTGCGGCGCAGCTTGACCGCATTCAGCGTACCGCTGAGGCGGTCGCGCGACTGGATGTGCTGACCTCGTTTGCCGAGGTCGCCGTGCGGCACAACTATTGCCGTCCCGAAGTGAACACGGGCGCTCGTATTGAGATCAAGGCGGGACGCCATCCTGTGGTGGAGAGCCTCAGCGACGCGCCGTTTGTTCCGAACGACACGGAACTGGATAACAATGACAACCGCGTGGCGATGATCACCGGCCCGAATATGGCGGGTAAATCCACCTTTATGCGCCAGACGGCGCTCATCGTGCTGATGGCGCAGATCGGTTGTTTCGTCCCTGCGCAGAGTGCAACCATCGGTATCGTGGACAGCATCTTCACCCGCGTCGGCGCGTCGGATGATCTGGCGGCGGGGCAATCCACCTTTATGGTGGAGATGAGCGAGGTTGCATCCATCCTGCGCAACGCGACGGCGAACAGCCTCATCGTGTTTGACGAGATCGGTCGCGGCACCTCGACCTTTGACGGTATGAGCATTGCCCGCGCGGTGCTGGAATACGTCGCAGATCCGAAAAAACTCGGTGCTAAGACGCTGTTTGCGACCCATTATCACGAGCTGACCGCGTTGGAGGATGAGATCAGCGGCGTGAAGAACTATAACATCGCCGTGAAAAAGCGCGGCGACGATATTACCTTCCTGCGGCGCATCGTGCGCGGTCCTGCGGACGCCAGCTACGGCATTCAGGTGGCAAAGCTCGCGGGCATCAACGACGAGGTCGTCGAGCGGGCAAAGGAGATCCTGCGCACCACTGAGGCGGGGGATGTCCGACCCGCGCGGGCACATACCGAAGCGTCCGAGGAGGACTATGGGCAACTGTCCATCCTGCAGACGGCGGACAACCCGCTGGTGATGCGACTGAAAGCGTTGGACGTGAACGTCCTCACGCCGATCGAGGCAATGCAGGAGCTGTATGCACTCGTGAAAGAGGCTTCGGCGTATTGATTTGATGTTTGGAGGGATTTCCGATGGCACTGATCCGCGTATTGGATAAACATGTGGCCGAGCTCATCGCCGCAGGCGAGGTGGTCGAACGCCCCGCATCCGTGATCAAGGAATTGGTCGAGAATGCGGTGGATGCCGGAGCGCGTCATATCTCGGTGGAGATCCGCGATGGCGGCGTGACCTATATGCGCATCACCGACGACGGCTGCGGCTTTCACCGCGAGGACGTGCCGACGGCGTTTTTACGCCACGCGACGAGCAAGGTGCGCGACGAGGCAGACCTCAACGCGATCAGCACTCTCGGCTTCCGTGGTGAGGCGTTGGCTTCCATCGCCGCGGTCGCCCGTGTGGAGCTGACCACTTGTGTTAAGGGCGAGATGGTCGGCACGCGGTATGTCATCCACGGCGGGGAGGAAATCCTGCTGGAGGATGCGGGCTGTCCCGAGGGTTCAACCTTTATCATTGAGGATCTGTTCTATAATATCCCCGCGCGAATGAAATTTTTGAAAAAAGACGTCAGCGAGGGGAACGCGGTCGCGGGCGTAATGGAGCGTCTGGCGCTGTCCCATCCCGAGATTTCGATGAAATTCATCCGCGGCGGACGAACGGAGATCCACACCCCCGGCGACGGCGATCTGCTGTCCTGCATCCACGCCGTGTTCGGCAAGCCCTTTGCCGCGGGACTTATCCCGGTAGATTATACAATGGGCGGGGTGCGCGTCAACGGCTATGTTTGTAAGCCCGAGGCTTGCCGACCGAACCGCACAATGCAGCATTTCTTCATCAATGGTCGCTATGTGAAGACACAGACCGCGATGGTCGCGTTGGAACGGGCGTACAAGGGCGTGATGATGGTCGGTCGTTTCCCGTCCTGCGTGCTGTGTCTGACGATGCCTGCGGAGACGGTGGACGCCAACGTGCATCCCGCAAAGATCGAGGTGCGTTTTATCAACGAAAAGCCGGTGTTTGACGC
>JAZSHK010000151.1:0-36306 GCA_045533185.1 Acutalibacteraceae bacterium | reverse complement strand
TAAAAAATGCCCGTGCGGACGATAAGTCAGCACGGGCGGTTGGTTTTGTTTACAAAAAAAGCAGGGGCGCGTTACGCGCCCCCACTCAAAGCGAGGCTATATTAAGACAGGTTGCCGTTTTTATCGCAGGTTAGAACAACGTGGGCTTCTTTGGTGCTTGTCGTAATGAACAGCACCTTTTTCACAAAGGTTACGTCACCGATCGCCTGATTGCCCGACTTGGTCGCGCTGGCGGATTTGACCGACCACGAATTGTTCGAGATCGAAGTCGTGTAAGACGATGCCGTGCAGGTAGCGCTTACGCCGCTGTTCACCGAAAAAGTCCCTTTCAGAGTGAAACGCGCCAATTCTTCATCACTATTACTATAAAGCACAAACGCCTTACTACCGCTTTTGGTCGTGGTTGCACGAGGCGCCATTGCGGGGATTTCTTCTGCGACGATCGTTTTCACATAGTACCCATCCTCGAGCATTTCAACCGTTTCGGAAATGATCCGCTCGGTATTCTCTGCGGTCTGTGCGTTTACACCAAAAGGAAGTGCGCAGAACGACAGCAACAATGCAATGCTTAAAAACATTAAACCAAGTTTTTTCATCATCATTCTCCTTCTTCAATGCTGATCTCATACCGATAATAATACGCTTCCGCTTCCTTGCTTTCTTTCACAATAATGATCGCGGAAATAACAACGGTGATAACAAACACAGCGGTTGCAATAAGCGCACACCACTTGCCGATCTTGGCGCGCTTCAACATCTGATGTTTCTCTTCCGCGGTCATTTCGTTGATGAACTCGTTGGCAAAATCCTCGGGACGGCCGAAATGGGCTGTCAACGCCGCCATATCCGCCTGCGGATTGGCATCCGTATAATCCAATAATGCGGCTTTTAACGTTTCGCACAGCTTTTTACGATAGGCGGACGGACAGCCCTTGCGCGCCGCGCGATAAAACCGTTTCGCACCATCCGCGCCGTTTTTATTCTCTGCTTTGACTGCCATAGACTTCTTCCTCCATCGCACCAAATTCGGTTATACCGAGAATCTTCAACACGCCAAGGCTGAGGGATAGATATTCCCTGCGCGCCTGGGCAAGGCGTTCCACACCCGCGTTCTCTAAATGATAGTAGACGCGCGTGCGACGCTTGCCGACCTTCACCGGCTTGTCCGAGATATACCCCTTGTCCATCATACGGTACAGGATCGGATACATCGAGCTCTCCTGCAGCGTGTACGCCCCGTCACTGCGGCGTTCCAGCTCCTGCGAGATCTGATACCCGTACATATCCTCTTCCTGCAATAGTGTGAGCAACAGCAGTTCTATACTGCTTCGCTTGACGCCATCGGCCGCTGACATCCGTATCCCACTCCTTCCTGTCGACAACTTTATTATATGACGATTATATTTCAAAGTCAATACTATACGACAAAATATATTGTTGACTTTTGATAATTATTATGCTATGTTGATAATAGAAACGGTGCAGAAAGAGGTGGGTCCGATGGTTAAGTAAATTTATAAAATCACAAGAAGGATATAGACAACTGACCAAAGGAGGGTTTATAATGAAAATGAAATCAAAAACAAAGCGAGCGATCCGTCAACTTCTTTCAACACTCGCTGTTCTTGCGATACTATGCCAGATCCCCGCGGGCGCGGCTGCTCTTGCCGAAAACACACAGATCTCGACCGAGAGTGCGCCTTCAGCATTGAATGAATATGCAGAGGATATATCGTTACGCACAGAACAGGAAAAACATTTTCACTATGGAGAAAATGGATACATTGCCGCTGTATATACAGACCCCGTGCATTATTTAGACTCGAACAACGAGTGGCAGGATATTGACAACACACTCAAACTTGTTGCGCCGAGCGGCAATGCTATAGCAGCAACAGGTTCCGGCAACGGCTATTATGAAAACACCGCGAACTCGTTTAAGGTTCGTCTACCGCAAGCATTATCCGGCACGTCAAATATACAACTTCAGTATGCGGATCACGCACTTAGTTTCCGTATGCTGAACACAAGCGCTGTTTCTACCGCGGCTATTGATAATACCGATAATACCGACGAGAAAAAGCTTGAGTTACTACAGCAATCGCGAAACGCGGCTGACACAGAGAAAAAAGACCAGTTGTTACAACAGGCAGTTACATTATTGCCGAATCAAGCGGCGGGATTGACCTACGCGAATGTACAGCAAAATACCCATCTGGTATATCGCATCGACGGGCAAAAGCTGAAGGAAAGCATCATCCTGACGGCTCCCACCACTCAACAAAGTTTTTCTTTCACCTTTACTTATACGGGATTGACCCCAGTAGTTCAGGAATTCGGGGCTGTGCATTTCTATGCCGATAACCAATTAAACGGTGAGCCGATATTCATTATACAGGCACCGTATATGGAAGATGCCAATACACAAGAAGATACCCTGTGTATGGATATTGATGTGACCGTCACGCCGACTGCCACGGGGTGCATCTACACGATGACACCCGACACGGAATGGCTGAACGATCCGGCGCGTGTTTATCCTATTACCATCGACCCGACGGCGACAACTTCGACTGCGGCGACAGATATACAGGATAACGGTGTTAACCAGTTTAATCCGACAACCAATTATATGACTACGGACCGTATGTACGTAGGTTCCAATTTGTCAAACGGCACGGCTTATGAGAGTCGCATTTATATTCGGTTCCCTCGGGTGTCGGCTATTACAACATCAGCATACATCGCAAGTGCCACGATGTACTTAAACCATTATCCGGTAACCTCATATCAGACGGCCGATAATAACACTCTTGATGTATATGAAGTGGGTAATTATAATTGGTCCTCAAGCACAATAACATGGAACTCTCAATCAAGTTATTCTTTTACAAATCGTGTAACGAGTACGGTGACCGATGCCGACAACTCATCCGAATCATTTAATGTAACCTCTTTAGTCAGAAAATGGTATAGCACATCTTCAAGCAACAATGGTTTGGTTATTAAGCCGCGCACGAAGGATACGAGCAAAACAAATCGCACTTGTTATTTTAGTAGCGATTGTGATTATAGTTATGTTGGCAAGCGGCCTAGAATATCTATAAAGTATTATGTTCGCAACCTAGCTTATTTAGTCGGAATAACAAACACCGGACATGATCATGCTACATGCTTGACCGAAAGCAGGACGTATTTGGTCGATGTAGGGTATCAAAGTACACCTGTTATAACAGGGGCGCCATCCTTGTCTAGCGTTACCAACTATTTGGATTCAGATACGTGTAGCCTTTTTGTGAGTAGAAGTCACGGAGGAAAAACAACTACCTCAGCAGGGGCTCAAATAGGTACTTTTATTCTCTTGAATGATGACTCAAACAATCCAATCTGCTTAGGCAGTGCCGAAATGTCCACTGATTTAGATCTTTCAAATTTACAGTTAGCCTTATTCATAGGTTGTCAGACAGGTGCAGGAGGAACATCCGGAAAAAATCTTCCGTCGGTTGCAGTGGCAAGAGGCGCAAGAACGGCGATAGGGTTTAAAGAAAGTATAAATTGTAGTTTGGCAAATAGTTGGACAAAAGCTTTTTTGGATATGCTGGATGATGGATTATCAGTAAAACAAATTTGCGAAAGATTAGCTCAAGATTCAAAATATAGTAGCACAACTATGACCAGCTATATAATCTGCGGCGATACAAACAATTATTTTGTCTAGTGTAAATTGAGGTGGTGAATATTTTGAGTTGGTATTATCGCTTTTTTCTTCTGATCGTTTGCTGTGGGTTCTGTATATCCTCTTCTGCTTGCAAGCAGACAAAAGAAGAAACTCTTACAGCTGTTATTGTCGGCAGCGAAGAGGATGCCAATTGGGGAGAAGCACTTCTCAATTATTATAACGATCCCTCGGCCAAAAAGGAAACGGAAGTTACATTTGATCAAAGCATCTACACCGGCACATATAAACACACGCAGAATGAATTAAATGCAACTTATGCTGTGCACAAATATACATTTAACACAGACGAATATAAAGGCGGATTTTATGTGCGTTCGGACACTGGAGAACTGACCGGATTGTATCGTATGGGCCATGAGGATGCTGGAGGGAAAACTGTTGAAGAATGTCAAAAAATAGCCGATCGCATGGCAGGTAAACTCATTGACACAGATGACTATATTTTAAGTGTTACCAACCTCGGAGATAGAGGAGGATATTCATATCAGTATACAAAATATATTTATGAAATCCCTACAAATGAAACGCTTATCCTTTCTGTATATGCAGACGGAACTGTGTGGCAAATGAGCACATGCATGCTTAATCAATTTCCCGACACCGTCAAAGCGGCACAAGATAAATCTTTATTAGACAGAATACAACTCTTAAGTTCTGACTCCGCTAAAAATAAAATCCTAGAAAAAGTGAATGCCGTGTATGGTAATTCTGTTAACATACAAATCGGTAAAGCTAAGCTTGTGCTAACCCGTGATCAAAAATATGCTTTTATGTATGAAGTGTCAATTGGCGATGAATACGAACATCAAACTTTTCTTGTTTACTGAATCTTTTTCAATATAAACGGATCGATCTGAAAAGGGTATACTTCTGTTGTAGACAAAAATTCGTTGATTAGTCTGATTGCAATCTATGGCCGGAAAACAGCATCCCATGGCCCAATCCTAATCCCGGGCAGAATTATACTTGGACTTATCAGAGAATATCTTATGAAACAAACTCCCCGCACACGATTGAATTGGTGGGATTTTACAGTAGGTAGGGTGAATTGTTAATGAGAAAATTGTTGTTATTTATCTGTGTTGGACTTGTGTTGTTATGCGGATGTAATGGGGGTAATCCTACGAATCAGAAAACGTTTGAAAATGATTCCGCTCAAGCTGTGTGGGATGAATATCATAATCGTATAGCAGAGGCGGCGTCTTCTGATAATCTGTCTTATATCAAGATTGTTGATGCCGATGATATCATCATTACCGACAAAAAGATGATCAAACGCTGGCTCACGGCTTTAAAAGAAAACAAGCCTGCCGACATAGCAAAATATGATTCTATAATTGGAGAAAGACCGGTTAATTTAACATTTGGATATTCCGATAAAGAAGTGGCGCTCGGTTCATTTCACAGCATGCAAATCAACGTATACTATTCGGACAAGTGGGATGAAAAAGGTCATAAGGTCCCGGAAGAATACTGCCTAGAAATTCCGTATGAGAACGGAACAAAAATCCGTGAACTGGCAATCGAGTGTGGATTTGATCCTCTGCTTAATCCTAATTGACCGTTATGGGATGGTTTAATTAATTGATCACTTTTTAAAACCTTGTTCATACACGCAAAAGGCGAACGGGAATTTCCCGTTCCCCTTTTCAGCTTCAATACGCTTATTTCTTCACATCCTCAACATATTCGAGGATATCTCCCGGTTGGCAGTCGAGCGCCTTGCAGATCGCGTCGAGGGTGGAGAAGCGCACCGCGCGGGCGCGGTTATTTTTGAGGATGGAGAGGTTGGCGAGGGTGATGCCGACGCGGTCGGAGAGCTCCGTCAGCCCCATCTTCCGCTTCGCCATCATCACATCGAGATTGATGATAATACTCATACCGCCGCCCCCTTATATCGTCATATCGTTTTCTTTTTTATACTCGTTCGCTTGACGGAACAGCTCCGCAAACACCAACAGCGAGCAACCGACCAGCACGAAGGTCACGAACAGAAACGCCATAAAAAACTTGGACATCCAGAACATCGTGGCGAAATAGAACGCCGCGAGCACGACGCACTCGACCGCCATCACCCGCATCCGCCGCACCGTGTCGGTGGAGAACACCCGTCCGACGTTGACGTTGTGCAGGATGCCGCGCGCCTGCCAGATGATCAGCTCGGTCATTACGCCCGAGTAGGCGAGGATGACGAGATAGCGGATGTAATAGGGGTCGCCCGAGGTGCGCTCGGTGATCCAGGTGATGCTCCACGGCAGGGTGACGAGCAACACGGGCACGATCACCAGCAGGGCAATGAGGCAGGCCTCGATCACGCGGCTCAGGCCGCTTTTACCGATCAGTTTCATCGTGTATCGCTTCCTTTTGTACCGAAATCCATCAACATTATACCGATATTCGATAAATCTGTCAACAGTATTTGTCGCATCGCGGCGAAAAATGCGGCGTATTCACGGAAAATTTACCGTCCGAACGGTTGTAAGTTAGATTTTGATATGGTATAATGATTGAAATATGGCTTAAAACCACGCGAAAGGTTGATATAGATGGCATTTCTTAAAGCCCTGTTCGGGGATTACAGCACAAAAGAAATTAAGCGCATCCGTCCCCTGTGCGACAAGGTGCTCGCGCTGGAGGAGACCTACGCCGCGATGAGCGAGGACGAGTTGCGCGGGCAGACCGCGCTGCTGCGCGAGCGGCTCGCCGCGGGGGAGACGCTCGACGACATTCTGCCCGAGGCGTGTGCTACCTGCCGCGAGGCGTCGTGGCGCGTGTTGGGGATGAAGCACTTCCCCGTGCAGATTCTCGGCGGCATCATCCTGCATCAGGGGCGCATCGCCGAGATGCGCACGGGCGAGGGTAAGACCCTCGTCGCGACCCTGCCCGCCTACCTCAACGGCTTGACGGGCGAGGGCGTGCACATCGTCACCGTCAACGACTATCTCGCCCGCCGCGACAGCGAGTGGATGGGCAAGGTGTATCGCTATCTCGGCTTGTCGGTCGGTCTGATCGTTCATGACCTGACCAAGGAGCAGCGCCGCGCCGCCTACGATGCCGACATCACCTACGGTACGAACAACGAGTTCGGCTTTGACTATCTGCGCGACAATATGGTCGTGCGGCAGGCGGACAAGGCCCAGCGCGGCCACTGCTTTGCCATCGTCGGCGAGGTGGACTCTATCCTCATCGACGAGGCGCGTACCCCCCTCATCATCTCGGGGCAGGGGGATAAATCCACCGAGCTCTACAATGTCGCCGACCAATTCGCCAAGGGCTTAAAGGCGTTCCGCATCAAGGAGATGGATGCTAAGGAGGAGCAGGATACCGTCGCGGGCGACTACATCATTGACGAGAAGGCGCGCACCGCCACCCTCACCCAGTCGGGTGTGCGTAAGGCGGAGGCGTTCTTCAAGGTCGAGAATCTGATGGATTCCGACAACGTCACCCTACTGCACCATATTAACCAAGCCATCAAGGCGCGCGGCATTATGCAGCGCGACGTCGACTACGTCGTCAAGGACGGGCAGGTGCTCATCGTCGACGAGTTTACGGGCCGCATTATGTTCGGCCGCCGCTACAACGAGGGCCTGCATCAGGCGATCGAGGCGAAAGAGGGCGTCAAGGTCGCCCGCGAGAGCAAAACGCTCGCCACCATCACCTTCCAGAATTTCTTCCGTCTGTATAAGAAGCTGTCGGGTATGACGGGTACCGCCAAGACCGAGGAGATGGAGTTTAACCAGATCTACCGCCTCGACGTCGTCGAGATCCCGACCAATAAGCCTGTTATCCGCGCGGATCTGGACGACATCGTGTACAAGAACGAGGCGGGTAAATACCGCGCCATCATCCGCCAGATCAAGGAGTGCTACGCCCGCCGTCAGCCCGTGCTGGTCGGTACCATTTCGATCGAGAAATCCGAATTGCTGTCGAAACTGCTGAAGCGCGAGGGCGTCCCGCACGAGGTGCTCAACGCGAAGTACCACGAGAAGGAAGCGGAGATCGTCGCGCAGGCGGGTAAGCTGGGTGCTGTCACCATCGCGACCAATATGGCGGGCCGCGGCACGGATATTATGCTTGGCGGTAATCCCGAATTCCTCGCGAAGGCGGAGATGCGCCGCGCGGGTGTGTCGGAGGAGCTGATCGCCGAGTCCACGGCGTTCGGCGACACGCAGGACGCGGAGATCCTCGCCGCCCGTGAGCAGTTCCGTCGTCTCAACGAAAAGTACAAAGAGCAGATCCGTCCCGAGGCCGAGCAGGTGCGTGAGGCGGGCGGCTTATTCATCCTCGGCACCGAGCGGCACGAGTCCCGCCGCATCGACAACCAGCTGCGCGGCCGTGCGGGCCGTCAGGGCGACCCCGGCGCGACGCGGTTCTATCTGTCGCTGGAGGACGATTTAATGCGTCTGTTCGGCGGCGACCGCATCGATCGGATGATGGAGATGCTCGGTATCGACGAGGACACCCCCATTGAGGCGAAGCTGTTATCCGGCTCGGTGGAGAGCGCCCAGCGCCGTCTGGAGGAGCGCAACTTCGGTATCCGCCGCGACGTGCTCAAATACGACGACGTGATGAACCGTCAGCGCGAGGTCATCTACGGCCAGCGCGACACGGTGCTCGCGGACGGCAACGTCCACGACAGCGTCGTCAAGATGGTGGAGGAGTCCATCCGCGCGAACGTCGCGCAGTATACCGCCGACAACGAGGATCACACAAACTGGAATCTCGACGGTCTGCGTAGCTATTACGGCGGCTGGTTGCTGCGCGAGGGCGAACTGCAGTATTCCGCGCAAGAACTGGAAGACGCCGAGCGTGAGGACATCGCCGAGCTGCTTATCGACCGCGCGATGCAGATCTACGACGCGAAGGAGAAGCAGTACGGCGACGCGGTGATGCGCGAGGTCGAGCGCGTGGTGCTGTTGCAGACGGTCGATCGCTATTGGATGGATCACATCGACAATATGGACGAATTGCGCCGCGGCATCCACCTGCGCGCGATCGGTCAGTACGATCCCGTCGTGGTGTACCGCAACGAGGGCTTTGATATGTTCGAGCATATGGTGGACGCGATCCGCGAGGACACCGCGCGCTCCATTCTGACGGTGCAGCTGCGCCAAAGTGAGGAGCCGAAACGGCGTGAGGTGGCGAAGATCACCGGCACGTCGGGCGGCGACGGCAGTGACAAGAAGCAGCCCGTGCGTAAGGCGGCGTCCGACAAGGTCGGGCGCAACGACCCCTGCCCCTGCGGCAGCGGCAAGAAATACAAGAAATGCTGCGGACTGAATAAGGAATAAAGCGGATTTTGAGGAGCGAAAGGAAGTTTTACTGTGAAACTAGGTATCGTTGGGTTGCCGAATGTCGGCAAGTCCACACTGTTTAACGCCATTACCAACGCGGGCGCGCAGAGCGCTAATTTCCCCTTCTGCACCATCGACCCCAATGTGGGCGTGGTCGCGGTGCCGGACAAGCGTCTGGACACCCTGTGCGAGATGTACACGCAGGGGGATAAGGTGCCGCCCATCGTGCCGGCGGTCATCGAATTTGTCGACATCGCGGGTCTGGTCAAGGGTGCCAGCAAGGGCGAGGGCCTCGGCAACAAGTTCCTCGCCAACATCCGCGAGTGCGACGCGATCGTGCACGTAGTGCGCTGCTTTGAGAATATGGACATCATCCACGTCGAGGGCAGCATCGACCCCTTGCGCGACATTGAGACCATCGACCTTGAGCTCATCTTCTCGGATATGGAGATGGTGGAGCGCCGCATCGCCCGCGTGACCAAGGATCTCAAGGGCGACAAGAGCCTGCAGAAGGAGCTCGATTTCCTCAAACGGCTGTACGCCGTTTTGGAGGGCGGCCGGCCCGCCCGTTCGGTGGAGTGCGACGAGGACGAGGTCGCGATGCTCGGCAATATGGCGCTGCTGACCTCGAAGCCCATCATTTATGCCGCCAACCTCAGTGAAGAGGATTTCTCCGGCGGCGAGCCGACGGGCAACGAGCATTATCAGAAGGTTGCCGCGCTTGCCGCGTCGCAGGGTGCGGAGGTGTTGCCCATCTGCGCGCAGATGGAGGCGGACATCGTCGATATGGACGCGGAGGAGAAGCTGTTGTTCCTCTCTGAGCTCGGTCTCGATCACTCGGGTCTCGATCGCCTCATTCAGAAGAGCTATCACCTGCTGGGGCTGATCTCCTTCCTCACGGCGGGAGAGAAAGAGGTGCGTGCGTGGACCATCCACGAGGGCTGGAAAGCCCCCAAGGCGGCGGGCCGCATCCACACCGATTTTGAGCGCGGCTTTATCCGCGCGCAGGTCATTGCCTACGACGACCTCGTTGCGAGCGGCTCGCTTGCCGCCGCGCGCGCAAAGGGCCTCGTCCGCACCGAGGGCAAGGAATACGTCGTGCAGGACGGCGACGTGGTCGAGTTCCTGTTCAACGTGTAATGCGCATTCCCAAAGAATCCTACCACCTCCCTCTGACGAGGGAGCTGGATTTTTATGCGGGATTTCTCCCGCATAAAAAGACGGAGGGAGAGAAAAAGAGGGGATAGACTGCCCCTCAGTCAGCCTGACGGCTGACAGCTCCCCTGACAAGGGGAGCTGTATAAGTTCCCTCAAACAAACAGCCGTGGGGCAGTTCAAACGAACTGCCCCACGGCTGGTTGTTATGCCGAAAAATATTTTCCCAAAATAAGAAAAAACTATGATTTTCCTATTGATTTTTCATAAAAAACCCGTTATAATGTGTGTAAGTGGCGAAAAGTGCATCGAAGTGGTGGAGTGTGGTGATTTTCCACACTTTCCACAGAGTTTTCCACAATGGATGGTGAGCCATCCCCAATGCGCGTAAGGAGGTGACAGGGATATGATGCTGTACGGCCGTTTTGAACACAATATGGACGCCAAGGGACGCGTGTTTGTCCCTGTCAAGCTGCGCGAGAAGCTGGGCGAGACCTTTATTGCTGCCTGCGTGCTCGATCGCTGTGTCAGCCTCTATTCGCTGGAGGAGTGGGACAGCCTGCTTGAGAAGATCGCGAGCGGCCCGATGGCCGAGACGCGCAAGCTGCTGCGTAAGGTGACCGAGTCCGCCGAGGACGTTACCCCCGACGCACAGGGACGTATCCTGCTTAACAAAAACCTCATCGCCCACGCGGGTCTCGAGAAGCCCGCGCTCATCATCGGCGCCGGCCGCCGCGCGGAGATCTGGAATCCCGCGGTGTACGAGGCCGAGATGGCGGATATGACTGACGACAAGCTCGAAGAAGAGTTTATCAAATATGGCTTCTGATCACGCACAGCCTTTTGGCTACCATCGACCCGTACTGCTCGACCAGACGATCGATGCGCTCGACATTCGCCCCGACGGCCTCTATCTTGACGGCACGGCGGGCGGCGGGGGACATTCCCACGCCATCGCGAGCCGCCTGACAACGGGACGGCTCATCGCCCTCGACCAGGACCCCGACGCGATCGCTCAGGCGGGACGGCGGCTTGAGGGGCTGCCCGCGACGCTGGTGCAGACGAATTTTATGTTTATGGATCGGGCGCTGGACAAGCTCGGCATCGACAGGGTGGACGGCATCCTGCTGGACATCGGCGTGTCGTCCCACCAGCTCGACGCGCCCGAACGCGGCTTTTCGTATCATCACGATGCGCCGCTGGATATGCGGATGAGTCAGAGCGGCATCACCGCCGCCGATCTGGTGGCGAGCTTATCCGAAAAGGAGCTTGCCGACATCTTTTGGCGGTTCGGTGAGGAGAAGTTTTCCCGCCCCATCGCTCGCGCGATCGCGCGGCAGCGGGACAAGCTCCCGATCACGACGACTTTACAGCTCGCCGAGCTGATCAGCGCACCCGTCCCCGCCGCGGCGCGCCGCGCCGGACACCCCGCCAGACGGGTATTTCAGGCACTGCGCATCGCCGTCAACGGCGAGCTCGATTGCCTGTCCGCGGCGCTGGACACCGCGTTTGACCGCCTGAACGAGGGCGGACGGCTCGCGATCATCACCTTCCACTCGTTGGAGGACGCGATGGTGAAGAACCGCTTTGCCGAATGGCGGCAGGGCTGCACCTGCCCGAGGGAGTTTCCCGTTTGCGTGTGCGGACGTACCCCTGCGGCGCAGCTCGTGCTCAAAAAGCCCGCTACTGCCACCCCGCAGGAGCTCGAAGAAAATCCCCGCAGCCGCAGCGCCAAGCTGCGCTGTATACAGAAAGTCCACGACCGTTATAAAGATTGATTTATTAAAGAAAGAGAGGTGAACGACCGTGGCAAACATCAACGAGGCATACGATTTAGACCTGTTCCGCCCGCGCGAGCCGAAGCTCGTCGCGCTCGAGGGCAACAAAAAGGCCGCCGAGGACACCCGCAAGCGCGCCCGTCGGCACGCGCGCTTTAACGTGGTCGTTTACCTCGCGCTGGCGCTGACCGCGGTCGCGATCATCGGCTATCTCATCACCGGCAACGTGCGGATGACCGAGATGAACAAGACCATCGCCGACTACAACACCGAGCTTAATACCCTGCACAGCGAGCGCGTGCGTCTGGAGGCGGAGCTGTCGGGCAAGACCTCTGCCGAGCAGATCAACAAATACGCGCAGGAGAACGGGATGACCCCCGCGGACAGCAATCAGATCTATTATATCGCCACCGACGGCGAGGATGTGGTGACGGTCCCCGGCGGCGGGCAGACGTGGTTTGACCGCCTGTGGGAGGCTGTCTGTGACCTGTTCACATAATTCGGGTGACCGTGCGGGCTTGTCCGCGCGGTACGCAAGCATAATGTGCGCCCGTCTGAAATAGGTATAGATGATGGGCAACATCGAGAGTTGAGACGGGGACGATCTTAACTCTCGTTTTGTGTTTTATTTGCCGGTCGAAAAAAGGAATAATCCGGCAATATCGATGATATTTTTAACTGAAACCACCCCGCGCGACGGGAGAAAGGACGGCCCGCTTATGGCAAAGGAGCAAAAATCGGTCACCACCCGCACCCCCACCCGACAGATGCGCCGCCGCGCGCTCATTACGGTGTTTCTGGTCGTCGGGGTATTCTTCCTCGCGAATATTGTCAAGCTCGCTCAATTGCAGCTCGTGCAGTCGGAGGACTGGCAGAAGCGCGCCGTCTCCCAGCAGATGAGCGACACCGTCGTGTCGGCGAAGCGCGGCACCATCTACGATGCGAATATGGAGCCGCTCGCGGAATCCGCCGAGGTGTGGAAGATCATTATGTCCCCGAAGGACATCGCCGCCATCAACTGGAAGAATATTACGGGCGCGAACAAAGGTGCTGAATTGACTAAAGAGCAGGCACTGGAATTTAAGCGCGAATTTATCGCCAAGGGTCTGTCTGAGATGTTCGCGCTCGACTACGAAAAAGTGTATAAACAAACGGGGAAAACCAATTCTCAGTATGAAGTGATCAAATCCAAGGTAGAATATAAGCAGAAGACCGCCTTCTCCGAGTGGGTGAACGCAAACGGGCTGTCCCGCGCGTTCTATATCATCACCGACTACAAGCGGTATTATCCGCAGGGGACACTGGCGTCCACCGTGCTCGGCTTCACCGGCACGGACAACAACGGTCTTGAGGGCATCGAGAAAAAGCACGAGTCGCTGCTCGCGGGCACACCCGGGCGCATCGTCACCGCGCAGAACGGCATCGGCGACGAGATGCCCACCACGATGGAGTACACCAAGGTCGTGGACGCCGAGGACGGCAACAGTCTGGTGCTGACCATCGACTCCACCATCCAGATGTATGCGGAGAAGTATCTCGCCGAGGGCATTATCAACGCCGAGTGTACCAACCGCGGTGTCGCGATCGTGATGGATGTCAACACCGGCGCCATCCTCGCGATGGCGACCAAGGGCGACTATGATCCCAACGACCCCTTCACCATTGCCGATCCCAAGACGGCAGAGCTGCTCGCGACGCTGTCGGGGGATGAGCACGACACGACGCTCAGCGTCGCCCGTCAGCTGCAGTGGAAGAATAAGGCGCTCACCGACACCTATGAGCCCGGCTCGGTGTTCAAGGTATTCACCACCGCCATCGGTCTGGAGGAAAACCTGATTACCGAGAGCACCTCGTTCAACTGCCCGGGCTATTACAAGGTCGGCGGCTGGACCATCCGCTGTCACGAGCACGGCGGCCACGGCACGCTCAATCTGCCGACCGCCATCTCCAAGTCCTGCAACCCCTACTTTATGCAGGTGGGTATGCGCGTCGGTGCCAACACCTTCTTTAAGTATTTCAACGGCTTCGGCTTCGCCGAAAAGACCGGCATCGATATGATCGGTGAAGCATCCAACGCGGGTCTGTACCACACCGCGACGGTGATGGAGCAGCAGGAGGCGTCCCTCGCGACGACCGCATTCGGTCAGACCTTCAAGGTCACCCCCGTGCAGATGATCACCGCGATGAGCGCGGTCGCCAACGGCGGCAAGCTGATGACACCTTACGTGGTCGGGCAGGTGCTCGACGGCGACGGCAACGTCGTATCCACCACCCAGCCGCAGGTCAAGCGGCAGATCATCTCCGCCGAGACCTCCCGCCGCATCCGCGATATGCTTGCCGCGGCGACCAACGGCGGCGGCTCGAAGAACGCCTATGTCGCGGGCTACCGCGTCGCGGGCAAGACGGGTACGTCCGAAAAGCGCGACATCACCGACAGCTATGAGGTGGTCGCCTCCTTCGGCGGCTTCGCCCCTGCGGATGACCCGCAGGTAGCGGTACTGGTGCTGCTCGACCAACCGCAGTGCGCGGTACGTTTCGGTGGCACGATCGCCGCGCCGATCGCGCAGAAGATATTAGATTCTATCCTGCCGTATATGGGTATTGAGCCCGAATACACCACCGAGGAGCTCGCCAATCTCAGCCGAACCACACCGAATCTGGAAGGCAGCGCGGTGGCGGCGGCACAGACGAAGCTCGCCAACCTCGGACTCAAAGCGACCATCCTCGGCAGCGGCAACACCGTTGTCAAGCAGATCCCCGCGGCGGGACAGCAGATCCCCGCGGGCGGTATGGTGCTGCTGTACACCGAGGAAACAGATACGCAGACCGTCACGGTGCCGGATTTCACCGGCAAGTCGCTCACGCAGGTCAATGCCCTCGCCGCCAACTTCGGGCTTAACGTGCAGGTGAGGGGTCTGTCGGTCGGCGGCGGCTCGGCGGCGACCTCCAACTCTCAGAGCGTAGCCGCGGGCAGTAAGGTGCCCAAGGGCACGGTCGTGTCGGTGCACTTCCTCTACAACGATACCAACGACTCCACGGCGGTAGGCTAATTCCGAAAGGGGAATATCAATGAAACTGCAAGATCTGATTCGCGGGACGGGTATCGTTCTGCAGACGATAGACGGTGACCGCGAGATCACCGGTATCACCTGCGACTCTCGCCGCATTGAAAAGGACGGACTTTTTGTGTGCATCGCGGGCACGGCGGTGGACGGTCACCGCTTCGCCGCGGACGCGGAGAAGGCGGGAGCCGCCGCCATCCTCACCCAGCGCGATCTCGGTCTGCGCACCCAGATCATGGTGAAGGACACCCGTCTGGTGTGGGCGCAGTTATGTGCCAACTGGTTCGGTAACCCTGCCGAAAAGCTGCATCTCATCGGCGTGACCGGCACCAACGGCAAGACCACGACTACCAGCCTTGTCAAGTCGATGCTGGAATACGACGGGCATAAGGTGGGGCTCATCGGCACGGTGCAGAATATGATCGGGGATCGGGCACTGCCCGCAGGGCACACCACCCCCGATTCCTACGATATGCAGAGTATGTTCAATCTGATGGTCGCCGAGGGCTGTGACTATTGCGTGATGGAGATCTCCTCCCACGCATTGGATCAGCAGCGGGCGGCGGGCTGTGTGTTTGACGTCGGCGTGTTTACCAACCTCACGCAGGATCATCTCGATTATCACGGCACGATGGAAAACTATATGGCGGCGAAGAAAAAGCTGTTCTCGATGTCTCGCCGCGGCATCTTCAACGTCGACGACGCGTGGTCGGCGGCGATGATGGAGGGCGTCCCCTGCGAGACGACAACCTTCTCAACGAAGGATAACACTGCCGACTACGTCGCGCACAACATCCGCCACCGCGCGGACGGCGTATCGTTCGAGCTCGTCGGCACGGGGCAGATCGGGCGGGTGAAGCTCGCGATCCCCGGTCAGTTCTCGGTGTATAACGGGCTTGCCGCCGCGACGACCTGTCTGGCGGTCGGGATGCCGTTTGAAAAGGTGACCTCGGCGCTGAGCGCCGCCACGGGCGTCAAGGGGCGCGCCGAGGTGGTGCCGACGGGGCGCGATTTCACCGTCGTCATTGACTATGCGCACACCCCCGACGGGCTGGAGAATATCTGCCGCACCCTCAAGGAGTGTTGCAACGGCCGTCTGGTCACCCTGTTCGGGTGCGGCGGCGATCGGGATAAGACCAAACGCCCGAAGATGGGCGCGATCGCCGCTCAAATCTCCGACTATCTGGTCGTCACCTCGGATAACCCCCGCACCGAAGAGCCGTCGGCGATCATCGCCGACATCGTCGCGGGCCTCGAGGGGACAAAGACTCCCTATACCGTGATCGAAAACCGCGTTGAAGCGATCCGCTGGGCGATTGCCAATGCGCAGGCGGGGGATACCGTCCTGCTGGCGGGCAAGGGGCACGAGACCTATCAGATCTTAAAGAGCGGCACCATCCATCTGGACGAGCGGGAAGTAGTGGCAGAGGCGCTCGCCGCCTTAGGGTGAGCAGTTAAACCCGAACCCGCCGCAAAGCGGCAGGTTTTGGCGCTTTTCACCCTATTTGATCTCGCAAGGCTACTGTATTGGCGAGTATTTTAACGAAAGATGAGCGGAAATTCGCCTTTCCAAAACGGAGTTCGGGTTTGACTGCTCACCCTAGTAAAAGACGGAGGATGATCGTATGAAAAACAGCATCATTCTGATTATTGCGGGGCTTTTGTCCTTTGCGATCGCCGCAGGCCTCGGCAAGGTGTGCATTCCGTGGCTGCATAAGCTGAAATTCGGGCAGACCATTCTTGAGGACGGCCCGACGTGGCATCAGAAGAAGCAGGGCACCCCGACGATGGGCGGCATTATGTTTACTGCCGCGACGGCGGCGGCATTTCTGCTCGCCCTGCTCGTGGGCGGTCTGCTGAAGGTGCCGGGCCTGTTCGATATTCCGTATGACACGGTACGCCTGATCGCGGGCTTGGTGCTGGCACTCGGATGCGGCGGCATCGGTTTTCTTGACGACTACATCAAGGTGGTCAAAAAGCGCAATATGGGCCTGACAGCCCTGCAGAAGATGCTGCTGCAGCTGATGCTGTCGGCAGCGTACGCGATCGTGTTGTATGCCTACGGCGGCGGACGGTTTAATATCCCGTTCTTCGGCGAGGTCAACTGGGGTATCTGGTTCATTCCGTTCTGCGTGTTCGTGGTGGTGGCGGTGTCCAATGCGACCAACCTCACTGACGGCGTGGACGGTCTGTGCGGGATGACCGGCTTTGTCGCCGCGCTGGCATTTTTGCTGCTCGCGGGGCTGGCCAATCTGTTCGGACAGTGCCTGCTCGCGGTGTCGCTCGCGGGCGCGCTCGCAGGCTTCCTTGTGTGGAACCTGCATCCCGCGAAGGTGTTTATGGGCGACACGGGGTCACTGTTCATCGGCGGCGCGCTGACCGCGCTCGCCTTCGGTATCGAGCAGCCCTTCCTGCTCGTGCCCGTGGGGATTCTGTACATAGCCGAAAATCTGTCGGTTATTTTGCAGGTCGGTTATTTCAAGCTCACCCACGGCAAGCGTTTGTTTAAGATGAGTCCGCTCCACCACCACTTTGAGCTGTGCGGCTGGAGCGAAAACAAGATCGTCACCGTGTTCACGCTGGTGACGGCGCTCGGCAGCGCGATCGGCGTGCTGCTGATGCTGTACGCATAATTTCATAAAAGTGACTACAACAGAGAGGAGAATGGCACTATGGCCAAAGCGGATACCAAAGCGTTTCCGTCGGGCAATAAGCTTCGGCGGCGGTTCTTCAACCTCACCAGCGGCTTTGATATGCCCTTTTTCATCATCCTGATGATCGTGCTGGTCGTCGGGCTGGCGACCCTGTATTCCGCCAGCCATGTGTATGCCTTCAACTACGAGGGCGGCGACAGCTACTTTTATATCCGCAAGCAGCTTCTTTGGGTAGCGATCGGTCTTGTCGGTATGCTCATTGTGTCGATGGTCGACTATCACGTGCTGCATAAATTTGCGTGGATCATCTGGCTGCTCAGTCTGGTGCTGCTGATCGTGGCGTTTCTGATGCCGTCCTCGACGGGCGTGCATCGCTGGATCCGCATCCCCGGACTCGGTCAGTTCCAGCCGTCCGAATTGGCAAAATTCGCGTTGGTGCTGCTGTTTGCGCACCTCATTTCGCTCAATCACAAGAAAATGAAGACCTTTACCAAGGGCTTTTTGCCGCTGTTTATGCTGCTCGGCATCACCTGCGCGCTGGTCATCATTGAGCCGCACCTGTCGGGTACGTTGCTCATCGGCCTTCTCGGCTTTGCGATGATGTATATCGGCGGCGTGCGCATCGGCTGGCTGCTCGGTGTCCTCGGTGTCGGCGTCGCGGGCGTGGTGTTTATGATCGCGGTGCTGGGGTATGAGCAGGACCGTATTTTGGTGTGGCTGCATCCCTTGGAGTCTTATGCCAACGAGATCACCTTTGCCGACGGTATGTCGGGCAAGGACCACGCGTGGCAGACCATCCAGTCGCTGTATGCGATCGGCTCGGGCGGCCTGCTTGGGCTTGGCCCCGGCGACTCCCGTCAGAAGCATCTGTTCCTCCCCGAACCGCAGAACGACTTCATCTTCTCCGTATTCTGCGAGGAGATGGGCTTTGTCGGAGCGGTGCTGGTGCTGGTGCTGTTCGGTGTGCTGGTGTGGCGCGGCTTTGTCATCGGGATGCGCTCGCCCGATAAATTCGGGTGTATGCTCGCCATCGGGCTTACCCTGCAGATCGGTCTGCAGGTGGCGATCAACGTCGCAGTGGTATCGAATCTGATGCCGAACACCGGTATCAGCCTGCCGTTCTTCAGCTACGGCGGCACGTCCATCCTGATGCTGATGCTGCAGATGGGCGTGGTGCTGTCCATCTCGCGACAAGCACGAATGGAAAAAGCCTAGCGACAAAATAGGAGTACAGGAGGATGACCGTATGCGCGTACTGATGACGGGCGGCGGCACCGCGGGACACATCAATCCCGCGCTGGCGATCGCCGATAAGATCAAA
This sequence comes from Acutalibacteraceae bacterium, assembly GCA_045533185.1. Taxonomy (GTDB): domain Bacteria; phylum Bacillota; class Clostridia; order Oscillospirales; family Acutalibacteraceae; genus UBA5905. Next base: position 17,303 of record JAZSHK010000151.1, on the reverse strand, counting down.
AAAGAACACCCCGACGCCGAGGTCCTGTTCGTCGGCGCCAAGGGGCGGATGGAGACGCGGCTCGTCCCCGCGGCGGGCTACGCTATCAGGACGGTGAGCGTGCGCGGCTTTCAGCGGCGGTTGTCCTTAAAGAATATCGGACGCAACATCCTCGCGGCGGTCAATGTCGTGACCTCAAGCGTCGCCGCGGCAAAGATCGTCAAGGAGTTTGCCCCTGACGTTGCCATCGGCACGGGCGGATATGTGTCGGGCCCCGTGCTGCGCGAGGCGATCCGTCACGGCGTGCCAACACTGGTGCACGAATCCAATGCCTACCCCGGCGTGACGGTCAAGATGCTCGCCAAGGAGGGTGCGACGGTGCTGCTGTGCAGTGAGGCGGCGAGAAAACACCTGCCCGACGGCTGCGAGGTCATCGTCACGGGCAACCCTCTGCGCCCCGACTTTCTCACCGAGACCAAGGCGGCGGCACGGGCGGCCCTGGGCTTGGACGAGCGTCCGCTCGTGCTGTCTTTCGGCGGCAGTCTGGGCGCACGCCGCATCAATGAGGCGATGACCGAGGTACTGCGCCTGAGCCACAAGGAAGGCAAGCTGCAGCACATCCACGGCACGGGCAAGACGGGCTTTGACAGTATGTCCGCCGCGCTTGGCGAGGCGGGTGTGCCGCTGTCAGCGGACGGCATCTCCGTGCGGGAATACATCGACAATATGCCGCAGTGTATGGCCGCGGCGGATCTGGTCATTTGCCGCTGCGGCGCGATGACCCTCAGCGAGCTGCCCGCGGCGGGCAAGCCCTCGATCCTCATTCCGTCCCCCTATGTGGCGGAAAATCATCAGTTCCACAACGCGATGACCCTTGTCGAGCAGGACGCCGCGGTGTGTATTGAGGAAAAAGACCTCACGGGCGAGCGGCTGTGGCAGGAGATCTGCGCTATCACCGACGACCCCGCGCGGATGGACGCGATGGCGGAGAATGTCCGCAAGATGGCGATCGCCGACGCGGATGAGCGCATCTACCGCGCGATCCGCGACAAGATGAAATAATTAACCACCCTTCCTCTCTCTGCATACACTGGGATGCGGAGAGGAGGATGCTTTATGGAAACGATTACCGTGCGCGGCGGACAACGGCTGTGCGGCGAGGTGATCATCCACGGCGCGAAAAACAGCGCCCTGCCGCTGTTGGCGGCAACCCTGTTGGTGCAAGGCACCAGTGAGATACATAATTGCCCGCATCTCTCGGATGTGCGGGCGTCGATGGCGATCCTACGCCATCTCGGCTGCCGTGTACAGCGGCAGGAGGACACGGTGACGGTGGATGCGACCGCGCCCGTCGGCAGCGACATCCCCGACGAATTGATGCGGGAGATGCGCTCGTCTATTGTGTTTTTGGGGGCGATCATCGCCCGCTGCGGCGAGGCGACGATGAGCTATCCCGGCGGGTGCGAGCTCGGTCCCCGTCCCATTGATCTGCATCTGGCGGCGTTGCGTCGCCTCGGCGTGACGGTGGAGGAACGGCACGGGCTTATCTGCTGTCGGGCGGAGAACGGTTTGCACGGCGCGGAGATCACGCTGGCCTTTCCCAGCGTCGGCGCGACGGAGAATGTGCTGCTCGCCGCCTGCACGGCACAGGGCACGACGGTGCTTCGCCACGCCGCGCGCGAGCCTGAAATTCAGGACTTATGTGCGTATCTCAACGCCTGCGGCGCGCGTATTCACAGCACCGACGCGGGCGTGCTGACCATTGAGGGTGTGTCGCGTCTGCACGGATGTGTTCATCGGGTGATGCCCGACCGCATCGAGGCGGCGACCTATCTCGCCGCGGCGGCGGTGACGGGCGGTGAGCTGATGCTGCATCGCTGCTGTGCCGAGCACACCTCGCCTGTGTTTCCTGCGTTGGAGGAGAGTGGGTGCATGATCCGCTCGAGAACGACCACCAACGGCTTACAGACGCTGTCGGTGAAGGCTCCCGCGCGGCTTCGTCCGCTCGGTACGGTGCGCACGATGCCGTATCCCGGCTTCCCGACGGACGCCGCCGCACCGCTGCTTGCGGCCGCGTGCGTAGCGGACGGCACGAGCGTGTTCGTGGAGAGCATTTTTGAAAATCGCTATAAATACGTCGACGAGCTTGCCCGTATGGGCGCGCGCATCCGTGTGGACGGGCGTGTCGCGGTCGTCGAGGGCGTGCCCGCCCTGCAGGGTGCGTCGGTGGCGTGCACCGACCTGCGCGGCGGGGCGGCACTGATCGTGGCGGAGCTCTCCGCCGCGGGACAGACCACTGTCTGCGAGCTCAAGCATTTGGACAGAGGATACGCGGATCTCACCGACAGCCTGCGGGCGGTCGGCGCCCATATTCGCAGAGAATAGAACGCATAGAAGACAACGTAAAGGAATGAGACGTATGAAAGACAACACCCCCATTAACAGTGTGCAAGCCCGCCGTGCCGAAAAACGCCGTCGCCTTCGTCGTCGCCGCATTATTCGTCTTACGACGGTGCTCTTTGTGGCGGTGTTTCTCATCGCGGCGATCGTGTGGGGCATTGTGGAGATCACCAGGGCGTCCAAGGGGGAGAGTGCGTCCTTCTTCGGTGTCAAGGAGATCACGGTGGAATTTGTCGACGGCGAGGGCACGGTGCGGTATCCGAAGGAGGATATTATCCGCGCGAGCGGGCTGTTTGTCAACCAAAGCCTGCTGGCGATCAACAAGGTACAGGCGAGCAACAGCGTGCTGCAGCAGTTCCCGTATCTTGACTATGTTGAGGTAAAGAATACGTCCTTCTCGACGGTGTGCATCCGCGTCGCGGAGGCGGAGGTGCTTGCCGCCCTGCAGCTGCCGCAGGATTGGCTCATCGTCGGCAAAAATAACCACATCCTCGAGCAGGTGACGACCGAAAGCCTGCCCGCCGACCTGCCGCGCATCATCGGCGCCTCACCCGTGGAAACGACGCTCGGCGGCGATGCGCTGGATGAGCGCAGCCTGCGCATCTGCACCACCGTGATCGGCGCAATTGAGACGAACGAATTAGAGGGCGTGACCGCCATCGACGTGACGGAAAAGACCGATCTGCGGCTGTGGTGGAGGGATCGGTTGGAGGTGCTGCTCGGCAACGAGTCCAACCTCGCCGCACAGGTGACGGCGTTTGATCTGATGCTGCCTACACTGGTGGAGAAGAACGGCGAATCCGTCGCGGGGCAACTGGATATGACGTCCTATGCCGACGATAAGAGCGAGAACGACCGCGCGGTGTACACCCCCGCCGACTCCCTCAAAAAGCCTGCGCAAAACACGGAGAATGCCGACGAAACTCCCGAGGGAACGACCGATGCGTCTGCGGCGGCGGGAACAACGTCCGCGGCGGCGTAAAAAACTCCGAAATTTTTCAATTTGGTGTTGAAATCGCTTTCATTTCGTGATAAGATATATATGTTATATTGCAAGGATTATACATTCCACAAGTTTCTATAAAATTGGAGGACGAACATATGATGCAGATCGATGCAGCAGTCCCGAACAACAAAATTGTCATTAAGGTCATCGGTGTGGGCGGTGGCGGCGGCAACGCCATCAACCGTATGGTGCGCGCCGATGTGCGCGGCGTGGAATTCCTCGCTGTGAATACCGACGTGGCGGTGCTGGACGTGTCTCTCGCCACGCATAAGATCCAGATCGGTGAGAAGCTTACCCGCGGCCACGGTGCGGGCGGTAACCCTGAGCGCGGCCAGCGTGCCGCCGAGGAGAGCCGAGATGAGATCGTGTCCGCTCTGCAGGGCGCGGATATGGTGTTTGTCACCGCCGGTATGGGCGGCGGCACCGGCACCGGCGCGGCCCCCGTCGTGGCTGAGATCGCCCGCGATATGGGCATCCTGACCGTCGGCATCGTCACCAAGCCCTTCTCCTTTGAGGGTAAGCGCCGTATGGAGCAGGCGGAGGACGGCATCGCCGCGCTCAAGGAGCACGTCGACAGCCTGGTGGTCATCCCCAATGACCGCATCCGCAACGTCACCGCCGAGAAGATCACGATGAAGAACGCCTTCGAGATGGCGGACGAAGTGCTGCACAAGGGTGTCAAGAGCATTTCGGAGCTGATTCTGCGTCCCGGTGACATCAACCTCGACTTCGCCGACGTGCTCGCCATTATGAAGGATGCGGGCTTTGCCCATATGGGTATGGGCCGTGCCGAGGGCAAGGACCGTGCCGAGGAGGCCGCCAAGGCCGCCGTCGAGAGTCCGTTGCTCGAGACCTCCATTCAGGGTGCGCACGGCGTGCTCATCTACATCGTCGCTCCCGAGGATTTCGACTTTGAGGAGATGGAGAGAGCGACCAGCACCGTCAGCGATCAGATGCATCCCGACGCCAACATCATCTGGGGTTACAGTCTGGATCCCGATATGGGCGACGAGGTCAGTGTCACCGTTATCGCGACGGGCCTGACCGGCGACTTCAAGGCGCGTACCGCCGCCGGCACTCCCGCTGTCAGCGAGGATCAGACGACGATGTTCCCGCCCATTTGGGGCACCGATGAGGACGACGATCTCGCCGAGATCACCCGTCTGTTTGAGAAGAAGAACGCCGACAACATCGACGTTCAGCTGTAAGAGAATAACCGAAAAGCAGCCATCCCGTCGGGATGGCTGCTTTTTTGCGCAGATATGTGCGGGAAACCCGCAAAAACAGTTGCAAATCCTTATAGATTATAGTAAAATAGAAGCTGTATAACTAGGCGCTTTTGTGCCTTGCTCGGAGGGATCTCGTTGACAGCGGCATATCTGGATAACAGCGCCACCACCCGCGTGTGTCGGGCGGCGGCGGATAAGGCCTTGGCCGTGATGACCGAGGTCTACGGCAATCCCAGTTCTCTGCACTCGATGGGCTTTCGTGCTGAGCAGGAGATGATCGCCGCGCGTGCCGCGGTCGGCAAGCTCATCGGCGCGCCGCCCGAGCGGCTGTTCTTTACCTCCGGCGGCACCGAGGCGAACAACCTCGCGATCCTCGGCTGGGCCGAGGCGCACCCGCACGGCGGGCGGCACATCGTCACCACGGCGGTGGAGCATTCCTCCGTGTCCGCCGCGTGCGATAAGTTAGAAAAGCAAGGCTACACCGTGACGCGGCTCATTCCTGCCGCGGACGGGACGATCACTGCCGAGCAGATCGTCGAGGCGTGCCGCCCCGATACAGGGCTCGTCGCGGTGATGCTGGTCAATAACGAGACGGGCGCCCGTTTCCCGCTGGAAACAGCGGTAGCGGGGGTTCGCCGCCGTTCACCGCAGGCGCATATTCACTGCGACGCGGTGCAGGCGGTGGGGAAGCTCCCCGTGCAGGCACAGCGCTGGGGTGTTGACTCTCTCTCGGCGAGTGCGCATAAGATCCACGGTCCGAAGGGCTGCGGCGTGCTGTACCTGCGCAAGGAAGCCCGCGTGCTGCCCCGCAACCTCGGCGGCAAGCAGGAGGGGGGACTGCGGTGCGGCACCGAGGCGGTGCCGCTCATCGCCGCGTTCGGCGCGGCGGCAGAATGTGTGCCGCCCTTCCCGCAACAGCTCGCACGGTATGACGCTCTGCGTCAGCGGCTCATCGATGGCCTGCGTCAGCGCGAGGGCGTGGTGTTCCACCTGCCCGCGGGCGGTGTGCCGTATATTATCCATTTGTCGGTGATCGGGCTGCGCAGCGAGACGGTGCTGCATTTCCTCGCTCAGCGCGAGGTGTATGTTTCCAGCGGCTCGGCGTGCGCCAAGGGGGCAAAGAGCCCCGTGCTGGCCGCGATGGGTCTGCCGGACGCCGAGATCGACAGCGCTCTGCGGGTCAGCCTATCGCAGGAAAACACCGAAGAAGACATTGACCGCTTTATTGAGGCGTTATGTGAGGCTATGGGTACCATAGCGAGACGATGATTTGCAAAGGAGTGAAACACGATGGCAGAGTTTAAGCAGAGCTTCCCTACCGACGGCATCGGTCGTCAGGAGGAGGAAGTGCGCGATCTGTTCAATCTGTTGACCAAGAAGGAGACCGCGGAGCCGACGGCGGCTTCGGTGCCGCCGCAGGAGCCTGTGGCGGCGACGACCGCGCCTGTACCCGCTGCGTCGGAAGATGTGGCGCGCGCAGACGAAATTCCCGCGGTGCAGGTCCCCGACGAAGCCGTAATTGAAGAGGCGCCTGCCGCGGTCGAGGAGCCGTCGACCGAAGCGGAACCGACGACGGAGGATGAGCCGGCCCCTGCACAGGAGCCTGCTGAGTCGCCCGCCGCACCCGTGCACGCGTATGAGCGTCGCTCGGTGATCGCGGACGATTTTGACGAGGATGATCTGGGTCTCGAGCTGCCGCCGTTGGTGCTGACGCAGGCTTACGAGGATGACGAGGTGGATGAGGCGGACGAATTCGGCCATTACGGGCATTTCATCCTGCCCGATGACGGAGCCGAGGACGGCTATGAGGTCGATGCCGCACCGACGGTGCGCCGCAATCCGCTGAGGGCGTTCTGGCACGCCCTGCGCGGGAATGTGCCGTTGCCCTGCGACAGCAAGCGTGAGATCGTGCGCAAATCGGTCTTTTGGCTGTCCATTTTGCTGCTCACGGGTGCGCTGACCTACATTCTTTATAACGTATGGTGGCTGCCCGCCTTCACGAAGGATCTGTACGGCGATGTCGCGCAGGATTATCATCCCGAGGCGGTCGGCACGGTCGAGAGCGGCGCCTATCCGCAGCAGATGCAGTTGTCCTTTCAGATGCTGTATGACCGCAACCCCGAGACGCGCGGCTGGTTATCCTTCCACGCGGCGGGCAATCGGGATTTCCTGAATATCGAATACCCTATTATGTATTCGGGGGATAACGATAAGTATCTCACCGTGGATTTTAACGGCAACAAGAATAAAAACGGTGCGTTGTTCTTCGATATGCGCGCGAAGCTGAATTCCCCCGAGGACAAAAACACGTCGCTCATCGTCTACGGACACAATATGGCGAGCGGGCAGATGCTGGCGGGGCTCAACAAGTTCATCGGCAACGTCAACAACGCGCGTGTGGCACCGACACTGACGATGAATACGCTGTTTACGAACGGACAGTACAAGGTGTTTGCGGTGGTCATCACCGACGAGAGCGCCGAGCAGAAGCATTATTTTAACGTCCGCCGCACACGGTTCGGCGATGACGGGGATTTTCTCGGCTATATCGAAAATCTGCGCGCCCGTTCGCTGTTTGACTATCCCGTGGACGTGCAGGCGGGCGACGAGCTGCTGCTGCTGTCCACCTGCACCGTCCCCAGCTCCGCGAAGATCGGCAACGGCCGTCTGACGGTGGTCGCGCGTAAGGTGCGCGCTGGTGAGAGCACGATAGTGAACACCTCGGCGATCGTAAAGAATGACGATGTCATTATGCCCTATGCGTGGTACACCCTGCAGAAAAAGCAGCCGCACGCCTATTATTCGGGCGGCGTGATCATTGCACCGAACAGCTCGACGACCACGACGTGGACGGTAGCTTGGGATGATACCACCATTGAGGGCGGGAGCACTACCCTGCCGTCCTTTGAAGAGATGAGTACAACGCTGACGGATAATTCGAGCACATCGGGCAGCGCAACATCGACCACCGTCGCCCCCGTAGCGGGCACGTCCTCGACGGGTTCGACGGCGGCGACGACGACCACCGCCACGGCTGCCGAGACGACCGCCACGACCGAGTCAACGACCGCGACGACCGAGTCAACGACCGCGACGACCGAAAGCACGACGACCGAGTCGACCACCGAAAGCACCACAACGACAACGACCGTCGAAGAGGACACCTCTTCGACCACGGAATAAGACACCGATAAAGGATTTGACAAGATGACAGAGACCTATCAGCCGAGCGAGATCCTTCTTATCAAGAACGGCGAGATCGCCCTTAAAGGGCTCAACCGCCGCAATTTCGAGGATGCGCTCATCAAAAATCTGCGTTATCGACTGCAGCACGCGGGGGATTTCCGCCTGCGCTGTGCGCAGTCCACCATCTACATTGAGCCGAAGGACGCGTATGCCGATCTGGAGGAGGCGTGCGACAGCGTGTCCCGCGTGTTCGGTATCTCCGCTTTTTCCCGCGCACGGGTGGTCGAGAAGGACCTCGCCGTCATTCAGCGGGCGGCGGCGGAATATCTCGCCGACCGTCTGCGCGACTGTGCGACCTTCAAGGTCGAGGCGAAGCGGGCCGATAAGAAGTTCCCCTACACCTCGCCCGAGATCAGCCGCGAGGTCGGCGGGTACATCCTGAGCAAATTCCCGCACCTCAAGGTGGATGTGCACCATCCCGAACTGCAAATTATGGTGGAGATCCGCGATTTCGGCGCGTACATTCACGCCGAGCAGCTCCCCGGTGCGGGCGGTATGCCCGTCGGCACGGGCGGCAAGGCGGCGATCCTCATTTCGGGCGGCATCGACTCGCCCGTCGCCGCCTATATGATGGCCAAGCGCGGCATTAAGCTCGTCGGCGTGCATTTTGCCTCGCCGCCCTATACCAGCGAGCGCGCTGAGCAGAAGGTCATCTCCCTGCTTAGGAAGATCGGGCGCTATGCGGGCCATATGAAGCTGCATATCGTGCCCTTCACCCACATTCAGGAGGAGATCCGCCGTGCCTGCCCCGAGGAATATTTTACCCTTATTATGCGGCGCTTTATGATGCGGCTCGCCCAGCGGGTCGCGCGGGACGAGAACTGCGGCGCGCTCATCACGGGTGAGAGCGTCGCGCAGGTGGCGAGCCAGACCATCCCCGCGCTGGCGGTGACGGATGCGCTCGCGACGATGCCGGTGTTCCGCCCCGTCATCGGAATGGATAAGGAAGAGATCGTCGCCATCGCGCGTAAGATCGACACCTTCGAATTGTCGATCCAACCGTATGAGGATTGCTGCACGGTGTTCACCCCGCGGCATCCCTGCACCCGCCCGAAGGTGGCAAAGGTCGCCGAGGCGGAGAGCGTGCTGGATATCGACGCACTGGTCGAGGAAGCAATGGCGGGCATCCGCGTATTGGATATTTAACGAAAGGAGGATGGCTGTGATGAGCAAGCAGCGGGTGATCCGTCTGTTCGGCGTGTCGGAGGACACGGTACGCGAACGGTTGGCGGATGTGCTGTCGAGCGATGAACTGACGGCCATCCTCTCGGTGCGTGACGAGGACGCCGTCCTGCGGCTGGACGCGGCGGAGGAAGCGCCGCTCGCGGGCGCAGTGCAGGCGGTCACACAGCGCCTCGGTGCGTATGTATACAGCGAGGACGACGCGTCGCTCGAAGCGTTGGCCGTCGCCCTGCTGACCGAAAAGAATAAGACCGTTGCGGTGGCAGAATCCTGCACCGGCGGTCTGCTTGCCTCCCGCCTGACGGGGGTCCCCGGCTGTTCTCAGGTGTTCGGCACGGGGATCGTGTCCTACTCGTGGGACTGCAAGAAGCAGCTGCTCGGCGTATCCGCGGATACGCTGGACACCTACGGCGCGGTCAGCGCCGAGACCGCCCGCGAGATGGCGGACGGCATCCGCCGTCAGGCGGGTGCGGACATCGGCATCGCGATCACGGGCGAGGCGGGGCCGCAGGCGGCGGAGGATAAGCCCGTCGGCACGGTGTTTGTTGCGCTGGCGGACGCAAAGCGCACCTGGGTGAAGGAGCTGCATCTGGACGCGGCGACGATGGATCGCGCGGCGATCCGCCGCGTGTCCGCCTCCTATGGCTTGGATATGCTGCGGCGGTATCTGCAGGCATATCCGACGGTGATGGCGGGTGGTGAGCGGCATACCGACTATGCCGAGCGACGGCGTCAGGCCGCTGAGCCACAGACGACCGGTCGCCGTCTGGCGACGGCGGTGCTGCCGTGGCGCGGCAACCGCAAGACACGCCTTCTCAAGGTGACGGCGTGGGTGGCGGCGCTGGCTTTGCTGGTGTTCGGTGTGCTGACGGTGTATAACCGTATACTTACCCCGATGACCAACCGCGAGCTGCAGGATGACCTGGCGGATCTGTACTGGGGCAGCACCTCGGACCTGACGGTGCAGCGGCCCGTGGACGGCAACTATCCCGTTGGGATGACCGCGCAGTTTCGCAGTCTGTATGATATTAACGAGGATATTGCCGGTTGGATCCGTATTCCCGAGACCGCCGTCAATTACCCCGTCACGCTGTACGCTGACGGCTATTATGACAACCATAACTTTAACGACCAATATTCCGTATACGGTCAGCCCTATTTCTACGAGGGCAACGCGCGCGACACGCTGCAGACGGATGACGTGCTGGCCATCCGCGGCAACAACACCCGCGATGAGCAGATGTTTTCCTCGCTGCTGTCCTATCGCCGCATCGCCTATCTGCGGGAGCATCCCGTCATCGAGATGAACACGCTGTATACCTCGGCACGGTGGGAGATCTTTGCGGTGGCGGTGGTGGACGAGCGCGAGCGCGCATCGGAGTTTGAGTATTTTCGGCGGAATTTTGCCGAGGAGGTCGCGTTCACACAGTATATTCAGCAGCTCAGGCAGCGCTCGCTGTTTCGCTCGGATGCGGATTTGACCGCGCAGCAGCCGCTTTTGTTGCTTGTCACCAATGCCGAGCGGGAATACGGCTTCACGGGGGCGCGGCTGGTGATCGCCGCACGGCAAATGACCGCCGATGAGCCGAGTGCGAGCTATTTCGCCAACGATCAGATGAAGTGGCCTGCCGCCTATGCGCAGCGCACCACCACCCGTTCGACGACGCAAACGACTACGGCAACGCAGACGACCACCACGACTGCGGCGGTCACGACCTCGAGCACAACGACATCTGTGACCGAAACGACGAGTACCACGGTTGAGACGAGCACCTCGACGACCCCGTCGGTCGGTGAGAGCACCACGAGCTCCTCAGTAGAGGACGACGCGACCGACGCGACGACGGCTCTGCCGCCCGCGGACGGCGACAACGACACAGAAGATACGGAGAATAACGACGATGATCATCTTGGGAATTGACCCCGGCTACGCCATCATCGGGTGGGGCGTCATCCGCTATGAGCGCGGGCGGTTTGTGCCGCTCGATTTCGGCGCGATCACGACCCCCGCGGGGATGCCGTTCACGCGGCGGCTGGAATGCATCTATGACGAGCTGAGCGCCGTGCTGGACAAGCACAAGCCCGACGCGGTGGCGATCGAAAAGCTGTATTTTCAGAACAACCAAAAGACCGCCATCGACGTTGCACAGGCGCGCGGCGTGACGCTGCTCGCCATCCACAAGAGCGGCGTGCCGATCTATGAATACACCCCCCTGCAGGTCAAGAGCGCCGTCACCGGCTTCGGTCAGGCGCAGAAGCCGCAGGTGATGGAGATGACTAAACGGCTTCTGCGGCTCAAGGCCGTGCCCAAGCCCGACGATACCGCCGACGCGTTGGCGATCGCGATCTGCCACGCGCAATACGGTGGTACGGCGCTGAAATTATCCTTAAGGAAGTGACGGTTATGTTATATAGTGTCAAAGGTGAGCTCATTCATATCGAGCCGCGCGTGGCGGTGATCTCCTGCGGCGGCGTGGGCTTCCGCTGTCAGATCACGATGAACACCGCGCGTCAGCTGCCGTCCGTCGGCAACGAGGCGATGCTGTATACGATGATGAACGTACGCGAGGATGCGATCGAGCTGTTCGGCTTTGCCACGCAAGAGGAGCTCGCGAGCTTTAAGCAACTCACCGCCATCTCGGGTGTCGGCCCGAAGGTGGGGCTGTCCATTCTGTCGGAGCTGTCCCCCGAGCGAGTCGCACTCGCGGTCGCCGCGGGCGACTATAAGGCGCTGACCAAGGCGGCGGGCGTCGGTCCGAAGCTCGCGCAGCGCATCGTGCTGGAGATGAAGGATAAGGTGAAAGCGCTTACATCCTCTGCCGGCGGCTTTGAGATGCCGTCGGGCGGCGTGGCGTCTGCCGCGGGCAACGCCGCGCAGGCGGTGGACGCGCTGACGGTGCTTGGTTTCACTGCAGGCGAGGCATCGGCGGCGGTCGGTAAGCTGGACAGCGCCCTGCCGGTGGAAACGCTGGTGCGCGACGCGCTCAAGATGCTGGCGCGCCGAGGCTAATCGGCGCAACGAATGAAATGAAAGGGGGCGGTTGCCCGTGTTTGCGGATTGCGTGATCGTCGGCGGCGGAGCTGTCGGCTTGGCCGCGGCTTGCCATTTGGGGCGTGCCGCCGCCGAACAGCAAGATTATAAGAAGATTCTGGTGTTGGAAAAAGCACCCCGCGTCGGCAAAAAGCTGCTTGCGACGGGTAACGGCACCTGCAATATCACGAATATGACCGCGTCGCGGGAGCATTATCACGGTGACTCGGCGCTTGCCGAGCGGATGCTGGCGGCGTTTTCGCCTGCGCAGGCGGTGGACTTCTTTACCTCGATCGGGGTGGACTGTGTTGCCCGTCCCGACGGCAAGGTGTACCCCGCCTCCGAGCAGGCGGCGGCGGTGCTGGATGCCCTGCGCCTGGAAGCGGCGGCACTCGGTGTGGAAATTCGGTGCGACTGCCCCGTGACGGCGATCATGCCGTCGCGCGAGGGCTTTTCGCTGACGACGCCCGATGGCGATATCGTCACCCGTCAGGTGCTGGTGTGTGTCGGCGGCGCGGCGGCGCCCGCGCTCGGTGGCAGTGCCGAGGGCTATCGCCTGCTCACCGACCTCGGCTGTGAAAAAACGCCGTTATTCCCCTCCATCGTGCAGCTACGTACCGTGACCGACTTTGTGCGGGCGGTGAAGGGTATCCGCGTGGACGGTGAGGTTGCTTTGTGTTTGAACGGCAAGCCGCTCGCTACGGCAAAGGGTGAGATTTTGTTCACGGACTATGGTCTGTCGGGCCCTGCGGTGATGGGCATCTCCCGTCACGCCGCAGACTGGGAACGCCGCAAAAAAGGCGAGCTGACCGCTGTACTTAATTTACTTCCCGATTGGGATGAGGATGCACTGTGCGCCCGTATTATGGCGCGCAGCCACCTGCGCGGGCGCAAGCTCGAGGATCTGCTGACGGGGCTTTTGCATAAGCGCGTCGGACAGACGGTGTTGCGGGTGGCGGGCGTGACTCCGCTCGATCGCCCCGCGGACACCCTCACCGCGCAGGAATGTGCGCGGGTGGCGGCGGTCATCCGCGGTTGGGAGATCCCCATCACGGGTACGCAGGGCTTCGGCGGTGCGCAGGTGACAGCGGGCGGCATCGACCCGTCCGCGTTTGATCCCGCGACGCTGATGCATCGGCGCCATCGCGGCTTGTATGCCGCGGGCGAGGTGCTGAACGTCGACGGCGACTGCGGCGGGTATAACCTGCAGTTCGCGTGGAGCAGTGCCTACGTTGCGGCAAAGAGCATTGCCGCGAATTGGTAGGGGGAAACCGTATGTTGCGTATTATCGGCCTATCGATGCCGTTATCCTATACCGAGGACGACCTGCGCCGCCGTGCCGCGGCGGTGCTGGGGATCCCGCCCGCGGGTGTGCTGACCTGCCGCTTGGCGAAACGGTCGGTGGACGCCCGCAAGAAAGACAACGTGCACTTTGAGATCGCCGTCGATGTGACGGTGGCGGACGAGGCGGCCGTGCTCGGCGGCAAGAAATGCCGTCGCGCGCAGGTGTCGGTCGTGACACCGAAGCCGTATATGATCGAGTCGCTCGCGACCCCGCCCGCCGTCCCGCCCGTGGTGGGGGGCAGCGGCCCTGCGGGATTATTTGCCGCGCTGACGCTCGCGCGCGCGGGCGCGCGCCCGATCCTGCTCGAGCGGGGCGGGGACGTGGACAGCCGCCGTATGGCGGTGGACACCTTCCGCAAAACGGGCGTGCTGGACACCGCGTCCAACGTGCAGTTCGGCGAGGGCGGCGCGGGGACCTTCTCCGACGGCAAACTCAACTCGGGCATCAAAGACCCGCGCAGCCGTTCGGTGCTCGAGACCTTCGTGCAGGCAGGCGCACCCGAGGCGATCCTGTGGCAGGCAAAGCCGCACATCGGCACGGACGAGCTCATCAAGACCGTGCGCGGTCTGCGGCAGGAGATCCTGCGTCTCGGCGGGCAGGTGCGGTTTTTCACGCAGGTGACGGATCTCGTCATCGAGGGCGGCAAGCTGACCGCCCTGCGCCTCACTACCCCCGAAGGGGAGCGGGAGCTTCCCTGCGAGCGGGCGATCCTCGCCATCGGGCACAGCGCCCGCGACACGGTGGCGATGCTGTGTCGCCGCGGCTTGCCGATGGAGCAGAAGCCGTTTGCCGTCGGCGTGCGGATCGAGCATCCGCGACGGATGATCGATGAGAGCCAATACGGCCGCGCCGCGGAACATCTCGCGCTGGGTGCGGCGGATTATAAACTGCACTGTCGTCCCGACGGCGGACGGGGGGTATACACCTTCTGTATGTGCCCCGGCGGCGTGGTGATCGCGGCGGCGTCCGAGGAGGGCGGCGTGGCGGTCAACGGGATGAGCGAGCACGCGCGCAACGCAGAGAATTCCAACAGCGCCCTGCTGGTCGGGGTGGAGCCGTCGGAGTTCGGCGGCGAGCATCCGCTCGCGGGCTTCGAATTTCAGCGAAAAATGGAGCGGGCAGCTTATGCTCTCGGCGGCGGTGACTACCGCGCGCCTGCGCAGCTCGTCGGCGATTTTCTCGCCCGACGCGGGTCGACCGCGCTCGGAGACGTGCGCCCGTCGTATCTGCCGGGGGTATCGCTGACCGATCTGCGGGAGTGCCTGCCGTCGTTTGTCAGCGAGTCGCTGCGGGCGGCGTTGCCGGTTTTCGGGCGACAGCTTCGCGGTTTTGACCGCCCCGATGCGGTGCTGACGGGGGTGGAGAGCCGTTCGTCTTCGCCCGTGCGTGTGCTGCGCGATCACAAGGGTGAGTCCGCAGTCGCAGGAGTCTATCCCTGCGGTGAGGGCGCAGGCTACGCGGGCGGCATTTTATCGGCAGCGGTGGACGGCATCCGCTGCGCCGAGTGGGTGTTGAAGGAGTTTAGTGCTACGGCACTTTAATAAAAAGGGGGATCTTAGTATGATTTTTCGGCAAGCAAAGCCCGTCTGGCAAGCTGACCGGCAAAAGGAGTGGACCATCACCCTCGGCTTTTATGCTAAGGTGAATAAGCCCGCCGAGCAGACGGTTCTGCGGGTCGCGACGTCCGGCTTCTATCGGGTGTTCGTCAACGGTCGTTTTGCCTATTACGGCCCGATCCGTTGCGCTCACGGCCACTACCGCGTGGACGAGGTCCCGCTGACTGCGTATATGACCGAGGCGGAGAACCATATTGCCGTCGAGGTCGTCAACTACTATGTCAATTCCTACGGAGCACTGATGCAGCCGGGCTTTATTCGGCTCGAGGTGGAGAATGACGGCGTGATCGTCGCCGCGACGGACGAAAAACCGCTAGGCTTTGCGGCCTACCGCCTTAACCAGCGCGTGCGCAACGTCCAGCGTTTCAGCGTGCAGCGTACCTTCGTAGAGGACTATCGCCTGCGCCCTGATACCGATGCGTGGCGTGTCGGTGAGGTGTCGCCCGATGCCGAGACTTGCGCGCTTGAGCTTACCGAGGAGAAGGTGCTGTTGCCGCGTGAGCTGCCGCTGCACGACTTTCCCGTGGTCAAGCCCGACGAGGTCATCGCTCACGGCGAGCTGACCGTTACCGCGCCGCTTGAAAACCCCTATCGCGATCGCGCGCTGGACAATAGCCGCTACACGGGCTATGCGATCGAGGAGATGGCCATCGTCCATTCGGATGAGATCCAGCGGTTTGCGTATACCCCTACCGCAGATAAGCGCGCCTACGAAGGTAAAACGGTGCTCGCTGAGGGCAGCTACGAGACCCTCGCCCTGCCCCGCGAGTGCACGGGCTTCACGGCGATGGACATTCACTGCGATAAGGCGGCGGATGTGTATATGCTGTACGATGAGGTGCTCACCGACGGTGACGTCAATGCTCTGCGGCTCAAGTGCGCCAACGTCATTCGCCTGCAGCTACAGGAAGGCGACTATCACTTTATGAATATGGAGCCGATGGGCTACCGCTACTTTAAGCTTGTTTGCGTAAGCGGTGAGGTGACGGTCAGCGACCTGCATATGCTGGAGTATGTGCATCCTTATGACCGCACGGTCGAGTTGCCGTCTGATAACGCCGACGAGCAGCTGGTGTTCGAGGCGGCGTGGAACACCTTCCGCCAAAATGCGGCAGACCTGTTCACCGACTGCCCGACCCGCGAGCGCGCGGGGTGGCTGTGTGACAGCTTTTTTATCGCCCGCGCCGCGCAGTTCTTTACGGGCAACGCGTTGATGGAAAAGCAGTTCCTCGAGAATTTCATCCTGCCCGATGGCTTCTATAAGCTACCCGACGGTATGGTGCCGATGTGCTATCCCGCGGATCAATTCAGCGGCACCTTCATTCTTAACTGGGCGCTGTGGTACGTCGCGGAGCTGGAGGACTATACCCGCCGTTCGGGTGACACCGATCTTGCCGCGCGGTCGAAGGATCTCATCTACCGTATGCTCAAATACTTAAAGACGATCGAAAATGAGGACGGTCTGCTTGACCGCTTGCCGTCTTGGGCGTTTGTCGAGTGGTCGAAGGCGAACGACCTGGTGCAGGACATCAACTTCCCCAACAATATGGTCTACGCCTATATGCTGCGCGCGACGGGCAAGATGTACGGCGATGACGCGCTGCTCGACAAGTCCGAGGCGCTCAAGGCGACCATCCTTGAGCGCTCCTTCAACGGCGAGTTCTTCGTCGACAACGAGGTGTATAACGAGAACGGCGTGCCCGTCTCCACGGGCGAGACGACCGAAACCTGTCAGTATCACGCCTTCTTCTTCGGCATTGCGACCCCCGAGTCGCATCCCGCACTGTGGCAGAAGCTGATCACCGACTTCGGCCCGCAGCGTGAGAAGACGGGGCTGTACCCGAAGGTCTATCCCTCCAACGCGTTCACGGGGAACCTGCTGCGTCTGGATATCCTGCTGCGCTACGGGCTGTATGACCAGTGCCGCCGCGAGGTGCTCGGCTACTACACCGATATGGCGCGCATCACCGGCACGCTTTGGGAGCATATGAACGGCGAGGCGAGCTGCAACCACGGCTTTGCGGCGTATGCGGCGCATCTGCTGTACTACTCTATTAAGAAGGAAGAGCCGCCCTTTAAGCTCAATCTGTAAAACGCAAAGAACACCGCTGTTGCCGGAGGCAACAGCGGTGATGATCGCGTCAAAAGCCATGTCCTCAACGACCAGCTTCATGTCCAGCTCGTCGGCAATTGCCATTGCCATGTCAACGTCCAGACCGACAATCTTGCCGTCCTCGTAGTACTCATAGGGAGGGAACTGTGCGTTGGT
>JAZSHK010000103.1:0-3927 GCA_045533185.1 Acutalibacteraceae bacterium | reverse complement strand
AATGGAATATGGGTCACCTCTGGTGGGAGCTTAATTCCCGCAGACCAAAGGAGAAAAACATCGGCTATGCTGAAAGCCACGATCAGGCGCTGGTCGGCGACAAGACAATAATGTTCCGCCTCTGCGATGCCGAGATGTACGGCGCAATGAACAAGTGGAGCAACAGCGCCATCATTGACCGCGGTATTGCTCTGCATAAGATGATTCGTCTCATTTCCGCAACTCTTGCAGGCGAGGGCTACCTCAACTTTATGGGCAACGAGTTCGGTCACCCCGAATGGATTGACTTCCCCAGAGAGGGTAACGGCTGGAGCTATCACTACTGCCGCCGCCAGTGGCATCTCGCGGACAATCCCCAGCTACGCTACGGACAGCTCGAGGCGTTCGACCGCGCGATGATCGCGCTGATGCGCCGAGAGCGGCTGCTGACCAAGGCCGCGGAATACCGTCAGGTGCATAACGACGACAAGGTGATGATCTACGGCAAGGGGAAACTGACCTTTGCGTTCAATTTCCATCCCGAGAAGTCCTACGAGGGGTATTTCATCCCCGTGGGGCAGCCGGGCGAGTACGAGGTCGTGCTGTCCAGCGACGATTTTGCGTTCGGCGGGTTTGACCGCATCGACACCGCCTACCGCTACACCGCCGCCCCGACCGAGGACGGCCGATGGGGGTTTTATTGCTATCTCCCCGCCCGCACCGCCGCGGTGTTCAAGCGGGTGATGTAGGAGCGGATTCCATATCCGCCCGCAATCGGTTTTGCACAAAATTTACGGGACGGGAAACCCGTCCCCTACAATCAAACCACAAACGCGATCGTAGGGGCGACCATCGGTCGCCCGCGAGGTTGCACAAACCGAATTGGGCGGTCGACCGCTGGGATGAGTAACGGTTGATTGCCCGTGAAGCGGAAATAAGCAAAAGGCTTCCCCTTGTGGGGAAGCTGGCTGCCCGTAGGGCAGACTGATGAGGTGCAGAGCGCGAAGCGCTCGTTATCTCGTCCCTTCATTTTTTAGACACCTCATCCGCTTCACTTCGTTCAGCACCTTACCCTCAAGGGGAAGGCGTGGCGGGTCTGCGCAAACCGCCAATAGACTCATCGCCCCCTACAACGTTACCATAAATCTCTGCAAAAACGCCCCGTCCCGGCCCCCTTTGAGTGCACGGGCGGGGCTTATCTTACCTATAAATCCGTTATTCATCATCCAACTTCAGCACCGCCATAAACGCTTCCTGCGGGACCTCGACGCTACCGAGCTGGCGCATCCGCTTCTTGCCTTCCTTCTGCTTTTCGAGCAGCTTCTTCTTGCGCGTGATGTCGCCGCCGTAGCACTTCGCCAAAACGTCCTTGCGCATCGCGCGCACCGTCTCGCGGGCGATGACCTTGCCGCCGATGGCCGCCTGCACGGGCACCTCGAAGAGCTGGCGCGGGATGTTGTCGCGCAGCTTTTCGCACATCTTGCGCGCGCGGGTGTAGGCGTTGCCCGAGAACAGGATAAAGGACAGGGCGTCCACCATATCGCCGTTGAGCAGGATGTCGAGCTTGACGAGGTCGGACTTGACGTAGCCCTTGAGCTCGTAGTCGAAGCTCGCGTAGCCCTTGGTGCGGGACTTGAGCGCGTCGAAGAAATCGTAAATGATCTCGTTGAGCGGCAATTCGTAATGAATGTCCACGCGGGTGGGGTCGAGGTATTTCATATCCTTGAATACGCCGCGCCGCTCCTGGCACAGCTCCATAATATTGCCGACGTAATCGTTGGGCGCGTAGATGTGCGCCTCGGCAATCGGTTCCTCCGCCATCGCGATGGTCGCGGGGTCGGGGTAGTTGGTGGGGTTATCCACCCACAGCTCGGTGCCGTCGGTGAGGGTCACGCGGTAAATAACGCTTGGCGCAGTGGTGATGAGGTCGAGGTTATACTCGCGCTCGAGGCGCTCTTGGATGATCTCCATATGCAGCAGCCCGAGGAAGCCGCAGCGGAAGCCGAAGCCGAGCGCGACCGAGGTCTCGGGCTCAAAGGTCAGCGACGCGTCGTTAAGCTGTAAGCGCTCCAGCGCCTCGCGCAAGTCCTGATAATGTGCGCCGTCGGCGGGGAACACGCCGCAGTACACCATCGGGTTTGCCTTGCGGTAGCCGGGGAGCGGCTCGGCGGCGGGGCGGGATGCCAGCGTGATGGTATCACCGACACGCGCGTCGCCCACCGTCTTGATGGACGCGGCGAGATAGCCGACCTGACCCGCGCGCAATTCACGGACGGGCTCGAGACGGCCGGGGCGCATAATGCCGACCTCGACGACGTCGAAGGTCGCGCCGCTCGCCATCATTTTGATGGTGTCGCCCGCCTTGACTGTGCCGTCCATCACGCGGAAATACACGATAACGCCGCGGTAGCTGTCGTAATAGCTGTCGAAGATGAGCGCCTGCAGGGGCTTGTCGTCGTCCCCCTCGGGCGCGGGCAATTTCACGATGGATTCCAGCACCGACTCGATGCCGATCCCCGCCTTGGCGGAGATGAGCGGCGCTTCCGACGCGTCGATGCCGATGATGTCCTCGATCTCCCCCTTGACCCGCTCGGGGTCGGCGGCGGGCAGGTCGATCTTGTTGATGACGGGGATGATCTCCAGACCGTGCTCCGCCGCGAGATAGGTGTTCGCGAGCGTCTGCGCCTCGACACCCTGCGACGCATCGACGATGAGCAGTGCGCCCTCGCACGCGGCGAGCGAGCGCGACACCTCGTAGTTAAAGTCGACGTGACCGGGGGTGTCGATGAGGTTAAAGGTATATTCCTCGCCGTCGTCGGCGATATAGTTGAGCGTCACGGCGTGCGCCTTGATGGTGATGCCGCGCTCACGCTCCAAGTCCATACTGTCCAGTAGCTGTTCCTCCATATCCCGCAGAGCCACCGTGTTGGTCTTTTCCAGCAGGCGGTCAGCGAGAGTGGATTTGCCGTGGTCAATATGGGCGATGATGCAAAAATTGCGTGTGTGTTCTCTCTTATTGGACAAGGAGATACCACCTTTCCATACAGTTAGAGGTATTTTAGCATTTTTTTCGCGGTTTGACAAGTCAAAGCATTGAAAAACCCGCAACGAGATGGTAAAATGGGGAAAGCGAGGGGCTTGTTATATAGGAACAAGCCTTTGGCAAAAGGCTTCCCCTTGAGGGGAAGCTGTCGAGATGGCTTCGCGAAGCGAAGTCAGCGAGACTGATGAGGTGTAGCTGCCGAAAACGGTGTTTCTTGACACCTCATCCGACTTTTTGCTTCGCAAAAAGCCACCTTCCCCTCAAGGGGAAGGCTTACACTTTATATACTATATATAAGGAGTAATATTTATGGACTGGACCGAAGTACGCATCCGCATCCCCACCGCCCACACCGACGAGGCGGCGGCGATCGCGAATATGGCGGTGCCCTACGGCATCTACATCGAGGATTACAGCGATCTGGAGCAGGGGGCGCGGGAGATCGCCCGCATCGACCTGATCGACGAGGATCTGCTGGCCAAGGAGCGGGACACCGCCCTCATTCACCTGTACGTTTCCCCCGAGGACAACCCCGCCGAGGCGGTGGCGTTTCTGCGGGAGCGGTACACCGCCGTGGGCATCGACCACGCGGTGGACTCCAACAACGTCCGCGAGGAGGACTGGGCCAACAACTGGAAAAAGTATTTTAAGCCGCTCCCCGTGGGCGAGAAGATTCTCATCTGCCCCTCTTGGGAGACGGCGGAAAACCCCGATAACCGCGCGGTGCTGTCCATCGACCCCGGTATGGCCTTCGGCACCGGCGGTCACGACACCACCAGACTGCTGCTGGAGACCTTAGAGAAGTACGTCACCGAGGGGTGCGATTTCCTGGACGTGGGTTGCGGTAGCGGCATTCTCTCCATCGCCGCCTGCCTGCTGGGCGCAGGCCGTGCGCTGGGCATCGA
>JAZSHK010000053.1:0-6539 GCA_045533185.1 Acutalibacteraceae bacterium | reverse complement strand
CCGCCGATGGGCACAAAGCCCATCGGCGGGGTTGCTGCTTTATTCCATAATCAGCACGTCGCCGTTTTTGTCAATATACACTTCCTGCAGATCATAGACGTTCTCCACCAGATCGGGAGTATCGGCGTAGATGATCCCGTCACATCACCTTTGCCCGACGGCGGTTGGCTATGTAGGATGGGATATACGGCAGAGCGTGGATGAGCAGATACGCCGCATATACGAGGATGACCGCGACCCAGTCGGCGGTCGTCTGCCCGAGCGGTGCGAAGATGAAGGACTCCAGCTTAAAAAACATATAATCCGCGTCGATCGGGGAGAAATTGACGATGTTCGCCACGATCGACACGAGGAGAAACGGCACGCTCGGCAGCAGCAACTCCCAGCCTTTCCTGATGCCCGTGAAGGTGTGATAACGGGAGATGAGCATCGTCGCGGCGCAGAACACGATCGCGCCGTGATAGAAGAAGGTGTGAAAGCCCGCAAACGACAGGCAGGAATAGCTGCTGAGAATATTGGCGGGGTAGACAAAATTGATTGCGCCGCCGAGCAGGCCAAGGGAGCAGACGTACCCGCACGCCGCGCGGCGCACAAGCCCGCGGCCCCAGACCGCGAACGGCATCGCATACATAAAAATGCTGCAGGGATACAGCGGCAGAACGCCGCCCGCCTCAAAGCCAACCGTCGCGCCCGAGAGGGACTCCCACGCGATCTTGGTTGCCTCCAGCACGACGAGCAGCCCCCACAGAACGGCAAACACCGCGCGGATCGTCTTTTCCGATCTCTTCGCGAGCTGCCAACACGCCAGCGCCACCACGCCCGCCCACAGCACGGCAAACACCACGTGCAACGGGGAGAACAGCGTTCCCGGCAGTTTGTCCGCCGACGGGAGAAAATCCTTATGCGTGAAAAAATTCCGCAGCAATTCTGTGAACGTCTCCATTCTTTATCACTCCTCTGAAACAGTATACATCACCCGCGCAAAAAGCGCAAGCGGTCACTCCCCGTCCCACAGACAGCGGGCGAGGTCGACCGTGCCGTCGGCGCGAAAGACGACCCCCTCTTCCTCGAGCAGCTCACGCTGGCGATCGCCGCCGCCGAACGCGAACGCCGCCGCGGTGCCGCCGAAGCGATTGACCACCCGATGGCAGGGGATGACCCCCGGTGCGGGGTTACTGTGCAGGGCATAGCCGACGATCTGCGACCAATGCGGGTTGCCCGCAAGGGTTGCAATTTGTCCGTAGGTCGCGACCTTTCCCCGGGGAATACGCCGCACCTGCTCGTAGATCTTGTCAAATGTGTTCATCTTGTGCCCTCTTTTCGATGCTCCCGCAGTTGGCGCGGGGTCTCGCCGGTCAGCTTCTTAAATACCTTCGTGAAATAGTGTACGTCCGCAAAGCCGCAATGCTGTGCCACCGTCTGCACCTGCAGACTTGTCGTGCTCAGCAGATGCACCGCGAGCTCCACACGCCTGCGGTTGACATAGTCGGTGACCGTTTCCCCCGTCTCCCGTCGAAACAGCGCGGAGAGATAGCTCGCGTTGATGCCCTGCGCCTCGGCAAGGCTGCTCAGACTCAGGTCGGCGGTCAGGTCGGAGTCGATGCGGATGACCGTCTTCTGCACCGGCTGGGAATAGCCATGCATCGAGTGCTTGCGCACCAAACGGCAATACGCGCGGAACATCTCCAGCATAAACGCCTGCATCGCGGCAGGCTCGGGCACCTGCTCGATGCGGCGGGCGAAATCCGACGACAGGCTGTCGATGTAGATCGGGTGCACGCCGCCGTCCTGCACCGCCTTACGCAACAAGGTGTTCATAATAATGGCGTAGTTTTTGAGATTGCGCAGAGGGTCGGACAGACGGCGCTCAAACGCCGCCGTCGAAAAGCCCGAAAACAGCATCTCCGCCTTGTGCGTCAGCCCCTTGGACACCGCGTCCATCAGCTGAGCCTCGAACGCATAGCGCTCCTCCATCATCCGCATCGCCATCTCGGGGTCGGCTGCGGGCAGATGGGCACGCTGACGGATGGACTCATCAAAGCTCTCGGGGCGGTCGTCACGGAAGGTATAGTTCTCCGCCCCCTGCCAGATATGCTCGGCAAAGGCTTCCACCATCGCGTACAACGGGCTGTCCTCGGGAAAAACCAAATACCGCCCGTAATAGGTCTGCAGAGTCGCGATCTGATTGGACGGGATGCGCAGCTGCTCGGCGCGCTCGTACAGCTCCTCCTGCCCGAGCGGCTTCTGCAAATACGGGCCGATGACCAGCAGCGTCGCCGCCCGCGTCGGCGGCAGCCGCAAATACAGCACACAGCAGCCGAACGCGTCCGTCGCGCGGTAGAGCACCTTCTCCTCGGCGGCGGCAAACCGCTCCTCCAGCGTCGGAAAGAAGTGCTCGTTCGCCTGTACGAGATAATCCAGCCCGTCGGCGAGCCACCCCGACGGTGTCGCGCCCTGCCGCAGCTCTGCCACGCGCACCCGCAGCTTTTCACAGGTTTTTTTGAAAAATTGCCATTGTGCATCGGCCATCATCGTATCCACATCCTGCCTTGGGTAGATTTACCAGTTATTTTCCCCTGTTTTTTCTATTATAGTATACAATTTTCGTTCTTTCAAGCATTTACACAAAATTTATCCCCTTTTTACTAAAAATATTCCTCACTGTGTTGGTTATAAGGATTTATAATTATATCGTACTAATTGCGCAAAAAAGAAAAAGGAGATGTTTACCCAATGGCAAAGCAAGTCGTCCTTGATGAAAAAGGACACCGCAAATTCGGTATGCGCGACTGCCTCGCGTATGCCGCCGGCGACCTCGGCTGTAATATGAGCTTCGCGCTCAAAGGCACCATGTCCATCTTCTGGACACAGTTTATGGGAATGGATCTGTGGTATGCCCTGCTACTCATCGTGGTGCAGGTGTGGGATGCCATCAACGACCCGCTCATCGGCTCGATCATCGACGCCGACCGCCACCAATATAAACGCAACAAGTTCCTGCAGTACATCCTGATCGGCTCGATCGGTCTGATCGTCGGCGGCGCCTGCTGCTTCCTGCCCTTCCCGAATGCACCCGTATTTGCGAAGGCGGTCATCTTCATCGCGGGCTACGTCGTGTGGGATGCCTTCTACACCGTTGCAAACGTGCCGTACGGCTCGCTGCTGTCGCTGATCTCCAACGACGTCAAGGACCGCGCCTCCCTCTCCGCGTGGCGTTCGGTGGGCTCCATCTTCGGCAATATGCTGCCGATGGTTATTCTGCCCTTCATTATGTACGATGAGAACGACAACCTCATCGGCGAGCGCGTGTTTATCGCCGCGCTGATCATGGGCGTTCTCGGCTTCATCTGCTTCCAGTTTATGATCAAAAATACCGAGATCCGTGTGAATACGGATGTCGCCATCGACGAAGAAATGCCGAAGTTCAATGTCTTCAAGGCGTTCGGCAACTTCATCAAAAACCGTCCCGCTGTCGGCGCCACCATCGCCGCGATGGGTATGTTCATCGGTATGCAGGGCGCTACCACCGCCGTGACGGTCATCTTCCAGTCCTACTACAACAACGTGAAGATCTCGGGTATCGTGCAGCTCTTTGCGATGATCCCGATCGTGGTGTTCACCCCTCTCGCGCGTAAGGCGGTTGCCAAATTCGGCAAGAAGGAGCTCGCCACCTTCGGCTCTGTCTGCTCGATGGTTGCCGGTCTCGGCCTGTTCATCATCACCCCCGATAACACCAACCTCGACCTCGTCCTCTACATCGTGTTCCAGCTCATCTATTCCTTGGGCCTCGGCATCTACTCCACTGTTTCCTGGGCGATGATGGGCGACGCGATCGACTACAACGAGTGGAAATTCGGCACCCGCGAGGAAGGCACCGTGTATTCTCTGCACTCCTTCTTCCGTAAGCTGGCGCAGGGCATCGGCCCCTCGCTTATCCTCATTGTGATGGTCGCCTTCGGCTACGTCGGCGAGAATGAGGGTAACCAGTTGTGGAACGTGGCGATCAATATGCGCTACATCGTGGCGGCAACCTTCCTGTTCTCCGCCATTCTGCAGTTCATCGGTCTGGGCCTTGTCTACAACCTCGACAAGAAGACCCTTGCCAAGATGAATGCCGACCTCGGTCGCGACGAGTAATTGGTCCTGATGAATGTCCGGCTGCTGTTCGGCAGCCGGACATTTTCTGTAAAATTCAAACTCTGTTCAAGCATTCCCTCTGTGAATTTGTTATATTGATCTTAATAGGATATTAGGAGGACGATTATGAGAAATATCATCAGCCTGAACGCCGACTGGGTGTTCAACAAGCAGACCGACATCCCCACCACCCTGCCGACCGACTGGGAAGCGGTCAACCTGCCCCATTCCTGGAACGCCATTGACGGTCAGGACGGCAACAACGACTATTTCCGCGGCACCGCGATCTACGCGAAGGCGCTGAATAAGGCCGACCTGCCCGAGGCGGCGCAGATTTATCTGGAGATCCGCGGCGCGAACTCCTCCGCCGACGTGTATCTTAATGGCGAGTGCCTCGCCCACCACGACGGCGGCTATTCCACCTGGCGCGTCAACCTCACCGAGGCGCTCAAAGAGGAAAACCTGCTCGCCATCGCGGTCGACAACAGCCCGAACGAGACCGTCTATCCCCAGATGGCGGACTTCACCTTCTACGGCGGTCTGTACCGCGACGTCAACCTCATCTGCGTGGCGGATTCCCACTTTGACCTCGACTATTACGGCGCGCCCGGCATCGCGGTCACCCCGACCGTGAACGGCAAGGACGCCACCGTCAAGGTGGACACCTATCTGACGAACCTCAAAGAGGGGCAGACCATCCGCTACACGATCTACGACGCCGACGAGAAGGAGCTCGCGCAGGTCGAGACCGCCGACACCACCGCCGAGTTCACCCTCGAGAACGTGCATCTGTGGCACGGCCGCAAGGACCCCTATCTCTACTGCTGCGAGGCGGAGCTGATGGAGAACGGCGAGGTACTGGATAACGTCTGCACCCGCTTCGGCTGCCGTTATTTCGAGATCGATCCCGAGCGCGGCTTCATCCTCAACGGCGAGGAATACCCGCTGCGCGGCGTGTCCCGCCATCAGGATCGCTGGGGCGTCGGTAATGCCCTGCTGCCGGAGCATCACGAGGAGGACATCGACCTCATCTGCGAGGTCGGCGCGACCACCATCCGTCTGGCGCACTATCAGCACGATCAGTACTTCTATGATCTGTGCGACGAGCGCGGCCTTGTCATCTGGGCGGAGATTCCCTACATCTCCAAGCATATGCCCGGCGGCCGTGAGAACACCATCTCTCAGATGAAGGAGCTCATCTCCCAGAACTACAACCACCCCTCCATCGTCGTGTGGGGTCTCTCTAATGAGATCGGTATCGGCGGCTCGGACGAGGACCTGCTGGAAAATCACCGCATCCTCAACAACCTCTGCCACGAGATGGATCCCACCCGTAAGACCACCATCGCGGCGGTGTCGATGTGCAAGATGGACGACCCCTATCTGCAGATTCCCGACGTCGTGTCCTACAACCACTATTTCGGCTGGTACGGCGGCGAGACGGATATGAACGGCCCGTGGTTCGACAAGTTCCACGCGACCCATCCCACCATCCCGATCGGCTGCTCCGAGTACGGCTGTGAAGCGCTGAACTGGCACACCTCCGAGCCGAAGCAGGGCGACTACACCGAGGAATATCAGGCCTACTACCACGAGGAGCTCATCAAGCAATTCTTCCCCCGCAAGTATCTGTGGGCGACCCACGTGTGGAATATGTTCGACTTCGGTGCGGACGCCCGCAACGAGGGCGGCGAGAACGGTCAGAACCACAAGGGTCTGGTCACCATCGACCGCAAGTATAAGAAGGACGCCTTCTATGCCTACAAGGCGTGGCTGTCCGACGAGCCCTTCGTCCACCTCTGCGGCAAGCGGTATATCGACCGCGTCGAGGACGTCACCAAGGTGACCGTCTACTCGAACCAACCCGAGGTCGAGCTGTTCGCGAACGGCGTCAGCCTCGGCAAGAAGGCGGCCGCGGATCACTTCTTCTATTTTGACGTACCGAACGCGGGCGAGACCAAGCTCGTCGCCGTCGCGGGCGAATACAAGGACGAGAGCGTTATCCGCAAGGTCGATACCTTCAACGAGGACTACCGCCACAAGGAGAAGGGTGCCATCCACAACTGGTTTGACATCGACGCGCCCGAGGGCCGTCTGTCCCTCAACAGCAAGATGAGCGAGATCATCAGCACGATGCGCGGCAAGCTGCTGTTTATGAAGCTGATGGGCAAGATGATGGGCGGCAACAAGAAGGACGGCAAAAAGGGTAAGAAGGTCGAGGCCATGGGCTTCGAGGTCGGCCCCGAGATGATGGCGATGATGGGCGGCTTCACCGCGCTGCGCCTGTTCACACTGATGGGCGGTATGATGGACGTCAAGTTCACGAAGGAAGAACTGCTCGCCCTCAACAAAAAGCTCAACAAGATCAAAGCCCCAAAGAAGAAATAAGTCGGAGGCCAAGC
>JAZSHK010000074.1:0-3279 GCA_045533185.1 Acutalibacteraceae bacterium | reverse complement strand
AAGACCGCTTGGCCTCCGACTTCCACCGAGTAGCTCCACATCTTGTGGAACCACTCCATACTCTCCTCGGGCTTGCAGATGACGATCATTTCCTGCTTCTCGAACTGGTGGATGCGGTAGATGCCGCGCTCCTCGATGCCGTGCGCGCCCTTCTCCTTGCGGAAGCAGGGAGAATAGCTCGTCAACGTCAGCGGAAGCTCAGCCTCGTTGGTGATGGTGTCGATGAACTTA
This sequence comes from Acutalibacteraceae bacterium, assembly GCA_045533185.1. Taxonomy (GTDB): domain Bacteria; phylum Bacillota; class Clostridia; order Oscillospirales; family Acutalibacteraceae; genus UBA5905. The sequence goes on along the minus strand of JAZSHK010000074.1, from coordinate 3,048 downwards.
CCGATCATCGAGTGCTCGCTCGTACCGATGAGGTAGAGGTCCTCGCCCTCGATCTTGTACATCATCGCGTCCATTTCCTCAAAGCTCATCACGCCGGTCACGACGTTGGAGCGGATCATAAAGGGCGGGATGCAATACGTAAAGCCCTTGTCGATCATAAAGTCGCGGGCATAGGACAGCACCGCGCTGTGCAGACGGGCGATGTCCCCCATCAAATAGTAGAAGCCCTCGCCCGCCACGCGGCCTGCCGCCGCCTTGTCGATGCCGTTAAACTTCGCCATAATATCGGTGTGGTAGGGGATCTCGAAGTCGACCGCCGTCTTCTCACCGAACTGCTGTACCTCGACGTTCTCCTCGTCGTTCTTACCGAGCGGCACCGAGGGGTCGATGATGTTCGGAATCTTCATCATAATATCCGTCACGCGAGCGGCGAGGTCGGTCTCCTCCGCCTCGAGGCGGCTAAGCTCCGCCGCCTGCTCGGCGACCAGCTTCTTTTTCTCCTCCGCTTCATCGCGCAGGCCCTTGCCCATCAGCATACCGATCTCTTTACTCACCTTGTTGCGGTTAGCGCGTAGCTCATTGGCGCGGGTGTTGACCTCGCGCTTGCGGGCATCCAGCGCGATGACCTCGTCGACGAGCGGCAGCTTCGCGTCCTTGAATTTTTTACGGATGTTTTCCTTGACCAGCTCGGGATTTTCCCGAATAAATTTCATATCCAGCATAATGGGGCTCCTCCTATGCGTTCTAATTCCTCTTAATTGACAAGTATACCACGGGCGCGGCGGGATTTCAAGGGGTTTCGCGCGTAAATCGCCGTAATTTCGGCAAGCAAAGCCGCGCGACCACGCCAATGAGCGCGCCCGTCAACAAGCCCGACAACAGCAATATCGGCAGATACCACACGATCTGCGGGGTGCGCAGCACCGCCGCCGCAACCGCGAGCTGGGCGAGGTTATGGCTCACGCCGCCCGCGACACTGACCCCGAGGATGGAGAATTTCTCCGTGCGGCGGCACAGGATCATCACCCCGAGGCTGACAAGTCCGCCCGCGAGGCTGTACAGCATACTCGCAGGGCTGCCGAAAGTGAACCCAACGAGCAGAATGCGCAGGAAAGAAATCGCGAGCGCGTCCCGCGGGCGCAGAAGAACCAAGGTCACGAGCACCACAAGGTTGGCGAGCCCCAGCTTCACGCCGGGGATGCCAACCACGGGAAATAGGCTTTCGATATAACTGAAAATGAACGCCAGCGCGATCATCAGCCCGTACAGGGCGGTTTTTCGTTTCATTTTCATCATCCCGCCTCCGCATCCACGGTCGGCTCGCCGACCACTTTCACCACGGCCTTATTCGGCAGGCAGATGATGCTCTGTCCCGCGCGGTCGATCGCCCGATGGCGCACGCACACGCCGTCGGGGCAGGTCGCCTCGGTGACGGTCGCTCTGCCGTCGGCGATGACAAGGGTGTTGTGCCCGCCATCCGCGCCGTTGATAACGAAGGTGGTGTCAATATCCAGCGGCAGGATGGCGACGGTCACTCCGTCCACCGATACCTCAACTGTGCGCCCGTCATTCGGGCGTGAATACAAAAAGAACAACAACACCGCCGCCACGACCAACAGACCGCCGACCAAAATGAGGTCGGCAGTCTTAAAGGGAATGCGACAGGGCATCAGTTTCATAAATCCTCCACTATGTAGCGGCCATTACAGCCGACTTTTCAGAAAATCGTATGCGTTGTTGACCGCGTCGACCACCGCCTGCGACGACACCGTCGAGCCGGAGATGGCGTCGATCGGCGAGCCGAGCGTCGCGGTCCCCCATAGCTTCATCGGCGCGCGCCGCCCCAAGAACAGCGCGGCAAAATCCGCCGACTCGACGCGCGTGCCGAGATACTCCGTCTCGTCCTGCGACAGCACGCGGATGCCCGCGAGCGTCTTACCGTCCGCGGCAAAGGTGGCCTGCACGCGGATGTCCGACTTATACCCCCGCGCCGAGGTAATGATAAGATAGCCCGTCACCTGCCCCGCGTCGTCCTCTGCCTGCGCGGCGGACTCCACGCGATAGGTATCCTTTTCCTCATCAGTGACGGGAAGAATACGCGCCACCGACAGCGGCACGACCACCCCTTCGGCGGGGGTGAGATAATCCGCGCGGGCGGCGTTGTACCACACGGCGGCGGCAAACACCGTGCCGACCGACACCGCCAGCATCAGCAACGTAGCGAGCAGGCGGCGCGAGCCGCGATAGCGGAGATCTTGTTTCTTCTTCATACCGATTCTCCCATATAAGTAGTAAATCCCTCGGAATACTGTAAACTCCCATCCGCCAGCACCCACACCGCGTGGGCGTTGGACGTTTTTTCGAGCAGAGCCTCGCCCTGCTCAGGCGGCAGGCAAAACAGTGCCGTCGACAACACATCCGCCAGCCCGCTGTCCGCGCACACCACCGTCACCGCCCGCACGTATTCGGCGGGATGCAAGGTTTCGGGGTCGATGATGTGGGCGTAATTTTTGCCGCCCACGGTATAATACCGCTGATAATCCCCGCTGGTCACCACCGCCATATCGGTGATGTTCACCGTCGTGAGATAGGTTTTGGCGGAGGCGGTATCGGGATTCTGGATGCCGACGGTAAAGGGGGTGTCACTGCCCGCGCCGCCCTTGCCGCCGATGGCACGGATGTTGCCGCCGACGCTGACGAGCGCCGACGACCAGCCGAGCTCCTGTTCGGCGTAGCGGGCGATCTGCTCGACGGCGTAGCCCTTGGCGATCGCGCCGACATCGATACGCGCCGCGGGATCGGTCAGCCGCACCGTGCCCGCCGCGCGATCGATGACCAGCGTTTCGGGCGACACGTGCTTGCCTGCCGCCTGCAGTGCCGCCGTATCGGGCAGTGCCGCGTGTTCGGGATCGGCGAGTCCCTGCTCGCGCGCCTCGTGCCACAACGACAGCACCGCGCCGAACAGGATGTTCACCCGCCCGTCGGTGCGCGTGTAGGCATCCAACCCATACTCGAGCAGGTCGAGGAGACGGCTGTCCACCTTGACGG
>JAZSHK010000044.1:0-4490 GCA_045533185.1 Acutalibacteraceae bacterium | reverse complement strand
CCCCACACCCATCGGGTGTGGGGAGTTTTTTTGCGTGGGCTGTAACTCGGACATCGAACCGTGCAAGTTTTGTGTGTTTCATCTACGCTTGCTTATCGCGAGGTGAAAGCTTAGAATATAGTAAATGTATTTTGACGCAGGATCTTACCGATGAAACCGACGGCGTTTAGCCGTCGAGCAAAATCTTGACCGACTTCGGCGCGGGAGCGCCGAACGTCGACGAGTCCGTTTGCGCTCCCCACACCCAATCGGGTGTGGGGAGTTTTTTTGCGTGGACTGTAACTCGGACATCGAACCGTGCAAGTTTTGTGTGTTTCATCTGCGCTAATTCGTTGCGAGAGAAATATGTGCGATAACGCAAAACCTTGTTCGTGTGGCAAACTTACCGATGAAAACGGCGCTGTTTAAGCGCCAAGCAAAATCCCGACGCACCTCGTCGGCGAAGTCGACGGGTGCACGAGTCCGTTTACGCGCTTCTTTGCAAAATATGCGTGCCCCAAAGCAGGATAAATCAGCCCTAAATCGCCAGCTCGCGGCGAATCAATTCCGTCACGCTCGGAGTGGTGTGATCGGCCAACGCTTTCGCCGCCTCGACTCCGCTCTCCATTGCGTAGGAGCGAAATGCGCGCAGCATATCCCCGTCGTTGATATTATCGCCGACGGCAATAACGTTCTCCCGACTTGCGCCGAGGTGCTCCACCAAGAAGCTCAGCCCCTCCGCCTTGTTCATATCCGCTCGGACAATATCAATATACATACCGTTTTGCAGAGGATTGAGATGAGCACCGAACCGTTCTCGAATACAGGCGACCGCCGCCGCGGTGTAAAAATCGTCAAAGCGCGTGCTGATCTGATCGAACCGATCGACCGGCGGCAACTCCGCTAACGTAACCCCCTCCGCGTGACGGTCGGTTGTCGTATCCGCATACACGTACCGTATTTCCCTCGCTTGAATCAGCCCCCAGGGAGCGCCCTTTTCAAACAGAAACGTCAACAGCGGCACGGCCAGCCGACCGTCACAAGGCGCCTCAAACAGCACCGAGCCGTCGGTTTCCATAATGACCGCACCGTTGCAGGCGATGAGGTAATCGCAGGGGAATTGTTCCTTATGATAAAGATCCAAAACGCTCTGCCTTCCGCGACCGCTGATCAACGCAAAAACATTCCCCGCGTTACGCCACTCGCGCAATGCCTGCTTCTTTTCCTCGTCGATCCCGTTGCGGTTCAGCGTTCCGTCATAATCACTGCCGAGTATTTTCATATTCACCAGTCCCTTTCCGTGTAGCGCGATACGCTCAGTATAGCACATCCAAGCGAGCATAACAAGAACTTCCATCCGCGGCGTGAATGAAAAGCAGGGGATGGGCAAACACCCATCTCCGTATTTTGGTCGAGATGACAGGATTCGAACCTGCGGCTACCGTTTGCGGTGCCCGAAATTCGCTTTCCTCGCTCTCGCTCGGCGAATTTCGACCGCGGCACAGGGCTTATTGCTCGCTGCATCCGCCACTGGCGGCGCTCGCAATCGCCCACCTCGTCCCTCACTTCGTTCGGGACTTGAGGCCGCAGATGCAAACCCTACCTGAATGAAAATACGGAGATGGGCAAATGCCCATCTCCGTATTTTGGTCGAGATGACAGGATTCGAACCTGCGGCCTCTTCGTCCCGAACGAAGCGCGCTACCAAACTGCGCTACATCTCGATATATAGTTTATACTGTCGCCCCGACAGCCTAACCATTATAGTACGTGCGCGGCGGTTTGTCAATGGTTTTTTCGCCGTAAACGCAAAAATCCCCCGCCAACCGTGCCAAAAACATTGACAAACCCCCTGCTAAGGCGGTATACTTATTAAGATTAGAACAAGATTTTTTTATCAATCGACAAATTCCCCCAGTTTTTTCTAAAGGAGAGATTCGTATGGCATCAATACCCGCGCTGTTCGGCAGCATGGTCTTTAACGATACGGTGATGCAGGAAAGCCTGCCCAAGGACACCTATCAGGCGCTGCAGCGCACCATGCAGAACGGACGCCATCTCGACCCCGCGGTCGCGGCGGTCGTTGCCGGCGCGATGAAGGACTGGGCGATCGAAAAGGGTGCGACCCACTATACCCACTGGTTCCAGCCGATGACCGGCATCGCCGCGGAGAAGCACGACAGCTTCATCTCTCCCGCGCCCGACGGCAAGGTGATTATGGAATTCTCCGGCAAGGAGCTCATCAAGGGCGAGGCGGATGCCTCCTCCTTCCCGTCCGGCGGTCTGCGTGCGACCTTCGAGGCGCGCGGCTACACCGCGTGGGACCCGACCTCCTACGCCTTCATCAAGGACAACACCCTCTGCATCCCCACCGCATTCTGCTCGTACGGTGGCGAGGCGCTGGACAAAAAGACCCCCCTGCTGCGATCGATGGAAGCCATCAGCAAGCAGGCGCTGCGCGTCGTGCGTCTGTTTGGCCACGAGAACGTGACAATGGTGCGCTCGACCGTCGGCCCCGAGCAGGAATATTTCCTCATCGACAAGGCGATGTACGACCGCCGCAAGGATCTCATCAACACCGGTCGCACGCTGTTCGGCGCGCGCCCGTCCAAGGGGCAGGAGCTCGACGATCACTACTACGGCACCATCAAGACACGCGTCGCTGCCTATATGCGCGACCTGGACGAGGAGCTGTGGAAGCTCGGCGTGCTCGCCAAGACCGAGCACAACGAGGCCGCCCCCGCTCAGCACGAGATGGCGCCTATCTTCACCACCACCAACATCGCCGCCGACCACAATCAGCTCACGATGGAGCTGATGAAGAAGGTCGCGGAGCGGCACGATCTGGTGTGCCTGCTGCACGAGAAGCCCTTTGCGGGGGTCAACGGCAGCGGCAAGCACAACAACTGGTCGCTGTCCACCGACACGGGCGCCAATCTGCTCGAGCCGGGCGACACCCCGCACGAGAACGCCCAGTTCCTGTTGTTCCTCTGCGCCGTCATCAAGGCGGTGGACGACTATCAGGATATGCTGCGCGTGTCCATCGCGAGCGCGGGCAACGACCACCGCCTCGGCGCGCAGGAAGCGCCGCCCGCCGTGGTCTCCATCTTCCTCGGGGACGAGCTGACCGCCATCCTCGAGTCCATCGAGAACGACACCGCCTACGACGCGAAGGAAAAGGTGCAGATGAAGGTCGGCGTGCACACGTTGCCGCGTTTCCCCAAGGACACCACCGACCGCAACCGTACCTCGCCCTTTGCCTTCACGGGCAATAAGTTCGAGTTCCGTATGCTCGGCTCGTCCCAGCCCGTGTCCGAGCCGAACGTTGTGCTCAACACCGCTGTTGCCGCGGTGCTGGACGATTTCGCGACCGAGCTCGAGGGGGCGGAGGATTTCCATGCCGCCCTGCAGGCGCTTATCCGCCGCGTCATCAAGGAGCATAAGCGCATCATCTTTAACGGCAACGGCTACGACGACGCGTGGCTCGCGGAGGCGAAGAAGCGCGGGCTGCTCAACCTGCCCACCACCGCCGACTGCCTGCCCTGCTACATCCTGCCGAAGAACATCGCGCTGTTTGAGAAATACGGTGTTTACTCTGAGGCGGAGATGCGCGCGCGCTACGACATCTATCTGACCAACTACGCGAAGGTGCTGCACATCGAGGCGTGCACGATGCTGAGTATGACCCGCAAGGACATCGTCCCTGCCGCCATCCGTTACGGCCGCGAGCTGGCGGACGCGATCGTCAGCAAGAAGGCCGCCATCCGCGGCATCAACTGCAAGGTCGAGGAGCGGTTGCTCTCCAACATCCAGTCCCACACCGCCGCGCTTGTCGAGGCGCTGGACAAGCTGGATGCCTATGTGCACACCGCCGACACGATGACCGCCGACGGGCAGGCGCTCGCGAACTACTATCGCGACGCGATCATCCCCGCGATGGAGTCCCTGCGCGCCGAGGCCGACGCGCTGGAGATGCTGGTCGCGAAGGATCTATGGCCGCTGCCCAGCTACGGTGATATTCTGTTCTCGGTGAGATAAAGAATGGTATAGACGACCCCGGCGCCCCTTTTGGGGGGGGGGTTGGGGTTTTCCCCATTGGCCCAATTTTTGTTTTTTTTTACAAATTATTCATAGTTTATTAAATATTATATGCTATATTTAAGATGAAAGGAGCGATAACAATGGACGAATATAAATGGTTTAAGGACGATTTCGAAAATAATTTAGGCAGATGTGATGATAGCACTCAAAGTAATGAAGCTGCATCATCGGATACAGAATATTACAGTGAGGATGGGACAAATTACAATACATCGGGAAGCGCTTACAGCAGTTTTTCAACATATGATACAGAGACAACAGAGAGTCGGGAATCTGATTTTTACAGCACCAATATCAAGCCCAAAAAGAGAAAAAGAGTTCCTGTGTATGCAATGGCAATAGCCATAGTTCTTACTGCGGTTCTGTCGGTAGCAGGAAGTATATATATTCCCAAAATATATTCCTATTAT
>JAZSHK010000065.1:0-24500 GCA_045533185.1 Acutalibacteraceae bacterium | reverse complement strand
ACCGAAACGCCCAGCACGCAAAAGTGAATAATGAATAGTGAAGAGTGAAAAAGTAAAAATCCCGGCTGCAAATGCATCCGGGATTTTTGGAGCTACTGATCCGATTCGAACGGACGACCTGCTCATTACGAGTGAGCTGCTCTACCTGCTGAGCCACAGTAGCGTGTTCCTTGTTCCTTGGAACAGACCTAGTATAGCAAGTTTCTGCGCCGCCGTCAAGAGAAAATTTGCAATTTTCCTGCCTTTTCCGCCGTAACAGGTACAAAAACCTTGCGAAAAATGTATTTTTGCCCTTGACAAAGGAAAAAAGTATGTTATAATAACTAGCGTTGGATTTGGGAGTGTTCCCGAGTGGCCAAAGGGGGCAGACTGTAAATCTGTTGTCTTCGACTTCGGTGGTTCGAATCCACCCGCTCCCACCAAAAAGAAACGACAATTTTCGACAGAAGATTGTCGTTTCTTTTTGTTTTCTTCACTTTTCTCTTTTCGTTCTTATCTCTTCTCTAAAATTGTCGTTTCCAGAGAAAAGCGAAGAGAGAAGAGATAAAAGAAGAGGTGCTTTGCTATGCAAAGCGTTGATTTAAAGAATGAATCATGGTATAATTTATTAAGAGGTGAAATAAATGAACAGTCCATTACTTGATAAATCTCTTGATTTTGCAACACAAATTGTTTTATTTTATGAGGCATTTTCTAAAACAAGAAAAGATACAACTATTGCAAAACAATTACTACGCTCTGCCACCAGTGTTGGAGCAAACATAAATGAAGCGGTTTATGGTAACAGCAAAGCTGATTTCATTTCTAAATTACATATTTCCCTTAAAGAGACAGGCGAAAGTATTTATTGGCTTAAACTTTTAAAAAGAACAAGTTTAATTGATTATGATTTTGATAGTTTGCTTTCACTTGCAGAAGAAATAAAAAGAATGTTAATAGCATCATTAAATACAGCAAAGGAGAATTCAAAATGACATTTGATTTTGATGCTCTTTCAAAAGAGTTTAAAATATTTTATGATGCTTTTTCTCCCGAAACTTATGGCATTTCTATGGGGCGTTCGGCGGAGTATGCTGCTATAGAGTTTGATAACCTCTCTGATAAAGAAAAATCATTAATTGATGAATGGTTTCTTGAACTTTTCGAAGAAGAAAAAGATTATTATGGTATTCCTTATCTTTGGGTTATTGAAAAATTAAAGGATGTTCGTTTCATTCCTTTGATTAAAAATTATTATAAAAGGTTAAAAAAGCGACACAAGAAAATTGTTGAAACGAACATAGATGGCAAAACAATTAGGGCACGCTCAAATTTCACAAGCGAGTTAGTTTTGTGTAAAAAAGTTATAAAAGCGCTTAAATCCAAAAAAGGAAAAATATGTAGGGGTTCGAACACATAGGTCGAAAAATCAAAGGGGTTCGGATTTGAGCTCCCACCAAAGCAAAAAGCACCGCCTGTAGGCGGTCCTTTTTGCTTTGGTCGAAGGTTGTGGTAAGCAGAAACGCCGCTAGTTTACCCGTTTTCTCCGCAGGCGAAATGCGGGTTGTCTAAACCCGCAAGGGAAAACTATATGCAGCTTGCGAAGCAAGCTGCAGTGGTTACGAATCCACCCGCTCCCACCAGAAAAAGACCTTGTCGAAAGACAAGGTCTTTTTCAATGAAATTCGTTCCTTGCGGAACGAGTGAAATATCTTCGATATGAAATATTTGCTTCGCAAATGTGGAATATGCCTACGGCATATGAAGGAACGATTTCATTAAAACCTCCGTCAAGGCGGATTCAAACCACTGAAACAAAAGTAAAGGACTGATTTAGCGATTTTACTTTGCTAAATCAGCCCATTTTTATTTTCTCTCTTTCAACCTTGCCTTTGCTTCTTTGACGGTTTCGCCGTCTTTAGTTAGGTAAGCATCAACAAACTTATCTTCGAGCTTGGTGTAACCGTCAACAACACCTTGCTCGATTTTCTTGTAGCCGTCTACAACGCCTTTTTCAATTTTCTTGTAGCCGCCGGTTACTGCTTCGGCGATTTTTTCATTTGCTTTTACAATTTTTGATTTAGCCATATCTGTGTATTTTCCTCCGATCAGATTGATTCCGAGAAGCAGTACAACGATCCATACTGCCGTTCCCGTAAATATGTTTAGTAATAAGATTTCCGTCGCTTCCATACCCGGAAAAGACACGAGCATCGATCGTTGCATTGTGTCAATGGAAACACACGCATCAGCGAGCGATATATTACGGAGTGTCTTTAATACCTGCGAAGCGGAACGTTTTGCTTGCACCATACCGATAATTGAAATCGTGATTTTAGTAAATGTGTATGTAGCAATGGTAATCATTACAATTTCGTGAAAAGCAGTACCTCTATCTTCAACAGCAGACATTATGTTCACGCCTACTATGCAGAAAGAAAGCACAACCAATAAAATTCCCGTAATGCGCCGTGCAAAAAGCTCGGTATCATAACTGCCGCTTGCTTTTCGTTTGACCTGCAACACAGAAAATCTTGTCATTGCAAGCACAGTATAATACGCACCTACTGTAATAAACCACCACGAATGTGTAAGAAAACCTATAACACAGTTGGCGAACGCATAAGCAGTGTTAAAGGCAAGACTTGTATAAGGGCTTCTTACAAGATTTAATGCTTTCATTTGATACCTTTAATCATCGGAATGAGAGCTATCAGCATAATGATGCCGAGCAGCCCGACGAGTGTTCCCCAAATGATTTGATTCCACACAAGGCACATACACATACCTACGCCAAGCACCAAAGCGGCAATGACGGCGTAAATAGTACGGAACAGATTTTTACCATTCATTTTCGGCAGCTTTTTGTTTTCCATTTTGCACCAGGTAAGTGCTGTGATAATGCTAAGCACGATACCAATAGCACCGAAAATGATACCCTCTGTGAAGGCGTTCCATTCCGGAAGAAGTGCCATACACATACCGAGTGCGAAAAGCACCCCACTTACAGTTCCCATAATGAGTGCAACAAAACTACTCTTTTTCATTTTAAAATCTCCTTTCATTAAACCAACACTTGTGTTTTTATTGCAAATATAGTATACTGTTTTTGTTAAGGCAAAACAACCAACAATTAAACGACAGGTGTTGGAATAAAAGGGAATGCGATCATCCGTTTTGTTAAAAATGTTGGAATAATGGAGAATGGTTATGAATGTAAAGAACAATAAGCGGCGCAGAGAGTCTCAAGATAAAATCGAAAGGGCGTTTATAGAATTATTGCAAACCCGTGAAATCAAGGATATTACCGTTTCAGATCTTATTAAGGTAACTGGCTTAAATCGCAGTACCTTCTATGCAAACTACATTGATATATTCGATCTTGCCGATAAAACAAGAGAAAAACTTGAAAAGGATTTCAGCAATCTGTTTGCCGATTATGATTATTTCAATGAGCGCACAGGTGCACTGAAGATGTTTAAGCACATCAAAGAAAACCAAATTTTTTACAAGACTTATTTCAAGCTGTCTTATGACGATAAACACCTCGTTTCGATATATGATACAAGGCGAGCTGAAAAGGAACACATTGATAGCAACATCAAATATCATATTGAATTTTTCAGAAACGGTCTTAATGCCATTATTAAGCTATGGCTTGCCGGCGGATGTCAGGAATCTCCCGAAGAAATGGCAGAGGTTCTAAAGCAGGAATATAGAGGCAGATGATTGTTGAATTAAAGTGGCATCGAAATGGTTCGTAACTGACAAAATCCACAAGTTTCGACAGAAACTTGTCGATTTTACTTTTTCACTCTTAACTGTTCACTTTTCACTCTTCTCTAACGAAACTTGTCGATTAGGTAATAAGTAATAGTGAATAGTGAAGAAGTATTTAGCGAAGGCTTTGCCTTGCTTTTTTATTTTGTAGAAAGTATAATAAATGTGAAAGGTGGATTATCGATAAATACTCAAAAGGGTGGTCATTATATGAAGAAATCACATTTGGCGGTCAAAATAATACTGACAACGGTTCTTGGAATAATGCTTCCATTCGCATCAATTATCCTGCCGGTACTCCTTTCGTTCGGTGGATTTTGGGTCATAACGATATTGGCAAGTCTTTTGATTATTCCTCTTGCTATTCCTGCAATATGGCTCAAGAGAAGAAAACCCTATTTCATCGCTTATGTATCATACCTGCTATGCTTCGTTATTCTTGTAGGCACGCAGATGGGTATACGGGCCTATAATGACGCCATAACCATTGACGTTACGCCAAGTATCAATGTCCGCGAATACCTTCCCTTTGATGATGATTCGAAAATCGTTAAAATCCAGAGCAAAAGCCTTAATTTTGAAAATGTATCAAAGCAGCAGTTGCCTATTATCGACGGTGCAGCGGCGGCGTTTCCGGTTTATTCCGCGTTTGTTCACGCGGTGTATCCCGACACGACGGAGCTTTATGACGGAGTTTTCGAATATCATAACACGCTGGGCGGCTACGACCTGCTCGCCGAAAAAAGAGCGGACATTTTCATCGGTGCCGCGCCCTCCGAAGAGCAAACAGCTTTTGCCGAAAAAAACCACACGACTTTCGAGTATACACAAATAGGATCCGAGGCATTTGTTTTTTTCGTTCATAAGGATAACCCCATAGATAGTCTCACCGTAGAACAAATAAAGGGCATCTACTCGGGCAAGATCACCAATTGGGGTGAGGTGGGCGGCAAAAAAGAAAAAATTGTCCCTTTCCAGCGGAACGAAGGCAGCGGAAGCCAAAGTATGCTCATTCGCTTTATGGGGGATACTCCCATCCTTGAGCCGGATATGCAGACGGAGGTCGGCGGTATGGGAGGCATTATCGAGCAGGTCGCAGATTATAAAAACAAATCCACTTCCATCGGCTTTTCCTTTCGTTTTTATGTTGAGGGAATCATTCAAAATCCTGATATAAAAATGATTGCTGTTGAGGGTATTGCTCCCACGAAGGAAAATATAAAAAGCGGCTTGTACCCGATAATTGCTCCCGTATATGCTGTGACATACGCGGGGAACGCCAACGAAAATGTGCATAAATTAATAGACTGGATGCTTTCTGATGAAGGCCAATATATTATTGAGGAAACGGGATACGTAGGAATAGGGAACAAATAACGGAAGAAGTTTCGGTGTGCTTACAGCACGAATGCCCGAGCCGTTATAGTATGATCTAACCGATAAATTGAAATTTGTAGGGATGAAGATAATGATTGTTTTAATTACAGGTGCATCGCACACGGGCAAGACAGCACTCGCACAAAAACTGCTTGAAAAATATAAATATCCGTATTTGTCAATTGACCATTTGAAGATGGGATTAATTCGTAGCGGAAATACCAACCTCTCACCAATGAGCGACGATGTAGACCTTACAGCATATTTATGGCCAATTGTCTGCGAAATGATTAAAACAGCCATTGAGAACAAGCAAAACTTAATTGTCGAGGGTTGCTATGTTCCGTTTGATTGGCAAAAGGATTTTGAAAGAGAATATCTCGAAGTTATCAAATATTACTGTCTTGTAATGAGCGAGAATTATATTCAAAATCACTTTGCGGATATAAGGAAATATGCAAGTATTATTGAAAATCGTTTGGACGATGAATTGTGTACGATGGAAAGTGTTTTGAAAGATAATACCGAAATCTTAAAACTTGCACAGTTTCATAAGGTTAACTATATTCTCATCAATGATAACTACGAAATCAACATTGATTTATAACGACAAAACACATCACTAAAATATGCAGGCGCTCGAACACATAGATCGAAAAATAAATAGGCATCGAATTTATGCAACCCTTCCAGGCAAAAGAGCTGTACGCATCGCGTACGGCTCTTTTGCTTTGCCCGCGGGGACGGTTTCTTCTTTACATCAGCTTTTCCGCGCAGCGGACGGCTTCCATCGCGTCCTTCGCGTAGGCGTCCGCGCCGAGGCGGTCGGCGTAGTCCTGCGTGAGCACCGCGCCGCCGACCATCACCTTGCACCACGGGGCTCGCGCCCGTAAGAGGCGGATGGTTTCTTCCATCGCGGGGACGGTGGTGGTCATCAGCGCGGACAGCCCGACGAGCGGCGCGTGTCGCTGCTCGACTGCCTGCAGGATCGCCTGCGGCGGGACGTCCTTGCCGAGATCGACCACGGTAAAGCCGTAGTTCTCCAACAGGAGCTTCACGATATTCTTGCCGATGTCGTGAATATCGCCGTGCACGGTGGCGATGACCACCGTGCCCTTGTCCGCGGGGTGCGCGTCGGTTGTCGCCATATAGTCCTTGATACGCTCGAAGGCGGCCTTGGCCGCTTCGGCGCTCATCAGCAGCTGCGGCAGATACACCGTCTTGTTTTCAAACCCGATCCCGACCGTGTCCAGCGCGGGAATGATGTCGCCGTTGACGATGTCCAGCGGCGCGGTATCCGCGAGCCGCTCGGCGGTCAGCGTGGCGGCCTTGTCCTTCATCCCCTTGACGATGGCGTGCTGTAGCTCGGTCAATGTCAACGACTTTTCCACCGCCCGCTCGGTCACGGGAGCGGCGGCAGGTGCGGCGGGGACAAAACGATCCGCCGCCGCAATATAGTCGGCGCAGTTCTCATCCAGCGCGGCGAGCGCGCGGTAGGCATAATACGTCTTCATCATATCGGCGGAATAGGGGTTCATAATCGCCGCCGACAGCCCGTTCGCCAGCGCGAGGGCGAAGAAGGTGCCGTTGATCGCGTCGCGATTCGGCAGGCCGAAGGACACGTTGGAAACGCCGAGCGAGGTGTGACAGCCGAGCGCCCGACGGATGCGGCGCAGAGCCGCGAGCGTCACCGCGGCGGCGGTCGGCTCGGCACTGACCGTCATTGCGAGGGTGTCGAAAATGATGTCCTTCTTCGCGATGCCGTATTCGGCGGCGGTCGCGAGGATCTTTTCGGCGATCGCCACCCGCCCGTCGGCGGTGGCGGGGATGCCGTTTTCGTCCAGCGTCAACGCGACCACCAGACCGCCGTATTTCTTGACCAGCGGGAACACCGCCGCCATACTCTCCGCCTTGCCGCTCACGGAATTGACCATCGCCTTGCCGTTGTAGCGGCGAAGCGCCTGCTCCATCGCGGCGGGGTCGGCGGTGTCGATCTGCAGCGGTAGATCGAGGATCGCCTGCAATTCGCACATACTACGGCACAGCATCGCGGGCTCGTCAATATCGGGCAGTCCGACGTTCACATCCAGAACCTGTACGCCTGCCTCTTGCTGCTTGACACCCTCGGCGAGGATGTAGTCGATGTCGTTGTCGAGGAGGGCCTGTTTAAACCGCTTTTTGCCCGTGGGGTTGATGCGCTCGCCGATGAGGATGGGCGCATCCCCGAAGGTGACGGCGTGGGTGTAGGAGGACACCACCGTGCGCCCCTTATCGGTCAACGGCACGGGGACGGCGTCTGCCGTCGCGTCGGTGAGGGCGCGGATATAGGCGGGGGTGGTGCCGCAGCAGCCCCCGATCACCCGCACGCCCGCGCGCACGAGGTCGGCGATCTCGACGGCAAATTCCTCAGCGGTGACGTCGAACACGGTTTGGCCGTTTTCCACCGTCGGCAGTCCTGCATTGGGCTTGAGGACCACCGGCACCGAGGCGACCCGCAGCAGCTCTTCGGCAACGCCGCGCAGCTGGCGCGGGCCGAGCGAGCAGTTTGCGCCGATCGCGTCTGCGCCGAGCCCCTCGAGCATGGCGACCATCGCGGCGGGAGACGCTCCCGTCATCAGCTTGCCGTCCTCGCCGTAGGCGTTGGTGACGATGACGGGCAGAGCGCTGTTTTCCTTGGCGGCGAGCAGTGCCGCCTTGGTCTCGTAGCTGTCGTTCATCGTCTCGATGACGATGAGGTCCGCACCGTAGGTGACGCCCAGCTTCACCGTCTCGGCGAACGCGGCGACCGCGTCCTCAAAATCCAGATTGCCGAGCGGCTTTAACAGCCGTCCTGTCGGGCCGATATCCAGCGCGACAAATTTCTCCTGCTCGCCGACGCTCTGCGCCATCGCGGCGCGGGTGTTGCCGAGCGCGGCCTTGACGATCGCGTCCAGCTCGGCGGGGGAGAATTTGAGCGGATTCGCGCCGAAGGTGTTGGTGCACACGACGTTACTGCCCGCGTCAAAATACTGCCGCTGAATGTTGGTGATGACATCCGAATGCGTCAGATTCCACCGCTCGGGCTGCTCGCCCGCCTGCAGACCGCGCGCCTGCAACAGCGTGCCCATACCGCCGTCCAGACGGACGATATTCTGTTGTAAAAATTCCCGAAAATTCATACCGTACTCCTATAAGTGCAGCCGATGTTGCTACATCGTGCACATTTGTTATTCTTTGCTTGACCCGTCCCGTCGGTGATTCCTGCAAACGCCGTCACCGATTTGGACGGCGACATCTGCAGGCTGTCGGTGAGCGTCAGCCCGATCTTGCGCGGGCAATCAAGCAGCGCGAACACCCGGCGCTGGGTCTCCAACGGAAGATCGCCGTAGCCGGGGCTGAAGCGCGGCTTAAGCCCCACCCCGTTTTCGGCGGCGAACGCCGCGCAGAACGCGTCGCACAGCGCCTCGATCCGCTCGGCACCGATCGCCTGTAGCAGCAGAGCCTTTGTCGGGGAGATCCGCCCGTACCGCGCGATGCGGCGGTCGAGCTCCACGCCGACGGTCGCGCCGAACAGCAGCATCCGCTCGCACCCGTCGAGGGCTTTTTTGAGGCTGTCGGCGCGCAGAAATGCCGCGCTTTCCTGCTTGGTCAGTACCCGCCAACACACACGGTAGGTCAGCGCACCCGCGATCTCCTCATAGCACTCGCGAAGTAAGCGCCGCGTCGGCTCGTCCGCGTCCCTCACCCCCGCGTAGCGCATGGCTTCCCGCTCACAAAAGGGCGGGGTGGGCAGAGCGCGGGTCAGTATCGCGCTCATTTGCCGAGGATCGCCGACAGATTGCTTTGGATCTTCGCGGCAACGTCGGGCTTGTTCATCGAATAGACGTGGACATTGGTGATGCCGTTGGCGTAAAGGTCGATGATCTGATCGGTGGCGTAGGCGATGCCCGCTTGCTTCATTGCGTCGGGGTCGTGTCCGAATTTGTCCACCAGACTCTTGAACCGCTGGGGCATAAACGAGCCGGACAGCTTCATCGCGCGTTCGATCTGCCCGCCGTTGGTGATGGGCATCACGCCGGGGATGATCGGCACGGTGATGCCCGCCTCGCGGATCTTATAGAGGAAATTATATAGCAGGTTATTGTCGAAGAACATCTGGGTGGTGAGGAATTCACACCCCGCGTCCACCTTCTCCTTGAGATAGCGGATGTCGGTCTTCTGATCGGCGCTTTCGGGATGGATCTCGGGATAGCACGCGCCGCCGACGCAGAAATCCGCGTCCGATTCTTTGAGTTCTCTGACAAGCTCGACGGCGTGGTGATAGTCCCAGTCGCCGCGCTCGGCGTTCTCCATCCCCGCGGGGATGTCGCCGCGCAGTGCCATCACGTTCTGGATGCCCGCCGCCTTCATATCCGCGATGCGCTCACGCACCGTTTGTCTGGTTGAGGATACGCAGGTCAGGTGCGCCAGCGTGGGCACGCCGTAGCGCGCCTTGATGTCCCTCGCGATGTCCAGCGTGTAGCGGCTGGTGCCGCCGCCCGCACCGTAGGTCACGCTCATAAAAGCGGGGCGCAGGCGGGCGATCTCCTCGGTCGCCGTCTTGACGCTGTCGAAGGCGGTCTCGGTCTTGGGCGGGAACACCTCAAAGGAGAGGGAGAGGGATTCATTTTTCAGAAGCTCACTGATTTTCATAGCGTTAAGCCCTTCTTGTCCGTTTTTTCTCATTATAGCACCGTTGCGGGGCGGGGGCAAGCCTTTATTTGGGGATAAAAGAGACCGCGCGGGGGACACTAAACCGACAATGCTTTTGGAGGGATCGGTATGTGTACCGCGGTGACCTATACGACGAAGGATTTTTATTTCGGGCGGACGCTGGACATTGAATGCTCCTACGGCGAGGAGGTAACGATTACCCCGCGCCGCTTTCCGTTGCGGTTTCGTCACACGGCGGGGAGCGAAAACCACTACGCTATGATCGGAATGGCGTGCGTCGCGGACGGCTATCCGCTCTATTACGATGCCGTTAACGAAAAGGGGCTGTGTATGGCGGGGCTGCGCTTCGCGGGCAACGCGGTGTACGGCAAGGTGTTACACGGGCGGGAGAACGTGGCGGTGTTCGAGTTTATTCCGTGGCTGCTCGGGCGGTGCGCCTCGGTTGCCGAGGCGCGGGAATGCCTTGGGCGGGTGAAGCTTACCGATACCCCGTTCAGTGCCGCACTGCCGCCCGCGCCGTTGCATTGGATGATCACCGACCGCGGCGGAGCGATCACCGTCGAGGCGGTCGCCGACGGATTGCGGGTGTACGATAACCCCGTCGGGGTGCTGACCAATAACCCACCCTTCCCCGAGCAGCTATCGCGGCTGTGTGACTATATGGCCCTCTCGCCGCGCGATCCCGCCAACACCTTTTCGCAGGAGTTGCCGTTGACGCGGTACAGCCGCGGAATGGGGGCGATCGGGCTGCCGGGGGATCTGTCCTCGGCGTCCCGCTTTGTGCGTGCGGCGTTTGTGCGGGCGAATTCCCACAGCGACAACACCGAAGAAGCGAGCGTCAGCCAGTTTTTCCACATCCTCGGCGCGGTGGAGCAGCCACGCGGCTGTTGCGTGCTGGATGACGGCACGCACGAGATCACGCTGTATACCTCGTGCTGCAATGCCGAGCACGGCATCTATTATTACACCACCTACGATAATCGTCGCATCACCGCGGTGGAGCTGCACCGCGAGGCGCTCGACGGCGCACAGCTTGTGCGCTACCCCTTGCTGCTGGCGAGTGATATTCGTCAACAGAACTGAAAAGAGCCGTACGCTGCTGCGTACGGCTCTTCAGATGGTGCTTATTTGTCGATGTGGACATCCACCTGCGGATAGGGGATGGCGATGCCGTTCTGATCGAAGGCGTTTTTCACGCTCTCCATCACGTCGAAGTGCACCGTCCAGTAGTCCTCATTTTTGCACCAGACGCGGGCGGTGAATTTCAGCGCGCTGTCGCCGTGCTCCGACAGACGGACGAACGGCTCGGGCTTATCCAGCGTCAGCGGATGCTGCGCGATGACCTGACCGATGATCTCCTTGACCTTGTCGATGTCGCTGTCATAGGCGGTGCCGAAGGTGAGATCCACACGGCGGATCGGCTCAGCGGAATAGTTCTTGATAACCGAGTTGGTGATGGAGCCGTTGGGGATGGTGATACGCTTGTTGTCGACGGTGAGCAGTACCGTGTACACCACCGAGATCTCGGATACCGTGCCGGATTCGCCCGCGGCCTCGATGTAGTCGCCGATCTTAAAGGGCTTGAACAGCAGGATCATAATGCCGCCCGCGAAGTTGGACAGCGAGCCCTGCAGAGCAAGGCCGATGGCGACGCCGCAGGAGGCAAGCACGGTGATGAAGGAGGTGACGGGCACGCCGAGGATCATCGCGACGGTAACGAACAGTACGGCATACAGCGCAATGCCCGAAAAGCTCGACAGGAAGGAGCGGAGGCCGTCGTCCAGCTTAGCCAGCTTGGGGGAGGTGAGCAGGAACTTTTTGATCCATTTGATCAGCTTGAAGCCGACAAAGAGGATAACGATCGCGCACAGCAGCTTAATGCCGAAGGAGGTGACCGCCTGCACTAAGAAATTGAAACACGCTTGCCAATCCATACACAACACTCCTATTTGTAAGTTAAGGATATTATACAACGGCAGCGCCGAAAACGCAAGCCCTGACGAAAAAACCGCCTCGACCGAGAGGTCGGGGCGGTTCGGGGGTTGGTCATACAGCGAGAGCTTCGGCGATGTTGAGGATGTGGTCGCCGATACGCTCAAAGTCGGTGAGCATCTCGGAATAGAGGATGCACGCCTCGCCTGAGCAGGCACCGTCCTGCATACGGGCGATCTGGTTGCGGCGATATTCCTTGGTCATATCGTCCATACGCTGTTCGAGTGCGCTCGTTTCAACAAGCAGATCGGTCGATGCGTGGTCGAGGCTCAGAATGCGGTCGAGCGCCTCGTCACACGCCTCTTTCATACGCGTGATCTCGGCGGTCGCCTGCTCGGAGAAGGTGATCTGCTTGGATTTCAGCATCGCGGTGTATTCGCCGATGTTGACCGCGTGGTCGCCGACGCGCTCGAGATTGCCCGCAATTTTGAAGTAGGCGGTGAGCTGCTCGGAGTCCTGCGCGTTGGCACCGTAGGAGATGCAGTGGGAGATGTATTTGGAGATCTCCTTGTTGAGGTAGTCGATATACTCCTCGGTGCGTTCGATCTCACACATCTTGGTCTCGTCCATCGTCAGCACCGCGTCGAAGCACCGCTCGACATTCTCTTTGACCATCCCCGCCATACGCTCGAGCTCACGGCGCACGTCGTGAGCGACGATGGCGGCGGTACCGACGTGGTATTCCTGCTGACGGGTGCTGATGGGCTTGAGGAAGACGAGCTTTTGCACGTCCTCTTCTTCCGATGCGTGCTCGGGCAGGATGCGGGTGGCGAGCTTCGCGAGCAGACCGCCGACCGGCAACAGCAGGAGGGTGGTGGCGATGTTGAAGATGGTGTGCATATTCGCGATCTGTGCGGTCACGTCGCCCGGGGTGAAGCCCTCAATGAGGGTGATGAAGGAGGGGACGAGCAGCACCAGCAGCGTGAACAGCGTCGTGCCGATGACGTTAAACAGCAGGTGAATGACGGTGGCACGCTTCGCGTTACGGTTGGTGCCGACCGAGGCGAGCACCGCGGTGATGCAGGTGCCGATGTTCTGACCGAACAGCACGAACACCGCGCCGCTCAGCCCGATCGCTCCCGTTGCCGCGAGTGCCTGCAGGATGCCGATCGAGGCGGAGGAGGATTGGATGACGGCGGTGAACAGCGCACCGACGAGGATGCCGAGCAGGGGGTTATCAAACTTGGTCATCAGGTTGACGAACTCGGGTACGTCCCGCAGGGGGGACATCGCGCCGCTCATCATATCCATACCGATAAACAGGATACCGAAGCCGCCGATGATCCCGCCGTAGTTGTGCAGGGCGGGCTTCTTGAGGAACACGATGAGTGCCACGCCGAGGAAGGCGATGACGGGGGCGATGAGGTCAATGTCCAGCGTGATGAGCTGGGCGGTGATGGTGGTACCGATGTTGGCACCCATAATGATCCACACCGCCTGCCGCAGCTTCATCATACCGGAGTTGACGAAGCCGACCACCATCACGGTGGTGGCGGAGGAGGACTGGATCACGGCGGTGATCGCCGCGCCGACGAGCACGCCGAGAAAACGGTTTGAGGTCAGTTTTTCGAGGATCTGCTTCATACGGTTGCCCGCGGCGGCCTCCAGCCCCGAGGACATCATCTGCATACCGTACAAAAACAGCGCGAGGCCGCCCAGCAGGGCGACGTAGTTTGCGATAGTCATAGCTTCTTTTTCTTCCTTTCCATTCTTTACTATCGTATATTCGGTATATAGTGATAGGCAACAAGCGCCTTTATTGTTCAAAATTTAACGATCTCGCATCAAAGAAAATTCTAGCATAGCTGCGAAAAAATGGCAAGTAGAAATTGCGGGGTTATTATGCACGATTTTTGTATAAAAAACCACCGAAAGAGAGAAAAACCTCTTTCGGTGGACGAATTTCGTATAATTTTACAAAAGCGGGATGTTATGTTCGAGGCAGGAGACGACCATATCCTCGGGCCAGACCGACACCTGCACCTCGCCGATGTGCGCCTTTTGCAGCATCAGCATACACAGGCGGGACTGGCCGATGCCGCCGCCGATGGTCAGCGGCAGGGTGCCGTCGGCGATGCTCTGGTGATAGGAGAAGCGCATCCGCTCGGTGGCGTTCGCCGCCTTGAGCTGGCGCGCGAGCGCGTCGGCATCGACGCGAATACCCATGGAGCTGATTTCCAGCGCGTGGCCGAGGGTGTCATTCCACAGCAGCAGGTCGCCGTTGAGCGTCCAGTCGTCGTAGTCGGGCGCACGGCTGTCATGCGGCTTGCCGTCGGCGAGCGGACCGCCGATCTGCATTAAGAACACCGTGCCGTGCTCGCGGGTGACGGCATCCTCGCGTTCTTTGCCGCTCATTTCGGGATAGCGGTCGGCGAGCTCCTGCGCGGTGATGAACAGCACGTCCTCACGGATGTTTGCGGTGAGCAGCGGATATTTCTGCTGTAAGAGGCGGTTGGTATCGGCGATCGCTTTGACGATGCGGCGCACCGTGTCCTTGAGATAGTCGGTGGTGCGTTGCTCGGCGGTGATGACCGCCTCCCAGTCCCATTGGTCGACGAAGATGGAATGGGTGTTGTCCATATCGTCGTCGCGGCGGATGGCGTTCATATCGGTGTAGATGCCCTCACCCGGCATAAAGCCGTAGCGTTTCAGCGCCACACGCTTCCATTTGGCGAGTGACTGCACCACCTCGGCGTGCGCCTCGTCCATACTCTTGATGGTGAAGTCTACCTTGCGCTCGACGCCGCTGAGGTCGTCGTTGATGCCGGACGCGCCCGTCACCAGCACGGGCGCGGTGACGCGCTCGAGGTGCAGTGCCTGCGCGAGCAGCACCTGGAAGGTGTCCTTGACGATCTTGATGGCGCGCTGGGTCTGTCGCAGATTCAGCTTCGGGTCGTACCCCGGCACAAACTGACACTGTCGCATAAATATTCACTCCTTTGTGAGGATAACAACGTAGGGGCGACCATCGGTCGCCCGCGGGCGGGCAATGCCCGACCCTACACGGTCGTTTTATCGAATACTGCCGACCGTGCGGGGGAAGAGCTGGACGTCGCGGATGTTCGCGACACCCGTGACATACATAATGATGCGCTCAAAGCCGAGGCCGAAGCCCGAGTGGGGCACCGAGCCGAAGCGGCGCAGGTCGAGATAGTCGGCGTAGTCCTCGAGGTTCATCCCGCGCTCGTTCATTGCGCTCAGCAGCCGGTCGAGGTCCGCCTCGCGCTCGGAGCAGCCGATGATCTCGCCGACGCCGGGAACGAGCAGGTCGGTCGCGGCGACGGTCTTGCCGTCGGGGTTCTGCTTCATATAAAAGGACTTGATATCCTTCGGATAGTTGGTGACGAACACGGGCTTTTTGAACACCTGCTCGGTGATGTAGCGCTCGTGCTCGGTCTGCAGGTCACAGCCCCAACTGACGGGGTATTTGAAGTCGGCGTCCGCCTTTTCAAGAATTTCGATCGCCTCGGTGTAGTCGAGCACCTTAAACTCGTTCTCCACCACGCTTTTCAGCTTATCGCGCAGACCTGCTTCAAAGAATTTCTCAAAGAACTCCAGTTCTTCGGGGCATTCCTGCATCACGGCGGAGATGATATACTTGATCATTTCCTCGGCGATCTCGATGATGTCGCTAAGCTCCGCGAACGCGACCTCGGGCTCGACGTGCCAGAACTCCGCGACGTGGCGGGGGGTATTGCTGTTTTCGGCGCGGAAGGATGGGCCGAAGGTGTAGATCTTGCCGAACGCGGTCGCCGCCATCTCGCCCTCGAGCTGACCCGATACGCTGAGCCCCGCGCGCTTGCCGAAGAAGTCGGCGGCGTAGTAGTCCTCGGCGTTCTTATACTCCTCGGAATAGCCGATGGTGGTGACCTTGAACATCTCGCCTGCGCCCTCGCAGTCGCTCGCGGTGATCAGCGGGGTGTTGACGTAGACGTAGTTGCGCTCCTGAAAATAGCGGTGGATGGCGTTCGCCATCACACTGCGCACGCGGAAGATGGCGTTGAAGGTGTTGGTGCGCACACGCAGATGGGGGATGGTGCGCAGAAATTCCAGCGTGTGGCGCTTCTTCTGCAGGGGATATTCGCCGGGGCAGGTGCCGAGCACGGTCACCGCTTTGGCGTTGACCTCGACACCGTTGCGCTCGCTCGCGACCAGCGTGCCGACGACCTTCAGCGAGGTGCCGATGGGCATATAGGCGCTCACGTCGGGCATCGTCTCCTTGTCGAGCACGATCTGCAGGTGCTTAAGCGACGTGCCGTCGTTGAGCTCGAGGAACGCCACGTTCTTGGAATCGCGGGAGGTGCGCACCCAGCCGCACACGGTCACCTCGGTGCCGATGTAGGCGGCGTCTGTGCGCAGAACCTGAATATCGGTGTGTTTCATAGCAATTTCTCCTTTTCGGTCTAGTATATGTGAAATAAAAAAAGCCATTCGTCCTAAATCCTTAGGACGAACAGCCAAATCTGTTCGCGGTGCCACCTAAATTGCCTGCCGTGTCGGCAGACCTCTCTTGCTTCTGACAAAGCACAGCCCTTAACGCGGACGCACGGCGCACCTACTATCCGAAAGCGGAGTTCAGATTGCGACTCGGGAGTGTTATTCGCGCAGGGGCGTTTCCGTCGGGCTTACACCGTCCCCGACTCGCTGTGGGCGCTCGCGCTGCGGTACTTCTCTCCGTCACCGTCTTTTTACAAGAGTTACAGTACCACAAACAAGCGGGTTTGTCAAGCGTTTGACGGCACGGCTTGAAATATTGTTGATAATTTGGTATAGTAAAAACAATAAATAATGAAAGAAGCGTCTCGAATGATTCCGGTACTGTATGAAGATAAATCCCTTGTGGTGTGCGTCAAACCCGTCGGGGTGCTGTCCGCGCCCGAGCCGGGCAAGCGGCGGGATATGCCCACCCTGCTCAAAAAGCAGACTCGTGCCTATCGCATCGACGTCATTCACCGCCTCGATCAGCCGGTCGGCGGGGTGATGGTGTATTCCAAGAGCGGCAAGGCGACGCCGGGGCTGTATAAGCAGATGGCGGGACACCGCATTGTCAAGGAATACCTCGCGGTGGTGTGCGGCGTGCCGACACAGCCCTCGGGGAAGTGGGAGGACTGGCTGCTCAAGGACTCCGCGCGGTGCAAGTCCCGCGTCGTCGCCCCGAACACCCGCGGTGCGAAGGACGCGTCGCTTTCCTACCGCGTGCTGGCCACCGTGCAGCAGGGCGGCGCGCCGCTGACGCTTGTCAAGGTGCGTCTGTACACGGGGCGTACTCACCAGATCCGCGTGCAGTTCTCCTCACGGCGGCTGCCGCTGCTCGGGGACGAGAAATACGGCGGCACCCCCGCCGAAAAGCTCACGGGGCTCGGGCTTTGGTCGTATCATCTCGCGTTTCGTCATCCGTTGACGGGTGCGACGGTGGACGAATCCTGCCCGCCGCCCGATGCCTATCCGTGGAATCTGTTTCGCGGGGTCGACCTGACCCTGCCGACCGAGTAGGGTAGAACGAGATATCCGAACCCGCCTCAAAGCGGCGGATTTTGGCGCTTTTCACCCTGTTTGATCTCGCAAGGCTTACGGGTTTACGAGTATTTTAACGAAAATAGAACGGAAATCCCCCTTTTCAAAACGGTGTTCGGATATTTCGCTCTACCCTAACCAGGTGGGAAAGCCCGTGAGGGCTTTCCCGCCTGGTCGCTTCTTGTGTGTCTTATGAAAAGGTTACAGAATTGTTACGACGGCAAAAAAAGATTGCCAAAGCAATCCCCGTGTGCTATAATGCGACTGTACAATGTCGATTTATGCCCTTTTATTGTACAAGCGAGTATTTCGCCATTAATGAGGAAAAGTAAAACGGTATCTGCTGCGTTGGCGGCAATGAGTTGAAAGAAAAGAGGAATTCACCTATGACCTGTCCGAATTGCGGAAAACGCATCCGCAAGGATCAAACGGTATGTCCTTGGTGCGGAGCTTCTCAGGATGCGGAAAAAGCCGACGAAAAAAAGAACGCGAAAAAAACGGGTGAGAAAGCCCCCGCGCAGGTGCACCTGAGCGCTAAAGGCGCGACTAAGCGCAAAAAGCTGACCGAAAAGCAGAAAAAGACCTTCCTCGCCATCGGCATTTCCGCCGGCGCGGTGCTGCTGGCGCTTATCGTGACCGCGGTGACACTCATCAGCTCGTGGCTGGGCAAGATCCAGCGCGAGAGCGAGCTCAGCGAGGGGGATATCGGCATCAATTCCGATCTGCCCGATTCTAAGAAGGTGCAGAATATCGCGCTGTTCGGTCTTGACACCCGTGCGGATGACGATTCCGGTCGTTCGGATGCGATGATCATTCTATCCATTGACCGCGTACACAACAAGATCAAGCTCACCAGCATCGCGCGCGACTCGCTCGTAAAGATCGAAGGCCACGGGCAGAGTAAGATCACCCACGCGTGGTCGTGGGGCAAGGCGAAGCTGGCGGTCAAGACGATCAACCAGAATTTCGGGATGAACATCACCGATTACGTGTATGTGAATTTCTATGAGTTCGCCAAGCTCGTTGACCTCGTCGGCGGCGTGATGATCGACGTGTCGCCCGCTGAACTGAATATTATGAACAACTATTACGGCCCGGGCCTGCGCCATCTCGGCTACGTCAACGCGACGGCGGGCTACGTGCGGCTTAACGGCGCGCAGGCGCTCGCCTACTCCCGCAACCGTTATACGGGCTCGGACATCGACCGCGGCAACCGTCAGAAGGAAGTGCTCGAGGCGATGTTCGCCGAGGTCAAGGATATGTCGCTGACCAAATTCCCCTCACTGATCAGTCAGTCGCTGGAGATGATGCACACCACCCTGTCTAACGACGAGCTGATGAGCATTGCGCGGTGGGCGCTGACCTCGTCGCCGACCTTCGAGCAGTTCGGCCTGCCGTCCAAAGAGTGCAAGGCGCAGGGCGGTGACTGGGGCGACGGACACGGCTGGGTGTGGCATTACGATATGGATCTTGCCACGCAGGTGCTGCACAACTTCATTTACGAGGAGGGTGCGCAGTCCTTAGGCACCACCACGAAGAGCCGCGTCCCCACGGTCTACACATCCGCCAATACGACGGGTAGAACGACCACCACGACGGTCACGACCGCCACGACCGCCACAACGGTCACGACGCAGGGTACGGGTTCCACGACCGAGCCGTCCTCGGACAGCTCGACCACGTCGACGGATCCCGACCCTTCACAATCGCAGGATGCGGATGCGACCACATCCACCGAGCCCGAGGGGCCGACGACCACCTCGTTCACCGACACATCGGATGAGGAGGACACCTCGTCCGACCCCGACACCTCGGGGGATGACACCTTGAGTGATACGAGCGACTTAATTTGAAAAGCTGAACAGGATGAACAAAAGAGAGGGTATCTGCTATGACAGTTACGAAAAAACCGATCTATGAGTTTTTTAAGCGGGCGATGGATATCGTCTGCTCGGGTCTGGCACTGCTGGTGTTGTCACCGGTGTTTCTCATCATCGCCATCGCGGTGCGCAGCGACGGCGGCCCCGCGTTTTATTCGCAGGAGCGCGTCGGTAAGAACGGGAAACTGTTCCGCATCTACAAATTCCGCAGTATGTGCGTCAATGCCGACTCCCCCGAGATGCTCGCGAAGCTCGCGGCGTTCAACGAGATGGATGGCCCCGCCTTCAAGATCAAGAACGACCCCCGTATTACCAAGGTCGGTCGCTTCATCCGCCGCACGAGTCTTGACGAGCTGCCGCAGCTCATCAACATTTTCATTGGTGATATGACGATCGTCGGCCCGCGCCCGCCGCTGGTATCCGAGGTCGCGCAGTACACCGATTATCAGCGTCAGCGCCTGCTTGTCAAGCAGGGCCTGACCTGCTACTGGCAGTGCAGCGGTCGCAACAACATCAATTTTGAGGAATGGGTGGAGCTCGATCTCAAGTATATCCGTGAGCGGAGCCTCTGGACGGATATTAAGATCATCCTTATGACCGTTCCCGCCGTGCTGACAGGGGACGGCGCGGGCTGATAAAGGTATCTGTTGAAAGGAGTTATCACTATGCGATATGATTATCTGATCGTCGGTGCAGGTCTGTTCGGCGCGGTGTTTGCGCGGCAGGCGATGGACGCGGGTAAGAGCTGCCTTGTGGTGGATAAGAGCGATCATATTGCGGGAAATATCTATACGCAGGAGATCGAGGGCATTCAGGTGCATAAATACGGTGCACACATCTTCCACACCTCGAACAAGGCGGTATGGGATTATGTGGGGCGCTTTGCGGAATTTAACCATTATATCAACACCCCGATCGCGAATTATAAGGGAGAGCTGTATAATCTGCCCTTCAATATGCATACATTTTATGCGATGTGGGGCGTGACCACCCCCGCGCAGGCGCAGGCGGTCATCGCCCGCCAGCGTTCCGCCATCGACGGTGAGCCGAAAAATCTCGAGGAGCAGGCGATCTCACTCGTCGGCACCGACATCTACGAAAAGCTGGTCAAGGGCTACACCGAGAAGCAGTGGGGCCGCTCCTGCAGGGAGCTGCCGAGCTTTATCATCAGGCGGCTGCCCGTGCGCTACACCTTTGACAACAACTATTTTAACGATCGCTATCAGGGCATCCCCACCGAGGGCTATACCAAACTGGTGGAGCGCCTGCTTGACGGCGCGACCGTGTGGCTCGGGATGGACTATCTCGCGAACAGGGAGGAGCTCGACGGGCTCGCCGAACGCGTGCTGTACACGGGCTGTATCGACGAGTATTACGGCTATTGCTTCGGCGAGCTGGAATACCGCAGTCTGCGCTTTGAGAGCGAGGTGCTGGACATCCCCGATCATCAGGGCGTGGCGGTGGTCAACTACACCGATCGCGAGACCCCCTTCACCCGTCTCATCGAGCATAAGCATTTCAATTTCGGCAAGCAGGAGAAGACGGTCATCACCCGCGAATATCCCGCCGATTGGTCGCGCGGGATGCGCCCGTATTATCCCGTGAACGACGAAAAAAATCAGGCGCTCTACGAGCGCTACCGTGCCCTTGCCGCGGGAGAGTCAAAGGTGATATTCGGCGGCCGTTTGGGACATTATAAGTATTATGATATGGATAAGGTGGTCGAGGCCGCCTTGGCATTATCTGAAAGGACGATTGGATGAGCATCAAGGTCATCATAGCGGCGCATCTGAAAAGTGAGTTGCCGACGGATGAATTGTATCTGCCGTTGCACGTCGGCGCACAGATTGCATCACCGTTGCCGTATGTCGGGGATAACACCGGCGATAACATTTCGGAAAAGAATGCGACCTTTTGTGAGCTGACGGGGCTGTATTGGGCGTGGAAGAATCTGCCCGATGAGTATATCGGCTTGGTTCACTATCGCCGCTATCTGGCTCTGCGTGCCCGTCGCGGCAAGGATCCGCTGAGAAACGTGCTGACCTACGCACAGGCGGAGAAGCTGCTCGAGGGACGCGACGGCATCCTGCCCGCCCCGCGTCACTATGTGATCGAAAGTCTGTATTCGCACTATAAGCACACGAGCTATATTGAGCCGCTGGACATCGCGGGCGAGATCATCGCGGAGAAATACCCGTCCTATACCCCCGCCTTCGAGCGGCTGAAAACGCGCACGAGCGCGCATATGTTCAATATGTTCATCCTGCGGCGGGATCATCTCGATGCCTATTGCACGTGGCTGTTTGATATTCTGTTTGAGCTGGAGAAGAGGACGGATGCCCGTCAGTACCCGACGTTTCACGCGCGCTTTTTCGGCCGCGTGAGTGAATTGCTGTTCGATGTGTGGCTGGAGAACAACCCCCTCGACTGCGTCACCGTGTCGATGCTGCACACCGCCAAGGTCAATTGGTTTGTCAAGGGCGGCGCTTTCCTCGCGGCCAAATTTATGGGCAAAAAATATACGAAGAGCTTCTGACGCCTACGGCATCGTTCTGCACAGAACGGTGCCGATTTTTTGCAAATTTTTCTGTAATTTAGGGCTTGCCATACGACGGGTTTCGTGGTACAATACAAAGAAATACCAAAAATACTGTGACAGCAGAGAATTAAGGAGGAAACGCTATGGTCAATCTGAACGCGGGAGAAAAATTCTTAAAAGAAGGTCTGACCTTCGACGACGTGCTGCTCATTCCGGCGGCATCCGATGTGCTGCCTGCGGACGTCAGCGTGCGCACCCAGCTGACGAAGAGCGTGACGCTCAACACCCCTCTGATGACCGCCGCTATGGACACGGTCACCGAGGCGCAGATGGCGATCGCCATCGCGCGTGAGGGCGGTATCGGTGTTATCCACAAGAATATGTCCATCGAGGCACAGGCCGATCAGGTGGATATGGTCAAGCGCTCGGAGAACGGCGTTATCGTCAATCCCTTCTCGCTGTCCCCCGACCACACCGTCGCGGACGCGGACGCGTTGATGGGTAAGTTCAAGATCTCCGGCGTGCCGATCTGCGTGGACGGTAAGCTCGTCGGCATTCTCACCAACCGCGATATGCGTTTCATCACCGACTATTCCCGCCGCATCGGCGACGTGATGACCAAGGAGAACCTCGTCGTCGGCCCCGTCGGCACGACCCTCGAGGAGGCGAAGGAGATCCTTTCCCGCCACCGCATCGAGAAGTTGCCGCTCGTCGACAACGCGGGTATGCTGCGCGGCCTCATCACCATCAAGGATATCGAAAAGTCCGTGAAATACCCGAATTCCGCCCGTGACGCGCGCGGACGTCTGCTGTGCGCCGCCGCCATCGGTGCCACCGCCGACGTACTGGATCGCGCTTCGGCGCTCGTCGAGGCGCAGGCCGACGTGCTGGTGCTGGATTCCGCGCACGGTCACAGCACGGGCATCCTTAAGGCGGTCGAGAAGGTCAAGACCGCGTTCCCGCACATCTCGGTCATCGCGGGCAACGTCGCGACCGCCGCCGCCACCGAGGCGCTCATCGCCGCGGGTGCAGACGCCGTCAAGATCGGCATCGGTCCCGGCTCCATCTGCACCACCCGCGTGGTCGCGGGTATCGGCGTGCCGCAGATCACCGCGATCTATGACGCGGCTTGCGCGGCGGCCAAGTACGGTATCCCCGTCATCGCCGACGGCGGCATTAAGCTCTCGGGCGACGTCGTCAAGGCGCTCGCCGCGGGTGCCAACGTCGTGATGGTCGGCTCGCTGGTTGCGGGCTGCGAGGAGTCTCCCGGCGAGACCGAGCTGTATCAGGGCCGTCAGTTCAAGGTCTACCGCGGTATGGGTAGCCTCGGCGCGATGGCGAAGGGCTCGAAGGATCGCTACTTCCAGCAGGATAACAAGAAGCTCGTCCCCGAAGGCGTCGAGGGTCGCGTGCCTTACAAGGGGCCGTTGAGCGACACCGTGTATCAGCTGATGGGCGGCCTGCGTGCGGGTATGGGCTACTGCGGCTGCGCGACCATCTCCGAGCTGCAGGAGAAGGGCCAGTTCATCCGCATCACCGGCGCGGGTCTCAAGGAGAGCCATCCCCACGATATCCACATCACCAAGGAAGCCCCCAACTATTCGATGGGCGACTAAACCGATCAAAGCCATCCACCCGCTTGCGGGTGGATGGCTTTTTTGCCTATTCGGGATTGTGTCGTGTGGGCGGATTCCATATCCGCCCGCACGGAAATCCGTCCCGATTTTCTCCTTGCAACCGCCGCACGGATGCTTTATAATAGAGAAAAAGGAGGTGTGCCGTATGGTGCTTGATCGCTCGATATCCGAGCTCAAAGGCGTGGGAAGCAAACGCGCCGAATTGTATAAAAAACTGGATATATTCACGGTCGGCGATCTGCTGCGGCACTATCCTCGGGCGTATGAGGACTGGTCGAGGATCACCCCCGTCAGCCTCGCGATGCCGAACGAGCCCTGCTGTGTCAAGGGCTGGGTGGTCGCCGCCCCGACGGAATACCGCGTGCGCAAGGGGATGACCCTCTACCGTTTCCGCGTGTCCGACGGGCAGAATTCCATTCAGGTGACGCTGTTTAACAACCGTTATGCCGCCGCGAAAATTCACCGCGACGAGGAGGTGCTGTTGTACGGCACCGTCACCCGCAACGGGCGGCATTTTGAGATGACCTCGCCGCTCGTCGAGGCGGCGAGCACGGGCGAGCGTATCCGCGCGAT
Organism: Acutalibacteraceae bacterium; assembly: GCA_045533185.1. Classification (GTDB taxonomy): domain Bacteria; phylum Bacillota; class Clostridia; order Oscillospirales; family Acutalibacteraceae; genus UBA5905. Next base: position 537 of record JAZSHK010000065.1, on the reverse strand, counting down.
CTATCGGCAGACGGAGGGGCTGTCCAGCCGTATGATTGAGACAAACGTGCGGCAGGCGCTCGCACTGGTGGAGAGCGCCGCCCTGCCCGATTGCCTGCCGCCCGATCTGCGCGAGCGGATGGAGCTGTGTGATCAGCTCACCGCGTGGCGGGAGGTGCATTTCCCGACGGGTGCCGCCGCGCTGGACGCCGCGCGCCGTCGGCTGGTGTTTGAGGAGCTGTTTTTGCTGCAGATCGGGCTTCTGCGGATGAAGAACCGCGCGCGCGGTGTCGCGGGTGCGCGGGTGACTGCGGACTATACGGCGGAGTATGCCGCCGGGTTACCGTTTTCGCTCACGAGTGCGCAGAGCCGCGCGATCGCCGAGTGCGTGCGCGACCTCGCCGCCGAGCGCCCGATGTCCCGCCTCGTGCAGGGGGACGTCGGCAGCGGTAAGACCGCGGTCGCCGCGGGTGTCGCGTATACGGTCATCCGCAACGGCTGGCAGGCGGCGATGATGGCGCCGACCGAGATACTCGCCGAACAAGTCGGAGGCCAAGC
>JAZSHK010000006.1:0-5034 GCA_045533185.1 Acutalibacteraceae bacterium | reverse complement strand
GACCTCATTGATATTTGCCATCAGGCAAATATGGAGGGTTCTCCGCCCTTGCAAGGTCCCGTCAAAAGAAGAAAAGCCTGTATCCCGCAAGGGGATACAGACCTTTCTTTTGCGAAAGGGTTGTACGAATTCGAACCCTTTTGAATTTTTGTATTATATGTTTGAACCCCTACATATTTTTGAAAATTACATTCTGATTTCCGTTTTAAAAAAATGTTCTTGAAATGCAACTTGCCGTATAATTTCATCTTTTGTAAATGATATATTTTCAGGCACAACAACCCATTTATCCTCTACATCATCAATTCTATGAATTATAGCAATTACTTTTCCTACAAACTCTTTGATGGGTTTATCTACACCAAGGATATATACGTCTTGTTCTTCTCCATCAAGTGCGACAATATCCGGAATATATCCATAGTTGACTGAATAATATATATCTTTATGCTCTGGATGGTATGTACCAAGCGGTCTGTCAACAATAACTTTGACAATACTTCCAATCATAATAAATGCACCTCTTGTATTTATTATACTTTTTATAAAATAAAAAAGCAAGGCGAAGCCTTGCAGAAACTTCTTCACTATTCACTATTACCTATTACTTGCCAAAATCGACTTCTCAGAGAATAGTGAAAAGTGAAGAGGTAAGAGTGAAAAAGTAAAATCGACAGGCTTCTGTCGAAACCTGTCGATTTTGGTGGACCCGAAGGGGATCGGAACCCCTGAGTTCGGCTTGCGCCGACCTCATTGATATTTGCCATCAGGCAAATATGGAGGGTTCTCCGCCCTTGCAAGGTCCCGTCAAAAGAAGAAAAGCCTGTATCCCGCAAGGGGATACACACCTTCCTTTTGGTGGACCCGAAGGGGATCGAACCCTCGAACCTCACGGATGCGAACCGTGCGCTCTCCCAGCTGAGCTACGGGCCCATATTCCGCTCGGCGGGATGTCTTCTCGCCGAGCGCAAGGTATATCTTATAGCATTTGTGTCGATTTGTCAAGAGAAAAAAGCGGATTTTTCGAACTTTTTTCTCATTCTTTCACGGAGAACCGAGATTGCCCTTCAGCGGCAGACCGCCCAGCGGAATTATCGCGGCGCCGAGCGCCTCAGCCTCGGCGGCAATGTGGGTGACCAGCACGACGGGCTTTTCCGTTGCCGCCTTGCGGATGAGGGGGAGGATCAGCATCTTTGTTTCCTCGTCCAGCCCCGTAAACGGCTCGTCGAGCAGCAGCAGATCGCTGTCCGCGGCGAGTGCGCGTACAAGCGCCACGCGCCGCTGCTGGCCGCCGCTGATCGCGTCAGGGGTGCTGTCGGCATAGTCCGCCAGCCCCACCGCATCGAGCAATCCGTCGACCCGCACGGCATCGCCGCAGGCGAGCGCGGCGTTCTGTCGCACTGTCAGCCACGGCAGCAGGCGATCCTCTTGGAACACCATCGATACCGGATAGCCCGACGGCTCGATAACGCCGCCCTGCGGCTTTTCCAACCCCGCGAGCAGGCGTAGGAGCGTGGTTTTGCCACACCCGGACGGTCCCCACAGGCACACAACGCCGTTCTCGGGCAGTGTCCAGCCCAGTCCCTCGCAGATACGGGTCGTCCCGTAGCCGAAGGTCACATTCTTCATCGCGATACTCATCCCGACACCGCCTTTCTGCGCTTGACCGCGTGCAGCAGCCCCCGCTCAAGCAGGACGCTGAGCAGCACCACCGTCACCGTCCACGCGAATACCTCGGGTGTTTCAAGGTAGGCTTTGGCGCTGTAAAGCTGCTTGCCGATGGAGTTGGCAGGGGTGCAGATGACCTCGGCGGCAATGCCGGATTTCCATGCGAAGCCAAGCCCCGTCGTGCAGGCGGCGACGAAATACGGCCGCACCGACGGCAGATGGATGAGGGTGAGTGTTTTCCAGCGCCCGAGGCGGAACACCCGTGCGGTCTCCAGCAGCTTTTTATCGGTGTTTTCGATGCCCTCGCATACATTCGCCCAGATCAGCGGCACTACCATCAGAAAGGCGATGAACGCGGGCAAGATCTGCACGCGGATCCACACATAGGCGAGGATGATGAAGGAAGCCACGGGTGCCGCCCGCACGATGTGCAGCAGCGGCGACAGCAGCACGTGCAGCGGACGACAGTGGGTGGTGAGCGCGGCGAGCAGGGTGCCGACGGCCACCGCGGCGATAAAGCCGCCAAGAATACGCAGGAGCGACAGCGTGACCGACCGCCAGAAGACGGCCGTGCCCCACAGTGCCCACAGTGTCTCGAACACCTTAGCAGGGGAGGGTAGCAGGATCTCCTCGCCGACCGCTCCGCCGACCAGTGCCCATACCGTCACCCAAAAAACGGCGACGGCGGCACCGACAAGCAATTTGTTGACGTTACTTCGCATAGTAGAAATCGTCCGCAGGCATCGCGCCGCCGATTGCCGCGGGATTGTAGTCAAACAGCACCTTGAGATAGCCCGCGAGCTGGGTCTTCATCTCGCCGCCCTCCACAAAGGTGAGGTTGCAGTTGGGGATCGCCGCTTGCGCAATGGGGGCTTTCGGGATGATGCCGTGGGTGACGCACAGCTGAGCCGCGGCGGGGACATCCGCCTTGACCGCGTTGATGGACGCCTGATATTCCGTGAGGAACTTCGCGACCGCGTCGGCGTTCGCTTGCACAAAATCCTTGCGCGCGACGACACAGCCCATCATCAGCGTGCTGGTGTCGCCCGACACCTTGCTCCACTCCTCGGTCATATTCAGCACGTTCTTGACCGCAGCGTTCTGCTTGAGACAGGCAGTCGCCTTGGGTTCGGGAACCATCGCGACCTTGGCGGTGCCGTTGGTGACCAGCGTGCCGAGGGTATCGTTGTCCGCGACAAACTCGATTGATACGTCCTTGTCGGGGTCAAGCCCGTTCTTCTCCAGCACATAGCGCAGAATGTATTCGGGGTTGGCGCCCTGCCCCGAGGTGTAGACGGTCTTGCCGCGCAGGTCGGCGACGGACTTGATGCTGTCGCCGTTCTCCAGCATATACAGCACGCCCAGCGTGTTCACCGCGAGCACCTGCACGTTGCCGCCCGTTTTCTTATACAGCGTGGAAGCGAGGTTGGTGGGGACGGCGGCGATGTCCGCGCTCTTATTGGAGACAGCCGCAACCGCCTGCTGCGGATCGTTGACGACGGTGAATTTGTAGTTATTCGCCGCCGTGCCGTCGACGTTCTTTTCCATCAGGTCGACAAGGCCGACGCCCGTCGGACCCGCGATGGCGACGACGTTGACGTTCGCCTTTTCGACGGGGGCTTCGGAGCTGCTGTCGGGCGCGACGCTTTGACCGCAGGCGGTCAGCAGGCTGACAAGCAGCAGGGCGGATAACAGAAGTGCGGTTAGTTTTTTCATAATTTTACTCCTCCTTAAGGGTGATCCGAATTTCTTTGCCGCGGCGTAGGATTTTGCCGTCGGCGGTGAGGGCATCCAGGCCTCGATAGAGACTGGAACGCCCCACATTAAGGGCGCGGGCGAGCTCGCCGGTGCCGCCCGTGAGCTGCACGACGCCGCTCTCATCCCGATGGGCGAGCAGGTATCGCCACAATTTTCCGTCGGTGTGTCCCGCGGTGAGGGTGGCGAGTCGGCGGTTGAGGAAGCGGATGCGGTCGGACAGAAAGCGGATGTAGTTTTCGCCCACCCGCGGCACCGCCGCCATCCACGCCGACACCGTTGTCTGCGGGATGAACAGCACCCGACAGTCGGTGCGCGCCGCGACGGTGGTGGGGAAGGGGTCTTCCTCACCGAAGAGCGCCGCCGCGCCGAACACATCGCCTGTGTGCAGCTCGTTCATCACGACCCGCCCGTGCAGCACACGGACGCTGCCCTCCAGCACGAGTGCAAGCGCGCGCTTGGCGCGGTCGCTGTCGTAGATGACCTCGCCCTTCGCAAACGATGCCTCTTCACCGCCGTCGATTGCCCAACAGCGGCGCTTTTCCGTCGGGGACAACCCCTCGAACAAAAACAGTCGGTCTCGTTCCATAATGCCCTCTCAAAAATGTCCCATTTGGGACAGTTTTCTATATTATAGCATATTCTGCGAAAAAAGCAAGGTATTTCCTGAAAAATCCTAGGTTTGACATTATGAAATTAAAGTAGTATAATTATAGCGATTTTTTTACATTTCCCTATTGCGGATATCAGGAGGCAAGTATGAAGCGTGTCATTACCTACGGTACATTTGATTTGCTTCACTATGGGCATATTAATCTGCTCAAGCGTGCGAAGGAGCAAGGCGACTATCTGGTCGTGGCGGTCTCCACCGATGAGTTCAACTGGAACGAAAAGCAGAAAAAGTGCTATTTTTCTTACGAAGAGCGTAAGGCGATGGTGGAGGCGATCCGCTACGTTGATCTGGTCATCCCCGAGACCTGCTGGGATCAAAAGCGACGGGATGTCGTCGACTATCAGATCGATACCTTTGTGATGGGGGACGACTGGAAGGGAAAATTCGACTTCCTGTCCGACCTGTGCGAGGTCGTGTATCTGTCCCGTACGCCCGAGATTTCTACGACGAAAATCAAAGAGGATCTGAAATAAGGGTTTACAAACCGTGAAAAATCTGGTATTCTGTTAGATATTGTTTTTTAGGAGGAACTTTTATGACGGTATACGATTGGGTCATACTCGGCACCATTCTGGTGTATATGGCAATGATGCTCGGCATCGGCATCGCCAAGAGTAAAAAGAACAAGACCACCGATGACTTCTATCTCGGCGGTCGCAAGCTCGGCCCGCTGGTCACCGCGATGAGTGCGGAGGCCTCGGATATGAGCGGCTGGCTGCTGATGGGCTTGCCTGCGGTCGCAATGATGGGCGGCCTTGCCGAGGCGAGCTGGACGGCGATCGGTCTGGCGATCGGTACATATCTCAACTGGCTGTTTGTGGCAAAGCGCCTGCGTCTGTACAGCGCGAAGATCAACACCTTTACGCTGCCCGACTTCTTCGCCAAGCGCTTCGGCGACAAGAGCAGTGTCATCACCTGCATCGCGGCGCTGATGATCG
>JAZSHK010000040.1:0-2174 GCA_045533185.1 Acutalibacteraceae bacterium | reverse complement strand
CACCAGAGAGGCCCCGTGCTCGACGAGGCGCCAATGCGTTTTTTTGCGGTTTTATTATTTAATCGAGGAAATCCTTGAGCTTCTTACTGCGACTGGGATGGCGCAGCTTGCGCAGAGCCTTCGCCTCGATCTGGCGGATGCGCTCACGGGTGACGTCGAACTCCTTACCGACCTCCTCCAGCGTGCGGGGACGACCGTCCTCGAGGCCGAAGCGCAGACGAAGCACCTTCGCCTCACGCTCAGTCAGCGAGCCGAGCACCTCCTCGAGCTGCTCCTTGAGCAGGGTGTGGGATGCGGCATCCGCGGGCGCAGGCGCGTCGTCGTCGGGGATGAAGTCGCCGAGATGGCTGTCCTCCTCCTCGCCGATGGGGGTCTCCAGCGAGACGGGCTCCTGCGCAACGCGCATAATTTCGCGCACCTTATCGACCGGCATCGCAAGCTCCTCCGCGATCTCCTCGGCGGTCGGCTCGTGCCCGTTCTTGTGCAACAACTGGCTGGACACCTTCTTGACCTTGTTGATGGTCTCCACCATATGCACGGGGATGCGGATGGTGCGCGCCTGATCGGCGATTGCACGGGTGATCGCCTGACGGATCCACCACGTCGCGTAGGTCGAGAACTTAAAGCCCTTGGTGTAGTCGAACTTCTCCACCGCCTTGATCAGGCCGAGGTTGCCCTCCTGAATGAGATCGAGGAACTGCATACCGCGACCGACGTAGCGCTTCGCGATGCTGACCACCAGACGCAGGTTTGCCTCGGACAGACGCTGCTTGGCGCGCACGTCTCCGTCGATGATGCGCATCGCCAGGGCCGTCTCCTCCTCGGGGGTGAGCAGCGGCACGCGACCGATCTCCTTAAGATACACCTTCACGGGATCATCGATGGTGACCGCCTCGGTGGGAGGCGCTTCCTCCTGCTCCTCCTGCTCGGTGTTCTCCAGACTGAAATCCAGATCCTCCAGCGACACATTCGCAAAGTCATCCACGACCTGAATGTTGTTCGCCTCCAGCATCTCGTACAGCTTGTCCATCTGCTCGGGATCAAAATCGAAGTGCTCCATCGCGTCCATAATCTCCTGCGCGGTGAGCTTACCCTTTGAGCGACCGAGCTCGACGAGATCGTTGAGCTGGGTATTCTTATCCTTCTTAACGGGCGGTGCGAAACCGTCGTCTACCTCTTCGTTCTCGAGAGCTTCATCCTTCTGCTCGACCTCGTCGACGAGGACCTCCTCCTGAGGTGCTACATCCTTTTTCGCCATATTATTCAATCCTTTCTTTTACTGCTTGCGTGCTCGCAGGGTCTCCAGCATTTTTTGTATCGACTCGTCCGACGCGCCCGCCGGATCGGCCATATCCTTGAGTGCGTGCTCCTCGCGGATGATCGCCGTGTATGTGGTAACATCCTCCGCGATGCGGTCCTTAGCGTCCTTCACCATACGGGAGATGTACGCCATCCCCAACTCGTCATAGTCCGCCGACAGGAACGCCAGCTCCACCATCAGTCCTTGGCTGTGCCGCTCCAGCAGACGGCTGTACAGCTCACGGTTAAAGTCGGTGAGGAGCATCTCGGGGGACAGCTCCTTTTGCGCCTGCGGGATATAATCGGGGTGCAGGATCAGCGTGCCGAGCAAGCTCTCCTCTGCCGAGGCCGCCCGCGGGAACTTGTCCGCCTGCGGGTTGACCTTGCGCAGCTCCTTGGTTTCCTGCCGCAGGATGGTGGTCAGTTGCTGTCGCTCCGCCGTCTTTTGCTGACGACGGCGGTGATTTTGTACCTCCTGCAGGATAGCATCCTTAGACACACCGAGAAGCGTGCTCAGTCGCCCTGCGTAAACGTCCCGCTCAACGGGACTGTCCAACCGCGCGAGTACACCGACCGCTTCCTTCATATACCCGACCTTACCGTTCGGGGTATGAATGTCGTTCGCGCGACCAATCTCCAACAGGCGGTATTCCACCGCATTCGCCGACCGTTCAAGCAGGAGCTTGAACGCCTCGGCGCCGTTTTTCTTGATATATTCGTCGGGGTCCTTTCCGTCGGGGATGGTCACCACGCGCACGTCCAAGCCGGTCTTGCGCAGTTTATCGATCGCCGCGCGCGTCGCCTTTTGTCCGGCACCGTCGGCGTCAAAGATCAGATTGATGCGGTCGGCGTAGCGGGCGATGAGCTGCATCTGC
>JAZSHK010000110.1:0-2183 GCA_045533185.1 Acutalibacteraceae bacterium | reverse complement strand
CATCACGGTGCAGACGAGCGTGACGTCGTTGCGCATATCCTTCGGGAACAGCGGGCGGATCGGGCGGTCGATGACGCGGGAGGTCAGGATCGCCTTCTCGCTCGGACGGCTCTCACGGCGCTGGAAGGAGCCGGGGATCTTACCGACCGAGTAGTGCTTCTCCTCGTAGTCCACGGACATGGGGAAGAAGTCGATGCCGTCGCGGGGCTTCGCCGACGCGGTGGCGGTGCAGAGGATGGTGGTGTCGCCGTAGCGCACCAAGCAGGAGCCGTTGGCGAGCTGCGCCATCTTGCCGGTCTCGACGACCAGCGGGCGACCCGCCAGAGTGGTCTCAAACGTACGGAAAGTGTCGAACATAGTGGTTTACCTCCATTATAGTTTTTTATTTCCACGGAGGACGCACGGATTTTAGCAATAAAACCAACCCTGCAAGGCGGTTGCAGGTCTCGTTTCACTGCTAAAAGACCGACTCGTCCTCCGATGCGGACGATTTCAATACGCAAGACGAGGCAGGAGGGGTATTTCCCCGCCTGCCTCAGTGCTTACATTATTTACGCAGACCCAGCTTCTCGACGATCGCACGATAGCGGTTGATGTCCTTCTTGGTCAGGTAGTTGAGCAGGTTGCGGCGATGGCCGACCATCTTCAACAGACCGCGGCGGCTGTGGTGATCCTTCGGATGAGCCTTCAGGTGCTCGGTCAGATCGTTGATGCGCTTGGTCAGCACAGCGATCTGAACCTCGGGGGAACCGGTGTCGCCTTCGTGGGTAGCGTACTGCTGCATAATCGCGGTTTTCTCTTCGGGTAACATCATAATACATACACCTCTTTACAAAATTTTCGGGAGTCTCAGTATCGGGAAACGGCGTGTCCCCATCGGGGCGTGCTCCGCGATCCGAGAGACCGAATGTGTCTGTCGCGCAGACAAACCATACTATACCACAGTTTCCCCTGTTTGTAAAGGATTATTTTTCAATTTGTGAGAATTTCCTGCTTTTTTGCCGCGGGTTTCCCGGCGACCACCGCTTTAATACCCATTGCGATGAGCAGCATCAGGTAGGCGGCGAGGCTGAACGCGGCGATGTAGATGATCAGGCACCACGGGAAGGCGACGTGCTCCTGCACGATGGAGTATACCGGCAGGTGCGGGTCGCAGTGGGGACTGATGAAGAACATATTGAAGGTGTCGGTCTCGAGCAAGCCCGTCGCAAAGGCGACCTCGTTTAGCACGATCGCCACGGCGATGACGGCACAGAAAACAGGGATGGCCTTAAGGATTGTCTTGTGCTCGAGCTTCACGTAGCCCGAAGCGAGCAGATAGATGCCGACGGTCAGCATCGAGCCGTGGCAGATCATCGTCTGGATGTTGATGCCGACGGTGGAGATGAACACGTCGTTGGGATAGAACATCACGCACGCGCCCGCGAAGACGGCGAAGGTGGCGAGATAGGCGCACAGCGACTCGTGCACCTTGCCGCGGGTAAGCCCCGCGAGCAGGCCGACGACCATCGGCGTTGAGCAGAACTGCCACGGGAAGGCGTACCACTGATAGTCGGCGGTGATCGCCGTGCCGTCGAAGGAGAAGGTGTAGTTCACTTGCTTATAGATCTCCAGCACCGCGACGATGACGGCGGTAATAAAGACGATGCGACGGGCGTACCGCGCCGTATCCTTGCAGACAATACACAGCAGCACGCCGACGGCGATCGCCAGCGCAAAGCTTACCAGATGGAACACGCCGTACGGCTGCGGCGTGGGCATTGAGGTGTCCAGAAATTCCAGCACTTTCCCCCAGAACATCGTATCACACTCCTTGGCATTTTGTCCGTTTTCAGTATAGCACAGAAGATCCGAAAAGCAAGTTACACTTTTGTAACCATTAGGGTGAGCAGTGAAACTTGAACGCCGTTTTGGAAAGGCAAATTTTCGCTCATCCTTCGTTAAAAAACTCGCCAATACGGCAGCCTTGCGAACGCGGGCGGAGCAAAAAGCGCCGAAATATCCCGCTTTGCGGCGGGTTCGAGTTTGACTACTCACCCTAAGCAATCATAACCACCGGTTCAACCGGTGGTTTGACCAACCCCTAGAAGGGGTTATTACCGGCTCAGCCCCTAAAAGGGGCCACTGAACTATGTTATCGCATCAATCGCACTGCCACCCGTAAACGGGTTATAGGCGCAGCG
>JAZSHK010000118.1:0-8718 GCA_045533185.1 Acutalibacteraceae bacterium | reverse complement strand
TGCTCAGTGCACCCTCGGTGGGGGCAAAGCCGCCCTCTTCCTGACCGGCGGTAATGCCGTCATTGAAGGTGTAAGCGGTCTTCATGCGGCTGTCCGGCACAGGGAGAATCGTCACACCGTTAAAGGTGGTCACCTCGGTGTGCATCTCGCCGCGAGCAAAGTCGTTTACCACCAGCATACGAGAGATGTCGGGGCTGTTCTGCAAAGCGGACCACATAGCGCTGTCAACAAACGCGACCAGCTCCTCGTCGTAGCCGACCTCGTTCTGCACGTTGGCGATGGCGGTAGACAGCATCGACAGCGCGTCGGTCGCGGGGGTGCCGTCGACCGTCTGCGCCGCACCCGCGGCGTAGCCCGCGAGCTTGGACAGCACGTAGGCATCCACCTCAGGCACAACCTGCGTGCGGACAAACTCGCCCATGATCTGGCCCGCGAGATCGGCCACACCGGACTCGTCGTGATCCTCACGGTCGAGCTGGAAGGAGCGGCCGCGGTCCATCGTCAGCGTGAAGGGGGTCGCGGACACCGACACCGTGCCGTTGACAAAGCCGGTGTCGCGGTTGTAATCGCCGAGGCCGGAGACGTTCATCTCGGGAATCATCACGGTCTTGGCGCCGACAAACTTACCGCGCAGGTTGTTGTCCGCGAGAAAGCCGGTCACGGGCTTCTGGGCAACCGCCTTGTCCAGCTCATCGGTCATTTTCTTGGAGATCGATTCTAAATTAAGGCTCATTCTCATCGTTCCTTTCTTTTTACGGTTATTTCAGTGCTGTACGGAATGCCCGCAGAAAAGCCTCCTGCTCGGGGTCGGCTTCCGCTGCCCCCTGCAACAGCGAGCCGGCGGAGCGTGCCGCCGCCTGTCGGCGGCGTTCCTCCTCCTGCCGCACCCGCTTTTCCTCCTCGTGACGAAACCGCAGATACGCATCGAACAGCGGGATGCCCTTTTCCGCCGCCAACTCCAGTACAGCGTCCGGCAGCTGCTCGGGGCCGTGGATGGCGGGGAACTCCTCCCGCAGCAGGAAGAACTCCTCGGCAAGTCGGTGGGTGATGTCCGACGCCACGGCGCTCTCCTCTGTCACTTCTTCCGTGTGTACAGCGGGCGACGGCGTCGCCGCCTGTGTCACGGGCTCGTTTTGCTCGGCTGTCATCGTCTCGATCGGCAGTGACTCCTCTGTAGGCGCGGTCTCGATCGACCGCAGGGTCTCTTCGTTCATTTCGTTACCTCCTAGATCATATCCCTCACCCCCTTTTCATTGGTCGGTGAGAGGGTTATTTCAGCTCCTGCAGCAAGGCATCCAGCTTGGGGACGTACCCCTGCGGCAGGCGGCTGAGATACTGTTTTGCGGTGATGACACCGTTCTTATAGAGGTTGTCCAGTGTTTCCACCGAACGGTCCTCACTGTACTGGCTGCCGTTGCCGACGTCCACCGTGACACTCAGCAGCATATCGCGGTATTTCTCCGCGTTAAAGGGCATATACCACACCCCGTTTGCCTGCTGCAGCTTGAGCGCGCGGTTGCCGTACATCGCGAGCCAGAACTCGCACCAGATACGCGCCGTCTCCTCCAGAAAACGGAAATAGCGGTTCCTCACCATCTGCAGCGGCATCAGCGATGCCTCACGCACCGCGAGGATCGCAGACGTATTGGTCGGCTTGACGTCGCCGAGCAGGGTCATATTAACACCCGCCTGCGTCATCGTGTCGGTGATCAGGCTCTGCACGTTGGCATCCAACTGTGCGGAGAAGGCGGGCGGATCGACATACCGCACCGCGTTCTGCACCTCTTCCGCCGACCCGTAAACGGGGATGACCTGACCGGGGTCGTTGGTGATGGGCTGCTGCACCACGTCGCCGTTGACCAGCATAATGGGCATCCCCATCATCATCACCGCCCAAACGCCCGCCGACACCGTGCGGTTAATGGCGATCTGGTTGGGGATGAGGTACGGGATCTCGCTCTCACCGTAAGCACGGCAGCGCTTTTCCTCCCACTTAAAGGCTGACAAGGGGTATAGCCTTACACCCATATCCCACGGCTCGCGCACCACCGCGCCGCGGCAGACCTGCATCGCCTTGACGGTGCAGGCGGTGCCGTCCTCGTTCCACTCCTTCCAGAAGCGGGTGAGCAGCGTCGCGTGCGCGTTCATATCCTCGCCGCCCTCATCGGGACGGATACTTCGCCAATCGCCGCTGCCGTATCGCTTCGCGAGCCGCTGCAGCTGCGCGGCGGGCTTGCGCTGGGCAATGAGGATGTAGGGCTGCTGCTGCAGCTCCTCAATGAGCGGATCACCGACGTACACGTGCTCGATGTCCAGCACCTCGCAGGCAATGTCCCCGCAGATGGGCTTGGTGCGGGACATATCGGCGTACAGTCCCGTACGCACGCGATCGTCCCAATAGGTGTACAGCACCCCCGTGCCGCCGATGTAGGCGTTGCGCAGTGCCTGACGGGCGAGCGCATCCAGACCGAGGCGGCGGGAGGTGGTGGCGAAATAATCGGTCAGCGCACCCGCGACGACCTGCGCCTCCTCCTCGGCGGTGATAGCGGCGGTATCCACCGCGCCCGTCTGCATCTGCCGACGGATCGCCTCCACCCGTCCGCGCAGCTCGAGCGTGTTCGGCACGCCCTCGGCAGAGAACTGCACCGCCATCGGCGACGAGGCGACGATCGCCATCTTAAACTCGCCGATGCGCTTGATGACGTTGTGCCGCACCAGCGGACGGTTGTCTCCGCAGTTGACGCCGTACCACTGATCGCCCGAAAAGACCCGCTCGTTGATGCGGTTTTGCTCGACCAGACCGTGCTTGCCCAGCGTCTGCTTGTAGGTCACTCCGCGGCGGTATTCCTCGAACACCTGCTCAGGGGTGACGGGGGCTTGCTTTTTACTCATAGAGATCCTCCTTCTTCAGCGGCATTTCGGTGCCGTCGTAATACAGAAAATTGCGTGTCTGCTGCCGATCCTGCTCTGTCTGCGCCTCGCGCCGCATTATCGACACCGCCTTATCCTCATACAGACGGTCTTCGCCGTCGTCACACAGCACCGTCAGCAGCATCAGCAGCGCCACGCCGCAAATAAATCCGATCAAAAACATCCTATTCTCCTTCCTTTTTGTTCTGCTCTATTTATCCCATCCGCCGCCAAACCCGTAGCGGCGGGGTTTTCCTTGGTTGACCGCACGCGGCGCATCCTCCATCGCGTAGCGCAGTGCGTCCATCAGGTGATTATCGCGGTCGGCGGGGCGGTTGATGAACGACCCCTCCCGCGTGCCGCTCTGCCAGCAATACGCGCCCAGCTCCGCCGCTGTATGCACGCACCGTGGATGGACGACCAGCCGATATTCCTGCAATCGCGCAATACCTGCCGTCACCGAATCGGGGCCCTTACGCGCGGGTTGTATACGCCCGATACCGAGCCGCCGCAGATCGTCGTTGGATTTCGGCTCGGCGCTGTCGGCGCGGATGCGCTCCTTGTGATACCCCTTAGCGGTGATCATCGCGGCGATATCCCCGTTGAGCATCTTGGTCTCATAATGCTCATCGTAGATAAAAATACGCTTCTCCTTTTCGTCCACCGCCGCCGCGATGAAGGCGGTGGGATCGTTGGTGTAGCCGTAGTCCAGCCCAAAGATGTGCCGCAGTCCCTCGCGATGCAATTCGCCGAGCGAAAATCCCTCGACCACCCAGTTTTCGAACACCAAGCCTTCGCTGTGTCCCCACTGCCCCAAGCCCGCGACGGCGTATTGCCGCGGGTTGTTGACCCGCATCTGCTCGTACCGCGCGCGGTCCGTGTCGTCGAGGAACTCATTGCACCGATAGTCGGTGGTGATCGCCAGCACCTGCTCGTCGGCGCGGTCGAAAAAACGACCCTTGAGCCAGTGATTTTCGTTCCACGGGTTGAAGGTCAGCGTCGTCTGCTTAAAGAGCGGCGGCTTAACCTCACCGCGCGGCACGGACAGATCGAGCTTATCGAAATCCGCCTCGCGGGGGATCTCAAACGCCTCCTCCACCCATACCCAGCACAGCACCCCCTGCTCGACGGTGGTGGACGCGATCTTCTCAACGTTATCCAGCCCGCGAAAGAGAATACGCTGTCCCGTCGGAAGATACCGTAATTCCAGCGGCTCGCGACTCGCCTGCCAGAGATGCTCGACCTGCAGACGCTTGATCGCCCACTTAAGCTGGGCGAAGGTGCTGTCCGCGTGGGTGCGGTAGACCTGCCGCACCACGAGGAGATTTGCCTCGGGATATTTCATCAGATGCACAATGTACCACAGCGCCGTGGTGGAGGATTTTTTGGACGCCTTCCCCCCTTTCACCACGCGGTAGCGCGTGCGGCAGTCCCAGAAGCGGCGATACCCGCCGCCGACCAACTGCGGCAGCGATACGACCGTACTGCCGCAACTCATTTCTCCGACAGATAGGGGCGTATCATCCGCATCACCTCCTGCAGCTCGTCCATTTCCTCTTCGAGCAGCGCCACGCGCTTGTCGTAGGTGAGGATCTCCTGCGTCAGCGCCTCGTGCCTCACGCGCAGCTTCTCAAAGGACTCCTTGTACACCCGCATCAATTCTCGCATATCAGTCACCGATATTCTCCTCTCCGATAAAGACCACCGGCGGCAATCCGCCGTCCGTTTCCTTGCCGTTCTTCTCCGCCTTCGGCTTGTCATAGCCGGCATTGTTTTTGAGATAGGCCATGTGCATATTCGTCCCCGAACCGCGGCGCATCGCATGCTCGACCACACTCGCCGTCGCCTCGCCGCTGGCACGCTGGATCATCGCCGCTTTGGCGGCGAGCGACTTACTCTCGCAGGGCAGCAGCCCCTCGGCGATGGTGTGGAACAGCGCAAGATCCATATCCAGCTCCGCCGCAAGTCGCTCCGCCGTCAGCGGAACATCCTGCGATTCGGCATAATCCTTCGCACGTTTTATCGCCGCCGCGATATCCGCAGGCTTGCGTTTTGCCAATGGTTTGTTATGCATAAACACCTCCAAGATATTGCGTTTTGCAACTTTCTGGCTGCAAAAATTAACTCTCCTCCTCCAACTCAACCGTTACGCAGGGGATCCATCCCGCCTGTGCATCCCACAAGCGGGAGGGGTAGACAGCACGCCCCTCGCAATAGGTGTCGCTCTCCAGCGGCTTCTCGGAGGAATTATAAAAAATCACCGGTGTATCCGGTGATAGAGAAGCCGTTATTCTGATCCAATCCCCTACGATCATTGCCTCACCTCGATGCAGAACGTTTGTTCGTCTGTAAATAATTGTAGCCGGATTTCCTCTTTTTGTCAATAGCAAAATGCAACTTTCTAAAAATTTTTGTTGCATTTCGCGATTTCGTGTGGTATGATGCTATTGTAAACCATAATTATATGAACAGGAGCTGCTATGATGGACAATCTCACTGCCCTACGCCTGCGGCAATGCCGCGAGGACTCCCACGAAACACTCGAACAGATCGGACAGCTTACGGGGGTGAACAAATCCACCGTGATGCGGTGGGAGCGCGGCGACACCTCCAAGATCAATCTCCCTACCCTCTATGAACTGGCACGGCACTTCCACGTTGACCCCCTTTGGTTGCAGGGGCTGAGCGATGACCCGACCGAACGCGAGGACCCTCGCGCGTCCGCAGCGAATGTCGTCCCCGTGCCGATCATCGGTGCGGTGCGTGCCGGCTGCGGCGGTGTGGTGTTTGAGGATCCTTCGGGCACCGAGCCGGTGGATGCCGCGCTGCTTCGCGGCGGCGAGGAATATTTCTGGTTGCGTGTCAGCGGCGACAGTATGACCCCCGTCATCAACGACCGCGATCTGGTGCTGGTGCGCCGTCAGGAGAGCGTCGACAGCGGCCGCTACGCGGTGGTGATGGTGGACGGCGAAGAGGGGCTTGTCAAGCGCGTGGTGTACAGCGATGACTGGATCGAGCTGCAGAGCGTCAACCCCTACTATCCCCCCCGCCGCTTTGAGGGCGAGCAGATCAGCGCCGTCACCGTCATCGGACTCGTGGTGGAAAGCAAGCGGAAATACATTTGATCGGCAATGTATAAACTTACAGTAATATGTAATATTTCACAGACACGCCGCCATAGCCGCGGGGATATCATTCCATTACCTGTCCTACCGTAATTAGGTTTCTTTATATTATCATACCTAAAATTTAACTTTTGGCTGCCCGACCAAAGTACGCCAAAATACCGCCCCTGTATTTGTTCAGTATTTTTATGCAAAAAGTTGTTGACAATATGCAGATTATGGTGTATACTCTAGTTTGTCAAGGGGCGACGCCCCCACACAATACATAAGAAAAGAGGCAATTATTATGAAAAAACTCACCGCTCTGTTGCTGGCTGTCGTGATGCTGGCGACCCTGTGCTGCTCCTGCGGCACTGCCAACACCGCAAAAGTCAAGGTTATCGACATCCCCCTGTCCGAAGAGTCCTACGCGTTCTGCGTCGGTCAGAGCGACACCGAGCTGCTCGGCAAGGTCAACGAGTATCTCAAGAAGATCAAGGGCGACGGTACCTTCGACGCCATCTGCGACAAGTATTTCGGCGACGGCACGCCCGCACAGATCACCTCTGCCGCTGAAGATAAGAACAAGGATCAGCTCGTTGTTGCTACCTCCACCGGTTTCGAGCCCTTCGAGATGGTCGACGCGGGCAAGTACAGCGGTATCGACCTTGAGATCGCCGACGGCCTCGCGAAATACCTCGGCAAAGAGCTGGTCATCAAGGATATGCAGTTCGAGGCAGTCGTCACCTCTGTGCAGCAGGGCCTGTGCGACATCGGTATGGCGGGTCTGACCATCACCCCCGCCCGTCAGGAAGTCGTCACCTTCAGCGATTCCTACTACAGCGCCAACCAGATGCTGATCGTCCCCGGCGACAACACCGAATTTGACGCGTGCAAGACCGCGGACGACGTCGTCGCGATCCTGAACGCGAAGAACGCCGACTGCAAGATCGGCTGCCAGAGAGGCACCACCGGCGCTGTCTACATTGACGGCGACAGCGAGGATCCCGACGGCTACGGCTTCGCCGGCCTGCCCGCCACCAAGATGGAGTATGACTACGCGGCTCTCGCCTTCACGGCGATGGTCAACGGCGAGGTCAACTACGTCATCGTCGACGACGCGCCCGCCAAGGCGATCGCTAAGGCTGTCAACGGCTAATCGAACAACCACCAACGACCTCGCCGCTGGATCTCAGCGGCGAGGCTTCTGTTGTGAAAGGAACAACGTATGGATATTGTTAAAAGCTGGTCGGTGTTCTGGGAGAAATTCGGCCCCGGCGGCGCGTGGCAGCGCGTGCTCGGTGAGGGCTTGGTCAACACCCTGATCATCGCGTTTGTCGGTCTGCTCATCGGCATCGTCATCGGCACGCTGATCGCCACCGTCAAGGTGATGCCGAAATATAAGCTTCTCCCCCGCATCCTCGACAAGATCTGCACAGTATACGTCGGCTTCTTCCGCGGCACCCCCATCGTGGTGCAGCTGCTGCTCGCCTACTATGTGCTGTTCCCGCTCATGGGCATTAACATCGGCTCGCTCAACACCTGTATTCTGGTGTTCGGTCTCAACTCGGGCGCGTATGTGTCCGAGATTATGCGCGGCGGCATTCTGTCGGTCGACGGCGGTCAGATGGAGGCAGGTCGCGCGGTGGGTCTGAGCTACGCGACGACGATGCTCAAGATCGTCGTCCCGCAGGCGGTCAAGAACATCCTGCCCACCCTCGGCAACGAGCTTATTGCCCTCGTCAAGGACACCTCGGTCGTCAGCTTTGTCGCGGCGGTCGACCTGTACAAAACCTTTAACGAGATCGGCAACCGCACCTACGAATACCTGATGCCCTATCTTGCGATGGCACTCATCTACATCGTGCTCGTCGCGCTCATCACGCTCGGCGTAAAACTGATGGAAAGGAGCTTGAGGAAAAGTGATCGACGTAATTGATCTGACTAAGAAATACGGCACCCTCACCGTGCTGGACGGCATCACCGAGACCATCCGCGAGGGTGAGCGCATCGTCATCATCGGTCCCTCGGGCAGCGGCAAGAGCACCTTCCTGCGCTGTCTCAACTGTATGGAAGACCCCACCTCCGGCTCCATCATCTTCGAGGGCGCGGACCTCACCGATATGAAGGTGGACATCAACTACCACCGTCAGCGGATGGGGATGGTGTTCCAGCAGTTTAACCTCTTCAACAACAAGACGGTGCTGCAGAACATCACCCTCGCTCCCCTGCACGTCGGCCTTAAGAAGGTCAAGGGCAAGGAGGCGCGCGCAAAATTCCGCGCCGAGGTGGAGGCCAACGCCCACCGCCTGCTGCAGCGCATCGGCCTCGATGACTGGGCGGACAAATACCCCTCCACCCTCTCGGGCGGACAGAAGCAACGCGTCGCGATCATCCGCGCACTCGCGATGAACCCAAAGGTCATCCTGTTTGACGAGCCCACGAGCGCGCTCGACCCCGAGATGGTCGGCGAGGTGCTCGACCTCATCAAGCAGCTCGCCGACGAGGGTATGACGATGGTCATTGTCACCCACGAGATGGGCTTTGCCCGCGAGGTCGGCACCCGCGTGTTCTTTATGGACCAGGGACATATTATGGAGCAGGGCACCCCCGAGGAGGTCTTCGACCACCCCAAAGCCCCGCGTCTGAAAGAATTTTTGAGTAAGGTGATTTGATAAAAGCAGCCGTCAACGGAAATTTTCCG
>JAZSHK010000002.1:0-11457 GCA_045533185.1 Acutalibacteraceae bacterium | reverse complement strand
GCGCCGTCGGTCTCCTCCACGTACAGCTCCCCTACCGAAACGAGCCGTTCGATTCGCTCGCGCGGCGGGTTGGTGGTTCCCCATTGATTGGGGTTGCCGTTCGCCGCCATAAAGCGGCGCGCCGCGGCGTACACCGCGTCGATCGCGGGCATATCATTCGTTGTTGCCAGTCGGATCATTCTGTCACCTCCAAAACCGTGCTATCGGTATAATAGCACATCCTTGGGGAAATGACAAGTCATCGTCATTAAATCCGTTTCACTCTGACAGGCTTGTGCAATTCCAAGGCGCAGTCTATCATACTTTTCGTCCCCCTGCTCGTACCGTCCCAAAAGCAGATCACATAATCGCTGACTTGCGCCATCTGACGATTTCTTCTCGGTCCCGCGCTCTTGCCGTATTTCTCCCATTCGGCGGGATAGCGCTCGACCTCATAGCCGTTCTCGCTTGCGTAACGCTCCCCTAACCTATCTGCGCCTTGACAGCCTCCCGACACAAAAATAAGCGTGTATTTTTCCCGAATATCCCGAATACATAGGTCAATAAACTCTTTCGCTTGTGCATAATCCGCATAATCTCGGCTCCCTGCCACGACAATTCTTTTTATCATACTATCACCCTCTATATATACTTAATTAAATATATATTTATTCACAAGAATTGTCAAGTGGATATATCTCTAATAAAATACTATTTAGAGGTGAAGAATAGTATTATGATAAGATTAACACTGGACAAAGCCTTGGAAAAGCGCAACATCAGCCGCTATGAATTAGCAAAGCGCACAGGAATTCAATATCAAATCATTGATAACTACTATAAAAACAAAGTTAAGCGGTATGATAGTTATGTTATTGATAGGATGTGCGAAGCACTGGATTGCTCGGTTTCAGACATCATTGAATACAAAAAATAAAACGCCGTCGTATCGACGGCGTTTTATCTTTTACAGCTTAGCATTACAAGGTCAAACTCGGGGCAGTGTACACACGCGCGCCAAGTTCTTGATTGAACAGGTACAGACCCTTCGGGTCGCTGCCGAACAGCTCGTACTTCTTGATGAGCGAGTCGGCGTTCTGCTCCTCCTCGCCCTGCTCCTTAACAAACCAGTCAAGGAACTGCATCGTGCGGAAATCCTTAACGGAATATGCCGCGTCGTAGATGTCGTTAATGAGCGATGTGACGTATTTCTCGTGCTCAAGCCCTGCCAACAACGGCTCATTCGGCTTCTCAAACACCTTATTCGGCTTGTCGATCGCCTCGAGCGTCACCTTGAGCCCGTTATTCTGCATATATTTGAGGAACAGCATCGCGTGATCGCGCTCCTCCTGCGCCTGAATGGTGTACCAGTTACCGAAGCCGTCCAGATCGAGATCGATATAATAGTTCGCCATATCCAGATACAGATACGCGCTGTACAGCTCCTTATTGATCTGCTGATTGAGTAACGCGGCAACCTTTTCGTTCATACCATTTCCTCCTATGTAGGCAAAGGACGGCGAAGAAGAGATCTTCGCCGTCCTTTTACTCTGTTAAAATTTCGGCTTGATCGCGGCGTGGTAGTGGGCATATGTGCAGGACGGGGCATTCCCCAACACCTGCGACTCCGTCACCTCACCGACAAACAGCGTATGACTGCCAAGATCGGTCGAGGAAACCACCTTCGCCGAGAAAAACGCGTTGGTGTACTTCGGGATATATTTTATCCCGTTCGCCGCGCGGACATCCTCCGCACAGTCCTTAAATTTATCGACTTCCCTGCCCGTCTGCATCCCGAAATGACGGATGACCTCGAACGGAACCTCCTCGGTCAGCACCGAGACGTTGAATTCACCGGTCTTCTCGATGATATCACGGGTGAGATTGTTCTTCTGGCAGGAGATCGCGATCTTCGTCGGGTCACCGGCGACCTGAAACGCCGTATTGATAATACAGCCGTTGTCGCGACCGTCCTTCACCGTCAGAACAAACAGTCCGTAGGAAAGCTTGAACAATGCAGTCGGGTCGATGGTCGGTTTTTCTTCTTTCGGATCAGCGAAAGTAGCGGTTGAGCAAACCTTCAAAAGCCTTTCCGTGGCGGGCTTCGTCGCGTGCCATCTCGTGGACGGTGTCGTGGATCGCATCGAGGTTAAGCTCCTTCGCGCGCTTGGCGAGAGCCATCTTGCCCTCGGTCGCGCCGTTCTCGGCGTCTACGCGCATCTCGAGGTTCTTCTTGGTGCTGTCGGTGACGACCTCGCCCAGCAGCTCGGCAAACTTCGCGGCGTGCTCCGCCTCTTCGTAAGCCGCCTTCTCCCAGTAGAGACCGCTCTCGGGATAGCCCTCGCGGTGCGCAACACGCGCCATTGCCAGATACATACCGACCTCGGTGCACTCGCCCATAAAGTTGGCGCGCAGGCCCTCGACAATCTCCTCGTCGACGCCCTTGGCGATACCGACTACGTGCTCAGCCGCCCAGGTGCGCTCGCCGCCCTGCTCGTTGAACTTATCCGCGCCGACGCCGCAGACGGGGCAAACCTTCGGCGCCTCGTCACCGTTGTGAACATAACCGCAAACACTGCAAACAAACTTTTTCATAAATCCTTACCTCCATAAATTATAGTAGACAATGTTATATCAGACAGAAGCCGTAGCCTCTGAATCTGCCGAACACGCGGCACACAAGCCGCTGAAGGATAGCTCCTGCCCCTGCACCAAACAGCCGTCGAGCTCCCCTGCCTTATCAGACACGAGACGCATAACCGCGTCATCGGCAAGCGGCACATCGGCGATGTGACCGCAGGCAGTGCAAAGGAAATGCGCGTGAGGCCACAAGCCTGCATCGTACCGCCGCTCTTCGGAGCACAAGGGCAGCTCCCGCACCAGACCCGCCTGCACCAGTGCGTGCAGGGAATTGTATACCGTCGTGCGGGAGAAGGTGGGCTGATCGACAGACACCGCCTCATACACCGTGTCGACCGACGGGTGGATCGGGTGACCGAGCAGGTATTCGTACACAGCCAAACGCTGCTGTGTGGGACGCACACCGTGACTGCACAAAAGCTGTGCCATCTGCTGTCTGTCCATATTGCCCTCCTTTCTTGTAATCATTTTTAATTTGTAATGATTACAAACATATAATACACAACTGTCGAGGTTTTGTCAAGCGGTTTTTTCAAAAAAATTAAAAAAATTTTCGGCCCGGATGACGTGTCGATCATCGGGGCCGAAACGGACTTTATTTATTCATCATAATACACCGCTGCAGGCGCGAGGTCGATAGCGGCGACGCTCGCCTCCATCTCGGCTTGGTTATGACACCAATGCGTGTTCTCCTCGAAGGCGTGCCAGCCGGATACATACACATCCACCGTCAGCGCGACATCCGCCTTGGTGTCCTCGTTTTCGAACGGGCTCTGCACGTAGGTGTTGCCCGTGATGGTGGGACCTCTCCCCTGCGGATCGTTCGGGTACGTGATCGAGGTCAGATGGCGGTACGAGGTGTCCATAATGTTGTTTCGAATGATGAAATTCTCGCAGGGCTGTGCGCGGTAATACGCGCAGATATGAGACACCACGCTCGTGTTGCTGCCGAAGCGATCAAGCGTGCCGAAGCCAAAGCCCGCAAAGCGCATAATGTTATTCTCATACACGATGTTGGTCATCGTGCCGTACTCGCGATGCACGTAATATTCGATGTTATACGGCGAATATTCCAGCAGATTATCCGCAAAGCGGATATGATCCACATCCACGTGAACGGCACCGCTCGACTGATGGGTGATGCCTGCGTCAAAGCACTGGTACACCCAGCAATTTTCCACCGTGATATGATGGCAGTTGCCGACGATCTCAAAACCGTTGCCGAGACGCGCGACATCCGGTTTACCGTCCGCCCGTGTCCAGCGTAACAAGCATCCGCCGATATAGCCGATCTCGCAGTTGCGCACCGTAATATGATGACTCGTATTGCGGAATTGGATGCCGTGGCATCCCGCGTACTTAATGCACAGATTATCGATGAGCACATCGTGCGTTCCGGGGACATCCGCATACATCTGAATAAACCGCGCCGCCAGCTCGATATCCTCATACACCTCGCCGGGGTTGCCCGCCGCAAGATACAGATACACCGCCTGCTCCTCGGCGACAAAGCAGAACTCAAAGTCGTTGCACAGCTTAAGCTCCATCCGCTTACGGCCGCAGGCGACGCCGTGGTCGAAGATGATGTTGCCGACGTCTTCTTTTTCCTCAGGCACACTGACCTTCCACACGTTTGGCGTGTCGGTCGCCTGCCACAGGCTTGGATCGGCGTAGTTGCGCCAGCTGCCGTACAGACACGGCTTCGGGCCCTCGCCGTAGGCGGCGAAGATCATCCCGCTGCGCACAAACACTTGCCCGCGATAGACGCCGCCGCGCTCAAACAGCACCGCGTCGCCCTCTTTGAACTCGTCCTTTGCGGCGGCAACGCGCGGCAGGCTACGCCACGCCGTTTCGGGTGTGGTGCCGTCCGCCTCATCGTCGCCGAGCGGCGACACATAGTAGGTCGTGCCGCGCACGGTGTAGTCGCCGTTCGGCGCGTTCACGATCGCGAGGCGCTTCTCCTCCGCGAGCGCGTCAAAGCGGCTGTGCTTCTCATTGTACAAAATCGCGGTGTTATAGGTGATCGGATGTTCGATGTTCGTCATATTTGCCCCCCTAATGTGCGGATAACTGCTTTCCATTATTATACAGAAAACGAGTGACAAAAGCAAGCCGAAATTCGGGGAATTTTCGTTAAATAACAGTGCTTCTATACCACCGTAGAATATCTAAAAAAAAAAGCACGAACGACGGATGTCGTTCGGGCTTGTGATGGGTTTTTGCGTTACGAAACAAACGCGAGGAATTTACTTGTAGAAGACTACTTTCTCAGCCTTGAGGTCGATCTTCGAGATGTTCTCATTCATCTCTTTCTGAGATCCCGCAGCAAGATGCGTATTCTCAGGGCTATCCTTGTCTACCCACAGGTAAGCCAGATCGGAATGCTGATCGTAACCCTGCACCCAGGTGTTACCCTTAACCGTTGCGCCGGTAACGTCTGCTTTAAAGTCGACCGCGTCAACGATACTCGCCACCGCGTCGAGTTCCTCACCGTCGTTCTCAGTATTCTTATCCGTGGAGTTCGGATAACCCATTACGAGCATCGACGCATACGAGGTGTCGAAGATATTGTCGTTGACGGTGACGTTGTTACAAGGCTTCGCGCCGTTCATAAAGTTCACGTGCGAGATCGCTGTCAGCGAGCCGCCGATGCGGTTATCGCGCTCAAACTCATAGCCTGCAAAGCGCATAAAGTTGCCGTCATAACGGCAATCCTCCATCAGACCGGCCGCTGTGTTCATCCAGATCTCAATGCTGTACGCACAATACTCGATGAGGTTGCCGGTGACCGTGACGTTCTGCGCGATCGCCGACGTGCCCTGGTTAGAGTAGCCGGCATCATAGCACTGATAGATCCAGTTGTTCTGCACAGTAACATCGTCGCAGTTACCGTAGAACTCGATACCGTTGCCCAGACGCACATCCAAGTCATCCGTATAATCATCCGTAGAATTGTTGTTGTAGCGCATCGTGCTACCGCCGATCCAACCGATCTCACAGTTTTTAACGGTAACGTTGCTGACCGGATACCGTTCAACGCCGGAGGAGAACGAGATGCCGTGCACACCGGTATACTTGAGGCAGAGGTTGTCTATATGGATGTTTTTCAATGCAGAATCCTCTGTCGACTTACCGACGATGATGGACATCTTGGAAACAATCTCGATCTTGCCGAAGTCGTCAGGCGTCATTTTGCCCGGCAAGTAGACGAACAGATCGCCAAGCGTCATCGTCTGCACTGCGCCGGCAAGAGAAACACCGGAGCTGTTCGTCTCTTCCGTATCCTCAGGATAGAAGGTACGCTCAGCATACGCGTGGTGGAATTCGTAATCCTGATAGATATCCGACTGCATCGACTTAGAACCGTAGGCAATCATCTCGCCGGTCTCCTTGTCGAAGAAGTACATATTACCGACGTTGTTACCAACCTCCGTGTCGGAGCTGTCAAGATTCGTGAAATACGTACCGGCGTTGACAAGCTGCCAACGGTTGCCGAATTGCTCACCGCAGTTGACCCAACCGAGTTTGCCTGCGGGAACAGCAGCGACCGAGTCATAGATCTCAATCTTGCTGTAATCCTGCTGGCTGCCATTAATAAGCGGCTTAGGCTCAGCGAGGTCACCATAGGCGCCGTAGGTGGTGTAGTCCTTCACCAGAAGCTGACCGCGATACTCGCCGCCACGCTTAAAGAGGACAGCCTTCGGACTGTTCTTTGTGCCGGCGCTCACCGAGCCGTTAACCTCAGCCAAGGTCGTGTAGGGCTTGGCAAGTGAGCCGTCACTGCCACCGCCGGTATAGGTGCTGTCAACGTAGACGATATTCGAAATACCGGTAACATCGGTGATGCCGTCGCCAAAGTTCTCCGCCTTGAACTGCGCAGCCGCTTCTTCCATCTCATCGGTGCTCTGGAGCTTCTCGTTCGGGTTGAGGTTGTTCGGCTGGGTGGAGATGTTGATATCGCTCAAGCTGCGGGAGATCACATCGCCGTAGATCGTGCTCGCTACGCCGTTAGCATCAACAACCTGCATATACGCGCGGGCATTGAGGGTCTCGCCCCAATTCGCACGCGGGATGTTCTTGATGACGCCGGTGTAGACAACGCCGTCCGCATCACCGAGGAAGGCCCCGTGGTATTCCTCAGACTGCAGCTTCACCGCAGGGATGTTATAAATCGCGTTGGGATATTCCTGCACCTTCTCGACTGTCAACGCAAGCTCGGGAACGCCGACACTCGCGATGCGTTTGCCGCGGCCGAAGAGAACGCCCGCACCGGTGACGGTGTAAGTCACGTCGCCGATGGTGATGGTCGCGGTGTCGTCATACTGCGCCTCGCCGGTCGTCTTACGGGTCACATCCGCGCCCTTGATCGCCGCGATAAAGCGCAGTGCATAGTCGCTGCGAATCTGCGCGCCATACATATCCAGTTCAACCTCTGTATCGAGGCTCGCCGTCGGGATCGAGGTCATCGAGGCCTCGGTATAGTTATGGCCAACAGGCGGCATACCTTCAACCAAATTGCCCTTGACGGCATCCGTACCGTTTGAGCAATAGAATTTCACATTCCACACATACAGCTTACTCAATACAGTGCCATAGCCGTAATTGAGCCCAAAGCGGAGATAGACATCCCTTCTGCCGGTATTGCCGATCATATCACGGGTGATAACAGCCTTAAAGGTATGGCGACCGGCTTCGAGGGTGTTATCGTTATTTTCGCCCTCCGCGATGTTACGCAAGCTGGTGCCGCCGTCCACGTTTGCAAAGAAATCCTCGGTAGCATCAAAGAAGGCATAGGCCTGGGCATCCGTCTCAGGCAGGAAATAGTCGAAGGAGATCGTATACTCATTCCCCATCGCCTCTGTAGGGACACCGTCTCTCATCGATATGTCAATCGCCTGCTTGAGGCGCAGATAACCAAAAGGATGGCCAAAGGTCTCAGCATCCGCCGTCTTGAAATCGAACGAATACACATCCGTTTTGTCAACGAACGTATTCGGATCAAGCGCAACACCCGAATACATATAGTTCGCAGCGATACCTTGGTTACTCGTACCATACGAGGTCTTAACCGTACCGGTGCTGTTATTCGTCAGCTTGAGATTCCAGACATACAGATCGCCGGGCAACAATGACTTGCCATTAAGTTTGCCGTCACGAGCACCGTCCATATCGTCTGCGTACGGATTGTAACTGGTGGCAAAGCCGAGGAGGGTCCCTTCGCCGCTATAATCCTCCACATTAAACGTAAAGGAATAGGTGTGATGACCTTGCTGCAGATAGCCTGTACCGGTGTCTTTGTCCGGCAGGATTGTGCTTTTGACATTGCCATGGCAAACATAGATCGGCGACTGCTCCGGCATATAATACTCAAACGAGTATGTGAAACTGCCGGTGGAAGCGCCGCCCATTGTCAATCCGTGCGGGCGGAAATAAAGCTGTTCCAGAAAGTTCGTGGCACTTTGAACGAAGGATCTATCAATACCCTCGTTATCAAAATCGAAATGATAGGTATTCACAGGGATGGCAACGTCCGACGTCATCACGACGCCCGCTCCATCCTGCGTGAACCACTCCATACCGGCAATCAGGTCATCACCGGTAAACGCAGTTTTGGCAATATCGGCAGTAAGCTGACAAGTGACGTTCCAGATTATCAGCTTTGTGCCCGCGGTGAAAGCGGTTGGATTACCTGAATCGCCCTGACGAACGCCCAAGAAAATATGGCGTTTTTCATTGAGTTGTGCCGATAAAGACAGCGTATTGAGGCCTTCCGATAATACTTGAGTACCTGCGCAAGCATACGCACCGGTATTAGCGTAATAATATCCGATAAATGCTTGTGTGGTAACAGAGGCATCGGCCAGATAATAGTCGAAAGAGAAGGTGATCTGCGGGCTGGTCATACTGCCATGCCACGTCGTAATGCCGGCATAGGGCAAGCGATTGGTTCCGGTCGTATCCGTATAATAATTCGCCTCAGAGAAATCGATCTCAATC
This sequence comes from Acutalibacteraceae bacterium, assembly GCA_045533185.1. Taxonomy (GTDB): domain Bacteria; phylum Bacillota; class Clostridia; order Oscillospirales; family Acutalibacteraceae; genus UBA5905. Next base: position 2,841 of record JAZSHK010000002.1, on the reverse strand, counting down.
GCCGCGGCGGTATCGTCTACCGCAACCATCTCATCCTGTGCACGGCTATACGGAATCGCTTCTACATAACCGCCGGTTGCGGCATCTCCGGCAAAACCCGCCGTATCGGTCATCATAACCTCAATGCCGTTTCCGCTCGTCAGCTTCCAGTTCCAAATATAAACATCCGGCACAGGCTCGCTATATCCATCGCTGTAATATGCGTACAGCACCGGCTGGAGCGCAGTACTAACCGCCAAAGTATCTATCTGAAATGTAGAAGAGAACGTATGTGTACCGGGCTGCAGCAGAGAGCTGTTGGTAGTAGCGTCCGGCAATGCTGCGCTTACAGTGTTATTTGCATTACTACCCGCCACGCTGATAGCCGCTTCTTTGGGCAGATAATAATCAAACGTCAGTGTCCATCCGTTTGCCTTAGTACGGTCTGTCTTCACCGCAGTATCGCGAAACAGATGCACCTTTCCATCGCCGCTCCAGGTCATCTCACTGGCCTTGATCTTAATATACTTGGACCAGTCGTACGCGCCGAGAACCTTGGCGGGAGAAGCTTTTACATATACGTTGCTGGAGGTATCATTTCCTGCTTTCGATAATACTACCCCGTTGCAGGAGATCTCAAAATTCCAAATATAGAGATCGGTGGTCCTGGCGCTCATTTTGAGGCGAGGGAAATAATCGCCGCCGGACCGTGATGAAATGCAGGTGAAATCCATCGTATGACGACCCGACTTGAAGCTCGTATCACCAATATAGGTCGAAGCACTTGGTTCGCCGCCGTTTTCCCACGTAAGTGTTGCGCTTTCGGGCAGGTAATAATCGAACTTTACCCGATAACCGCTTGCGTGGTCGGGACTATAGTATTGCCCAAATCCATATTTAATATTGCTGACAGACGTATCCGTCTCGAATGGGATCACCGTCACCAAGGGCGTGTCCATATACTCATACCAGTCGTACGCACCGAGCCGCTTGGTGGAAGAAGCAGTTACATAAAGAGTGGGGTTATCATCAGATTTTTTCGTCAATACTACCCCGTTGCAGGAGATCTCAACATTCCAAATATACAGATCGGTGGTCCTATCATTCATAACGATGCGAGGGAAAAACTTATTGCCGCTCTGTGTTGAAATGCAGGTAAAATCCATCGTATGATGACCCGTCTTGAAGCTCGTATCCCCTGAAATAGCGCCACTCATTCCTGTCGTAGTGTTACAGTCCCACGTAGGCGTTGCGTTTTCGGGCAGATAATAATCAAACTTCACCCGATATCCGCTTGCGTAGTCGGCGCTATAATGCTCTCCGAATCCATATTTGGGATGTTGGGCGTCCGTCGTTGCGAACGGGATCTCCGTCACCAAGGGCGTGTCCATATACGTAGACCAGTCATACTCACTGAGAACCTTGGTGGAAGATGCTGATACATATACGCTGCTGTTGCCATCACTTTCTTTTTTCGACAACACTTCTCCGTTGCAGGAGATCTCAAAATTCCAAATATACAGATCGGTGGTTCTGGCGCTCATAGCAAGGCGTGGAAAATACGCGCCATCGGCTCGTGTTGAAATGCAGGTGAAATCCATCGTATGATGACCCGGCTTGAAGCTCGTATCACCTGTATAGGTGCCACCGGCACCGCCGTTTTCCCACGTAAGTGTTGCGCTTTCGGGCAGGTAATAATCAAGCCTTACCCGATAACCGCTTGCGTGGTCGGCGCTATAGTACTTTCCAAAGCCGTATTTGATATGTTGGGCGTCCGTATCCGTCTGAAATAGAATCTCTATAACTTCAGGATCGGCTGAATTCTCCGCGCCCGTCTCTGCTGCGAACGCAGGTAATACGCCCGCAGGTAGCGCCACGCTGACAAGCAGCGCAAGCGCCGTCAAAATGCTGAGAAGCTTTTTGACATTGTTTTTCATACTTGTGTCCCCCTAAATTAAATTTTTCCTTTCTGAAGCCTTGTACTTTGTTCGTACGTATATAAGGTACAAACAATCGCGCAGAATAATTATAACGCGATGTTTTGTGAAAGTCAACTTAATTTTTGCAACACTTTGAAATGTTTCTGTAATATTACACATCCGTGGTAATTTGAGGCCGAAAAGACGCATTAGGATGCGAGCGCTCAGATTTGTGCAGATTCGCGGGGCGACGTAAAAGCCGCCCCCCTACGGTGCGGTCCGACATTGCGCTTGTAGGGGCGGATGCCATATCCGCCCGTCGGAGATCGTGCATACCAAAACGGGACGATGTGGGAAGCGTCCCCTACATCCTATTGGCGGTTTGCGGCAAGGCAAACCGTGCCCGCAGGAACCGATCTACATATCGCTCCGTTGAGATCACATTACCCAACAGCATTTTTATACAAAGGAATAAAAGAAAAAAGCACACCGTACGGTGTGCTTTTTTGGTGGAGATAAGCGGGATCGAACCGCTGACCTCTTGAATGCCATTCAAGCGCTCTCCCAGCTGAGCTATACCCCCAAATATATCCCACGCAACAACAGTTATCATAACAGAAATCCCGTGAAATGTCAAGGCTTTCGGGCCCTGAGAACTGAATAAAGCATACAAGATAGAACGTGGAACCTTTGTGCGTCGGGGCATCACACCCGTCGCACCAAAAATGATTCGTTTTTACATAGCTTGACGTGTAGGTCAAGCCCTCGATCTATTAGTACTGCCAAGCTAAAAGCGTCACCGCTCTTACACACGCAGCCTATCAACCATGTAGTCTTCATGGGATCTTACCTGATTACTCAGTGGGATATCTTATCTTAGGGTTGGCTTCACGCTTAGATGCTTTCAGCGTTTATCCAATCCGCACATAGCTGCCCAGCTGTG
>JAZSHK010000051.1:0-21362 GCA_045533185.1 Acutalibacteraceae bacterium | reverse complement strand
ACTGACACGGTTGGCGGTTTCAATGCCCGCTTTCATCAAATTGATACAATCACCGTGCCGTACGATGTCACGCGCCTCCTCCGGCAGGCCGAAGACATCACCCAAAATTTCCATGCCGTAAACGCCCTGATACTGGATGTTGTGAATGGTATACAGGGTGCGAATCGACGAATACGGCTCATCCTGACCGTAAAACAGCGTGTGATACACCGGAATGAGCGCGCTTTGCCAGTCGTTGGCGTGGATCACGTCCGGCTTAAAGTCAATATACTTGAGCATTTCCAAAACCGCACGAGAGAAGAACGCAAAGCGCTCCGCATCGTCGTAGTGGCCGTAGATGCCCTGACGCTTGAAATAATACTGATTATCCAGCAAATAGTAGATCACGCCGTCGACCTTCGCCTCGAATACGCCGCAATACTGCCGCCGCCACGCGACCGGCACCGACAGGCTCGTCAGGAAGGTCATATTGTCCCGCAGCTCCTGCGGGACGCACTCGTACAGCGGCATCACCACGCGACAGCCGACCAGACGCTTGCGCATCGCCTTGGGCAGCGAGCCCGCCACATCCGCCAGACCGCCCGAAGCGGCAAAGGGGACAGCCTCACTGGCTACATACAATACCTTCATTTTTACACCTCTCTTATACGATCGCGTTCTTCGCGATATAGACGGGATAGCTCTCGAAGCCCTGCAGGGTGCGTCCCTCGCGGAACACCGCGTTCTTATCCGCGACCACGCAGGTCAGCGAGCAACGGTCGGTGACGGTAACATCCTGCATCACGACGCAGTCCTCGATCACCGTGTCCCGCCCGATATTCACACCACGGAAGATGATGCTGTTCTTCACCGTGCCGTCGATGTGCGAGCCGTCCGCGACGAGCGAATTCGTCACCTGCGCGTGCAGACCGTACTGCACCGGCGCGCAGTCGCGCACCTTGGTGTAGACGGGACGGGCATTCGGGAACAGTTGAGCACGCACCTCGCTGTTAAGCAACGCGAGGTTGGCGTTATAATAGCTGGAGAGCGAATAGATCGGCATCACCAAGGACGGTACCTCGTAGCCGTGGATGTTGATCTCGTGCAGGCGACGCTGCAGAATATCCCGCTCAAAGTGCTGCAGGTTGCGTGCCACCGCCTCGCTTACAATGTGGATGAGCCAATCCTTGCGCATCACGTACACGCCGATGCCATAGGTCGCCTCGCCGTCGCCGACGCGGCCGATGAGCATATCCGTCACGCGCCCCGCGGCATCCATCCTGATCTGCGGGATGTCCGCGAGCGCGGGCACCTCGCCGTTGCGGCAGGCGACGGTCACGTCCGCGCCGCTCTCCACGTGCGCCTGCAGCAGTGCGCCGTAATCCATACTCGACACCATATGGCAGTCCGAGAGAATGACCAGCTCTTCCTTCGAGCGGTGAAGGAACGCCATAATGTCCGCGAGCGAGCCGATGCGGCCCTGATACTTCGCGTCGTCGCTGCTGCGCGGCGGCAGAAAGAACAACCCCTCGTGCTTGCGGGAGAGATCCCACGCCTTACCCGAGCCGAGATGATCCATCAGCGACTGGTAATTGCTTTTCGTAATGACGCCGACCTTGGTGATGCCGGCATTCACCATACCCGACAGCACAAAGTCGATCAGACGGTAGCGACCGCCGAAGGGCAACGAGCCCATCGAACGGATCGCGGTGCACTCCCGCACCGCTTCGTCGTGCATATTGGCAAAAATCAATCCTAACGCCGTATAATTACGCATGTGCGGTCACCTCCTCAACATCCGTCTCCTGCATCGCTTTGGCGGGCACGCTCGCGCCCTTGCCGACCTTGATGCCGGAAGCAATGACGGCGATACCCCATTTCTCCAGATCGGCTGATTCCTCGGGCTTCGCGCCGACCTGCGCGTCCTCGCCGATCTCCACGTTCTCCGCGAGAATGGCGTAATGCACCTTCGCGCCCTTGCGCACAACGGTGCCGGGCATCAGGATGGAGTCGATGATCTCCGCCCCCTCCTCGACGGTGACACCCGCGAAGATGACGGAATATTCCACCTTACCGCTGATACTGCAGCCCTCGGTGATCATACTGTTCTGCACCTGCGCGGTGTCCGAAAAATACTGCGGCGGCATCCCGGGATTGCGGGAATAGATCTTCCACGCATCATCGGACAGATCCAACGGCACCTTCGGGTTAAGCAGGTCGAGGTTGGCCTCCCACAGACTGTCGATGGTACCGACGTCCTTCCAGTAGCCGTCAAAACGGTAAGCGAACATCCGCTCGCCCGCATCCAGCATCGCGGGCAGAACGTTCTTGCCGAAGTCGTTGGCGGAGGTCGGATCCTCCTCGTCCGCGATGAGGTATTTACGCAGCTTATCCCACGTGAAGATGTAGATGCCCATCGAGGCGAGGGTGCTCTTAGGCTCCTTCGGCTTCTCCTCGAACTCGTAAACGGAATCGTCCTCGTTGGTGTTGAGGATGCCGAAGCGGCTCGCCTCCTCCTTCGGCACGTCGAGCACCGCGATGGTGCAGTCGGCCTTCTTCTCCTTATGCGCAGCGAGCATCGCGCTGTAATCCATTTTGTAGATATGATCGCCCGACAGCACCAGCACGTATTCGGGATCATACCGCTCGATGAACTGCATATTCTGATAAATGGCGTTCGCCGTGCCCTTGTACCAATCCGCGCCCTTGTTGCGCTGATACGGCGGCAGCACGTGCACGCCCGCGTCCATACGGTCGAGATCCCACGGCTGACCCGAGCCGATATAATCGCTCAGCTCCAGCGGCTGATACTGCGTCAGCACGCCCACCGTCTCAATGCCGGAGTTGACGCAGTTGGACAGCGGGAAGTCGATGATGCGATACTTACCGCCGTACGGCACCGCGGGCTTAGCGATGCGGCGGGTCAGCGCGTACAGACGGCTGCCCTGTCCGCCTGCCAACAGCATAGCCACACATTCTTGTTTTCGAAACATGGTCAGGTACCCCCCTAGGTTGAATTATCTTCATCGGTCGCACGCCCTGCGGCCGATAACGCACATGAAGACAGGCACAGCCGATCGCCGCTGCCTGTCCAAATATATGAACGTCCCATCCGACAGTATGCCTATCGTACGATCATTCATTACCTCTATTTTAGCAACTATATCGCCAAAACGCAAGGACTTTTGTATACTTTATTAGAAATTTTTTCCGTGAAATCTTGTTCTTTTGTAAGATATTTACAGGAATTTGTTGGAAATTCTGTGTAGAATGATTGTTGGTCTTTTTTCGACCTGTTTGATAAGCGTAACAAAGCCGTCTTCACCAAGCGAAGACGGCTTTGTTCCTTATCGATCGAATGGTCTATTCAACCCTTGGCATCATACCACGTGCGTCCGCGGTGGACATCCACCTCGAGCTTTACCCGCAGGGACGCGGCGGCTTCCATCTCCTCTTTCAGCAGGACGGCGGCGCGCTCGGCCTCCTCGGGCGGCGCTTCCACCATCAGCTCATCGTGGATCTGCAGAATGAGCTGTGCGCGCATCCCCTCCGCCTGCAGGCGGCGGTACACCCGCACCATCGCGATCTTGATGATATCGGCGGCAGTACCCTGAATCGGCATATTGCGCGCGACGCGCTCGCCGAAATGCCGCGTCATCGCGTTGCCCGCCTTAAGCTCGGGCAACGGGCGGCGGCGAGCGAACAGCGTCTCGCCGTAGCCCTTTTCGGTCGCATCGTCGATGAGCCGCCGCATAAACGCGTCCACCTTGCCGAAATGACGCAAATAATTCTCAATATATTCCTTCGCCTGACCATAGGACACGCCGAGGTCCTCGGACAGCGAGTGCGCACCGATGCCGTAGATGATGCCGAAATTGACCGCCTTCGCGCTTGAGCGCATCTCAGGCGTCACCATCGCAGGCGACACGCCAAACACCTGCGCCGCCGTCGAGCGATGGATATCCTCCCCCGTGTTGAACGCCTCGATCATCGTCGGCTCGTCCGCCATGTGCGCGAGCACACGCAGCTCGATCTGCGAATAGTCCGCGTCGCACAGCTCCCAGCCCTCTCGGGCGAGGAAGAAACGGCGCACCTGCCGCCCGAGCTCCGAGCGCACGGGGATATTCTGCAGATTCGGCTCCGACGAGGAAATGCGTCCCGTGCGCGTCTCGGTCTGGTTAAACACCGAGTGGATGCGCCCATCGGGGGCGATCACCTTAAGCAGCCCGTCGCAGTAGGTGCCGTTGAGCTTGGTGAGGGTGCGGTATTCGAGCAGCTTTTCCACCACGGGATGCTGCGTGCGCAGCTTTTCCAGCACCTCGGCGTTGGTAGAATAGCCGGATTTGGTCTTTTTGCCCGCGGGCAGACCGAGATCCTCAAACAACGCCTTGCCGAGCTGTTTGGGAGAATTGAGATTAAACTCATACCCCACCGCCTGCCAGATATCGCTCTGCAGGGTCGCGATGCGGGCGGTCAGCTCCCGCCCAAACGCGGCGATGCCCTCGCGGTCGACGTAGCAGCCGACGTTCTCCATCGAGGCGAGCACCTCGGCGAGCGGCTGCTCAACCTCGGTGAGCAGCGCGGTCATCCCCTGCGCCTCGACCTGCTGTGCGAGCCGATCCGCGAGCGCGGCAAAGCCGACAAGCGGCTCGTCCGACGGCGCGGGAATGGCATATTCCTGCATCAGCCGCGGCAGAGAATAGTCCGACGACAAGGGGTTGAGCAGATATGCCGCGAGGGCGGTATCCAGCACAAAACCCGCAGGGGTCAACCCCTGCGCGAGCAGAGCCGCGAACAAGGGCTTGCTGTCGTGGGTGCGTTTTTCAATGTGCGGATCGGTCAGCAGATCGATCAGATCCTCAAAATCGAAGGTCAGGCGGTCTATGCGGGCGAGTTTCCCCTCAACACCGACCGCGAGGGCGGCGAGCTCGTCCCCCTCGACCTGCGCGAGGACATCCAGCTTGCCCGTCTTGCGGGCGATCGCGGCGATCTCCCCCGCCGCTTCGTTGCCCTCCACCGTGAGGGCGGGCAGCTCCATCACCGCCTGCGCGGCGGGGATCGGCTCGTCGGTCAAGCCGAGCTTTTCCATCCACTTGAACAGCTCAAGGCTCTGCAGCAGATGCGCAAGCTCCGCGCGCTGCATTTCCCCGACCGCATAGTGTGCCTTATCGGTGTCGATGGGGGCTTCGCGGCAGATGGTACCGAGTTTTTTGCTGATGTAAGCGCTTTCACGCCCCGCGGCGAGCTTCGCACGCAGGCTGTCGCGAATGTCGAGCGTGTTGAGTTCGTCGTAGATCGCATCCAGCGCGCCGAACCGTTGCATCAGGTCGAGCGCGGTCTTCTCCCCCACGCCGGGGACACCGGGGATGTTGTCGCTGGTGTCACCCTGCAGGGCTTTGAGGTCGATCAACTGCTCGGGGGTAAGCCCGTATTTCTCTTTAATCGCGGCGGGGTCGAACACCACCGTCTCGGGGTGTCCCATCTTGGTGGTCGCGAGCAACACCGTCACCCGTTCACCGACGAGCTGTAACGAATCGCGGTCACCCGTCGCGACGAAGCACTCGTCCCCCGCGTTCGCCGCCGCGAGCGACAGCGTGCCGAGGATGTCGTCCGCCTCGTAGCCCGCCTGCTCGACGAGGGTCAGCCCCATCGCGCGCAGAATGTCCTTGAGCGGCGCCATCTGCTCGCGCAGCTCGTCGGGCATCCCCTTGCGCCCCGCCTTGTACGCCTCGTACATCTCGTGGCGGAAGGTCGGCGCGTGTACATCGAACGCGACCGCGATATGATCCGCCTGCGTTTGCTCCCGCAGGCGCGCGAGAATATTGAGAAACCCAACGATCGCGTTGGTGTAACGGCCGTCCTTGGTGGTCAGCGCCTTCACGCCGTAAAAGGCTCGATTAACAATACTGTTGCCGTCGATTGCGAGCAAACGAGACATACAAGCACCGTCCTTTACAAATATCTACCTTATTATTGTACTGTATCCGCGCAAAAAAATCCAGTCTTTTTTCCATAAGAGACGCCTATCTGCGCAAATCCGCAGATAGGCGTCTGACATCTTATTTCAGCAGGGCTTCCACCGCGTCGACCGCGCCGGACAGCTCATCGCAGACGACCCGCTCGATCTCGCCCGCATCACACAGGGCGGCGATCTGCGCGTCCATCGGCAGACGGGCGAGCACGGGGACACCGAGCTCCTCAGCCGCCTTGTCCAGTGCCTTGCCGTCGCCGAACAGCGGGATGACCTTGCCGCAATCGGGGCACTTGACGCTGCTCATATTCTCCACAAAACCGAGGATCGGCACGTTCAGCATCCCTGCCATCTTCTGCGCCTTGCCGACCACCATCTGCACGAGCGACTGCGGGGTGGTGACGATGACGTTGCCGTCGAGCGCGATGCTCTGATACACCGTCAGCGGGATGTCACCTGTTCCGGGCGGCATATCAATGAACAGCACATCAAGCTCGCCCCACACGACGTCGGTCCAGAACTGCTTGACCGCGCCAGCGACGACAGGGCCGCGCCACACGACGGGCTGGGTGTCGTCCTCGAGCAGAAGGTTGATGGACATCACCTTGATGTTCATATGCCCCTCTTCGGGGATGATGCCGAGCTCGTTACCGCGTGCCTTGCGGGTGATGCCGAACGCCTTGGGGATGGACGGGCCCGTGATATCGGCATCGAGGATGCCGACCTTATAGCCGCGGCGCGCCATCATTACAGCAAGCATTGCGGTGACGGAGGATTTACCGACGCCGCCCTTGCCGCTGCTGACCGCGACCACCTTGTTGATCTGGCTGTACTGGTTAAGCTGTTCGCGCAGGTCCTGCTCGGCGCATTTGGACGAGCAGGTGCTGCAGTTGTGTGTGCATTCGCTCATAGCTCTCTATCTCCTTTGGTTATTATAATTGATTATCATCATAGTGTGCCCGACTGCCGCCGATAAATTTCGGGCGGGTGCGGGCGCTGAGCAGCCGCGCCTCGCCGATCGTCTCGACCGACAGCCGCACGGGAACGGCCACACGCTTTAAGTGCATCCCGATCAGCGTGCCGCCGATATCCAGCCCTGCGTCCGCGCGGATCTCCTCCACCGCGACGGGATGCTCCATCCGCTGCCACGCGGTGGTGGCGAATGAGCCGCCCGCCTTCGGCTGCGGCAGGACGTTCACCGCCTCGTAGCCGCGCGTATTCGCGGCGGCGGCTTCGAGGATGATCGCACGGTTGAGGTGCTCACAGCACTGCGCCGCGAGGAAGATCCCGCGCTCCTGCAAAATCGGCAGAATGCCGTCGAGGATCGCGCCCGCCGCGTCCATACTCGACGAGGTGCCGATCTTCTCGCCCAGCACCTCGCTCGACGAACAGCCGATCACCAAAATGTCCCCCGCCTGCAGACGAGCGACCTCGACAAGCTCGGTCACCGCCGCGGCGGCTTGTTGTTTAATCTTATTCAGCATCACAATCGCCCCTCACTCCGGCATTTTCTTCCATTGCTTCGACCAAGATCTGATACAGCGGCGCGCAGGCGGCAAAGCCCGCGAGCAGCTTGTCCGTCAGCGACGCGTCCGCAACAAAATCGGGGCTTTCCGTGCGCCCGAGTCCGATGCTGCGGCAATCGTACAGCGGTCGCAGCTCCTTCGGCGTGTCGGCGGTGCTGCGCGGGCGGGCATACGGCTCGCCCGTGAGCGCAAAGCCCGCGCGTTTCGCCTTGCGGATCGCCTTGATGACCCGCTCGGGATCTGCCTCCGCCCGACGGCGCAGGATCTTCATAATCGCGGGGGTGACGCTGTAAAAGCCCATCCCCCACTCGGCGCCGCTGAGCGAAAAGTCCATATAAAACGCGGGGACGCACCAGTCCCACGCCCGCTTGTCCCGCATAAATACGATCCACATATTCTCGCGGTACATCGATTTATCCTTGGTGTAGCGGTTATCCCGCCGCACGCGGCTGACGCTCCCGCCGATAAGCGGGTCGATCGCCATCATCGACGGCATCAGCTCGGCCACCAGACCGCGCAGCGGCTCGATCACCCCGCGCTTGATGGCGGGCTTGTGCTCCTCGTAAAACGCCTTACTGTCGTTAAAGCGGTTCTCCGCGAGCAGGAACAGGCTGTCCGCCTGTATGCCTTCAAACTGTGACATTCTTATCTCTCCTTTTCGGTGCGGGCAACTGCGCCAGCACGATGGCGACGAACATCAGCACACACCCGAGGATCTCATAGCCGCCCATCGCGTGTCCCGCGATCAGCCAGCCCGCCAACGCGCCGAACACCGACTCAAGGCTCATCAGCAGCGAAGCGGTCGTCGGCTCGGTATCCTTCTGCGCGATGATCTGCAGGGTATACGCCACTCCGCTGGACAGCAGACCGAGATACAGCAATTCGCCCAGGTGATTTTGCACGCCCGCCCAGCTCGGCGTTTCAAACAGAAACATCAGCGGCAAATTCAGTATACCCACAACGAGGAATTGGATGCAGCTCAGCCGCACGCCGTCCACCTTCGGGGAAAAGCGATCCACCAGCATGATCTGCACCGAAAACATCAAGGCACACAGCAACAAGAGAATGTCGCTCACGCCGAAGCCCGTCTCCCCCATCGCGCACAGCAGGTACAGCCCCACCGCGGCGACGACAACGCCGAGCCAGTTGAGCAGCGTCGCGCGACGGTGCAAAAACAGCCCCAAAATCGGCACCAGCACGATGTATAAGGCGGTGACAAACGCCGCCTTGCCCTCCGACGCATCCCGCAGACCGAACTGCTGCAGGTTGGTTGCGACGAACATCGCGAGACCGCACAGAATACCGCCGCACCACAGCGTCCTGCGCTGTGCGGGGCTGTCCGATTTGCAGCTGAGCCCCAGCTTATCCAGCAACGGGATGGCGAGCATCAGCCCCGCCGAGCCGATCAGCGAGCGAAGCCCGATGATCGTCAGCGCGCCGAGCCCCGCGCCGCCGCTCTTCTGCGCGACGAACGCGACACCCCAGATGAGCGCCGTCAGCAATAACAATAAATTCCCGCGCAAGGTGCGGGCAGACATCCGTTTCATTTGATCTTCCTCATATTCCTTGTCATATCCGTAATATTATAGTCCTCTATGCAAAAAAATGCAAGCCGTTTTAAGTATAAAATATACCGCCGCCGAAATCGGCGACGGTATATAATCTGCTCATAGTATTATTTTACGGTGATCTTGAGCACGTGGCCCTTATCGTAGAAGGCACCGGTGAGCACATACTGCGGGATGACCGCGTCCTGACCAGAGGAGGTCTTCGCGTTGACCTCGACATAGTGGTCGTTGTGCACGTGGCCGCAGAAGATGCCCTTGATGACATCCGCGTTGTTGGTGATGATCTCAACCACCTGCTTGGTCGCCGTGTCGGTCTTGCTCAGCGAGGTCTCATAGAGGTTATCCCCATTGCCGTCGGTGGCACGGAGCGGCGTCACCTTCGTATGCGCCGGATTATTGGTGCTGATCGGGATGTGCATAAACAGCAGCACCGCATAGCCGTTCTGCTTTGCCTTCTCGATATCCGCCTTCAGCTTCGGGATCTGGCTGTCCCAGAAAACGATATTGCCGTTATCCATCTGGATGATCATCGCCTTGTTGCCGATGACCTTCGAAGTGTAATAAATGTCGTGCTTCCAGTTCTCCTGCAGGATCTGATAGCGGGACTCCGGAGTCGTGGTGTCACGCACATAGCCGGGGAAGGTGAAGGTGCGCACAATATCGTGGTTGCCGAGCGTCACGAGGGTGTTCGGATAGGGCTTCCAGATAATCTCCTCCATCATCTCAAGCGCACCCCACGTCAGATAGTCGATGGTGTCGCCCGTGACCACTGTCTGGTCGAAGTAGCTCGCGTACTTCAGGCACGCCTCCGCGTTCTTGCGGGAAGAGCCGTTCTTGTTTAGCTTGCGAAAATCCTTGATCGCCATAATACTGGGGTTTGCTTCCTGCAGATCCTTGTCGTTAACCTTATTAAAATGCATATCCGATATCTGCACGATCTCCACGGGATCGCCGCCCTTGCCGGAGTTGATGGTTGCCTCACGTACCATCACGCCGCCGCTGCCGAGCTGATAGATCCAGCCCTTGGGATCGGACGAGGAGCCAACGATATTGATCTTCTCCTGATTCAGATACTGCTCACGCGACATCGTCGTAGCCGTGGTCTTCTCAGTCGTGGCGGCATCTTCCTTGCTGACGTTCGGACGGCGGCTGGTCGTCTGGCGAGTGGACGCGGTCGTTGTGGCGGTGGTCGTGCCGTTGCCGCTCGTCGTGGACGCATCCGTGCTTTCCGGCGTACTGCTCTCCACCACCGACGAGCTCGGTGCAGAGCTTTCACTGCCGCCGTCGCCACCGCAAGCGGCAACGCTCAACAGCATAAAAGCAGCCAGAATCATTGCCAATATTTTACGCATAACCATTCTCTCTTACCTCCGCAATATTCTCATCCGATTCTTCTTTGTCCCCACACAATAATCTATCATCCGCCGCCGAAATTGTCAAGCGATTTCGCCCGGATCACACGCAACCGGCGAGGCTTTTGGGCGTACGGCGGGGGGTGTAACAGTGTGGCAAAAAAGCCATCCTTCCAATCGAAAGGATGGCTTTTGGGGCGGTTATTTCACCGTGATCTTGAGTACGTGGCCGTTGCCGTAGCGTCCGGCGTGGTTGATGTACTGCGGAATGACCGCGTCCTGCCCATCGGGCGTCTTAGCAACGATCTCGGTGTAGATATCCTCGTGCAGATGGCCGCAAAACGCGCCCTTGATCACATCGGCGTTGCTTGTGATGATGTCGTAGATCTGTCCCGTCGCATCATTCTCCGTTCCGCGCAGATAGCCGCTGCGGAAATTATAGGAATTGATGATCTTGGGATTGCTCGGCAGCAGTGCCTTGACCTTCATTTCATCGGGGTTCTGTGTGCGTAGCGGAAGATGGTAGAACAGCAGAACGGCGCACCCCTTCTCACGGGCGGTCTTCAGATCCGCCTGCAGCTTGGCTATCTGCTCGGTGTGGAACTTGCTCTGACTGTTGTCAAGCTGAATGAGCATCACCTTGTTCTTCACTACCTCCGAGGAATACAGCACGTCATTCGGCCAATACTCCTGCAACAAAGCATAGCGGTCACTCATCTCCTCGGGCGTGCCCTTGGTGGGATTCCACTCGTGGTTACCGAGCACCAGCATCGTGTTCGGATTATTCGCCAGGCTGTTTTTTAGCCAGTTGGTCAAATCGGTATGCAGGGCCTCGATGAGATCGCCCGTCGCCACCGTATAATCATACTGCGCCGCGTAGCGCAGACAGGTCTGCCAGTTCATCCGTTCCGTAATATCGAACGCCACGTGCGCATCGGTGATCTGCACGATCTCGACAGCGTCGCCGCCGCGCCCCGAGTCAAGGATCGCCTCGCGCACGACCAAGCCGTATTCCCCAAACTGATAGACCACGTTATTCTCCCCTTCCTTGCCGACAAGCACCGTCTTGGGACGCTCAAATTCGTTTTGCGTCGTGCTGGGGGGCGCCGTCGTCGCGGGCGGGCGGATCGGCCGACGGGACGCCGTCGTTGCCGAAGCCGCGGTCGTCGTGGCCGTTGTCTGCGACGGCACGTCGCTTTCGGGGAGACTGACGGTGCTTTCTACGCTGTGCGATACGCTCGGGGCGGAAGAACTGCCGTCCGGCGACGGGTCGCCGCCGCAAGCGACCAAGGAAAGCGCAAGTATTGCCGCCAAAAATACGAATACCGCTTTTCGCATAGTACTACCTCTTTCAATAAAATTCGCAAAACTATTTTACCATCCTCACCCGCCTGCCGTCAATCCTTCGGTAGGACAGTTTCACGGGATTTTCAGCCATTTTCACGGTAATCTTTATCAAACAGGGCAGCATACACACCGTCCAAGATAACCTACGGGATGACCGTTCCCTTGCCGTCGGGCGTCCGGGCCGATATTGCGGACACCGCATTGCAGTGGCGATGTCTGCAGGATATAGTTTTTGTTTTGGCTGATCCTTCGGTGCTCGTTCTCTCTGTTCCTGCATAGAAAAAGCCGAGGGCGCCGCCCTCGGCTTTTATGTATGCTTTCTGCGCGTATTATACCGGTATAGACCAATACTCTGCCTGGAAATCCGTCAGAAACACCTTAACGGTGTTTTCGGGAATCTCAAAGGAACACGTCTTGCTGGATTTCACGGGAATGTAGCCGAACTCGATCTTATCCACCTTAAGTATACCGTTGTTTTTATCATAGCAGGTGTACTCGAAATAGGATTTGCCGTCCTCCGACTCCCATACCCCGGAGATGTTCTTAATGACCATCGTTACGGTATGGTCCTGCAACGAGACCGCACCGAGCTTGATGCGGTTATCCGGCGAATAGCCCTCCGCAGGCAGGCTGATCGAATCCGCGACCTCCTGCTGCGTCGGCTTGGTGGTGGTCGTTGTGGTGGACGTCGTATGGGAGGTTGTGGTCGACGTCGTGATGATGGATGTTGTGCTCGTAACGGTATGCTCCGTCACAAGTGAGGTATGGATCGTACCCTCGGCATCCGTCGACACGGTGATGTGCGGCTTCACAACGATCTCGGTCTGCACCGTGCCACCCTCCTGCGTCACCGTGCTGCCGCTCGGGTCGGTCACAGGGCGGATGGTGGTCGGTAGGCCGGTCACATAGGTCGTGACAAGCGATCCGTCGGGATTCGTCACAGCCGTCCCCTGCGTATCCGTCACCACGAGCACGCCGGTCGTCGTGGCGGTCGTCGACGTGGTGCTGTCACCCCCGCCGCTGACATCCGACACCGGAGTGGAAACGATCGGCGTGTCCGGCTGCTTACGGCAGGCGCAAAGCGCCGCAACCAGCAGCACGCATAAGATAATCAGTCCTAAACGCTTCATAAAAACACTCCTTCATCCTATTGGGGCAAATCCAATCGTGAGGGTTCTGTTAACAGAAATACACATCTATTCTTCTTAATAGTACACAATTTTTGAACGTTCGTCAAGTGCTTTTTGCTTAATCTTCACAAGAAACTTTCGATAAAGCAAAACCCGAAGGCGCTTGCCTTCGGGTTTTGAGGATCAATCGTAGCCTATCAGCGCTGGACGCGGCCGGAGCCGTCGCCGCCCGCAAGCTTCTCCACCTCGGAGACAGACACGCGGTTGTAGTCGCCCTCGATGCTGTGCTTGAGCGCGGATGCCGCGACCGCAAACTCGATCGCCGCCTGCGTATCCTTACCGGACAGCAGCGCGTAGATCAGGCCGCCGCCGAAGCTGTCGCCGCCGCCGACGCGGTCGACGATGTGCAGGTGGTAACTCTTGGAGAAGCAGTAGTTCTCGCCGTCATACAGCATACCCGCCCAGTCATTGTCGCTCGCGGAAATAGTGGTGCGCAGGGTGATCGCAACCTTCTCGAAGCCGAACTTATCCATCAGCTGCTTCGCGACGGACTTGTAGCCCTCGTGATTGAGCTTGCCGCCGTAAATATCGGTGTTCTCCGCCTCGATACCGAACACGTCCTTCGCGTCCTCCTCGTTGGAGATGCAGACGTCAACATACTGACACAGCTCGGTCATCGCCGCACGCGCCTGATCGCGGGTCCACAGCTTACCGCGATAGTTGAGGTCGCAGGAGATCTTGACGCCCTTAGCCTTTGCGGCCTTACAGGCCTGCTTACAGATCTCCACCATATCACCGCCCAGCGCAGGGGTGATGCCGGTGAAGTGGAACCAGTCTGCGCCCTCAAAGATGTCGTCCCAGTCAAAATCCTCCGCCTTCGCTTGCTGGATGGCGGAATTGGCACGGTCATAGATACAGACCGAGCCACGCTGAGAAGCGCCCTTCTCCAGATAGTAGATACCGACGCGGTCACCGCCGCGCACGATCTTGGAGGTATCCACGCCGAACGCGCGCAGCGAATCCACCGCTCCCTGCCCGATCGCGTGCTTGGGAAGCTTGGTGACATAGCAGCTGTCCATCCCGTAGTTCGCCAGCGACACCGCGACGTTCGCCTCGCCGCCGCCGAAGGTGGCCTGGAACTGATCATTCTGGAAGAAGCGCAAGTAGCCCATCGGGGCAAGGCGGAGCATCAGCTCGCCGAAGGTTACGATCTTAGCCATTAGTATTTCTCCTCTCTTGCTTTACGGATGTTTTCCATAAACAGGGCGGCGTTCGCCTTGACATCGCCCTTCATCAGGCTGCTGCCCGCGCCGACCGCGACGGCACCCGCCTTGATCCACTCGCCCGCGTTCTCGGCGCTGACGCCGCCGGTAGGCATGATCTGCACATAAGGCAGCGGACCGCGGATGTCCTTAATAAACGCCGGCCCGAACAGATCGCCGGGGAACAGCTTGAGCACGTCAACACCCGCCTCCATCGCCGAGACCGCCTCGGTGATGGTCAGGATACCCGCCATACTCGCCTTGCGATAGCGGTTGCACACCTTGGTGACCTCGGGGTTGAAGTGCGGAGACACGATAAACTCCGCGCCCGACAGGATGGCAATGCGCGCCGTCTCGCTGTCCAGCACCGTGCCGGCGCCGAGGATGATCTCGTCGCCGTATTTGCGGGAAATGTCCTCAATGACCCGATGAGCATACGGGACCGTGAAGGTCAGCTCGATGGCGCGGATGCCGCCCTCGATGCACTTCTCGACGATCTCCATCGCCTTCTCGGAGGTCTCACCGCGAACGACGGCGACC
Source organism: Acutalibacteraceae bacterium (assembly GCA_045533185.1). Classification (GTDB taxonomy): domain Bacteria; phylum Bacillota; class Clostridia; order Oscillospirales; family Acutalibacteraceae; genus UBA5905. The sequence goes on along the minus strand of JAZSHK010000051.1, from coordinate 6,687 downwards.
ATACCGCCCTCTTTAATAGAGAGCAACACTTCTTCTTTTGTACGCATAAGACAGTCCTCCTATATGATTGTTCGGCTAAGGTCTTACAAAATGTAAGCCCTTACAAATTTCAACACCTTTATTTTACTACACCCGCTAAAAAATTTCAAGGCGTTTTCAAAATTTTTTTGACTTTTTCAAAATTCGCTCTTGTAATTTTTCAAGAAATATGTATACTTGTTTTTGTAAGGGCTTACAGAGAGGAGTGTGCCTTATGAACATATACGATATTGCCGATAAAGCAGGCGTGTCCATCGCCACGGTATCCCGCGTGCTCAACGACAGTCCCAACGTGCGTACGCAGACACGCGAGCGTGTGCTGGAGGTCATCCGTCAGGAGGGCTACACCCCCAACGCCTTCGCCAGAGGGCTGGGGCTCGGCTCGATGCGGATGGTGGGGATCCTCTGCACAAATGTGCGCGACGCTTTCTATGCCGAGGCGGTCAGCTATGTAGAGGAGCATCTGCGCCAAAACAGTCTCAACGCCATTCTGCGCTGCACGGGGCCCTCCGCCGAGGATAAAAAACAGGCACTGGAATATATGGTGCAGAAGAATGTGGATGCCATCGTGCTCATTGGCTCGGCCTTCCGCGAGGATGCGGACAATTCTCATATCGCCGCTGCGGCACTGCAGGTGCCGATCATCATCATCAACGGTCACATCGACCTGCCGGGTGTCTATTGCGTCACCTGCGACGAGCGGCGCGCGGTGAGCGATCTGGTGAATCAGCTTTTTCGCCGCCACAAGAAGCGCATCCTGTTCCTGCACGATATGATGACCTACAGCTGCCAGCAGAAGATCGCGGGCTACCGCGACGGCTACGCGCAGTGCGGTGAGCAGGCGGACGACGCGCTCATCGTGCCGGTCGAGCGCAATCTCGACGCAGTCAACGACTGCATTAAGCGCCTACTCGTACAGGGCGTGTCCTTCGACGCGGTCATCGGCGCGGAGGACATCCTCGCGCTCGGCGCGCAGAAGTCGCTGCACCGCATCGGCCTGAGTATGCCGATCATCGGCTTTAACAACTCCACACTAGCGCGCTGTGCGACCCCCGAGCTGAGCAGCGTTGACAACGGACTCGAGATCATGTGTGCCACCGCCCTGCAGATTCTCGACGATCTGCTCGAGAAGAAGTCGGCAACTCCTCACACCGTCATTCCCGCGCGTCTCATTGAGCGCGACAGCTTCCGTCTGAACTAAATCCGTCATACAGATAGGGAGAAACACTATGAAAGCATTTATGGACAAGGATTTCCTGCTGGAGACCGAGACCGCACGCACGCTGTACCACGACTATGCGGCCGAGATGCCGATCATCGACTATCACTGTCATATCAATCCGCAGGAGATCGCCGAGGATCGCAAATTCGAGAACATCACGCAGGTGTGGCTCGGCGGCGACCATTATAAGTGGCGTATGATCCGCGGGAACGGTACGCCCGAGCAGGAGATCACCGGCGACGCGGACGACCGCACGAAGTTCCAGCGCTTCGCAGAAGCGATGCCCCGCGCCATCGGCAACCCGATGTACCACTGGACGCATCTCGAGCTGCAGCGCTATTTCGGCTTTGACAAACCGCTCAGCGGCGACACCGCCGAAGAGGCGTGGAACCTCTGCAACGAGAAGCTGAAGGAAGCGGGGATGTCCGCGCGCGGGCTGATCCGTCAGTCGAACGTCAAGGTCATCGGCACCACCGATGACCCCGCTGACAGCCTTGCGTACCACGCCGCCATCGCCGCCGAGGGCATCGAGGACTTCAAGGTCGTCCCCTCCTACCGTCCCGATAAGGCGGTCGCCATCTACAAGCCCGGCTTCGCCGAATACATCGGAAAGCTCGGTGCGGCGAACGGCATCGCCATCCGCACCGCCGAGGATGTGAAAAAGGCGCTCGCCGTCGCGATGGATCGCTTCGAGGCGCTTGGCTGTAAGGCCGCCGACCACGGAATGGACTACGTGATGTACCGTCCCGCCGACGATAAGCAGGTGGAGAAGGTGTTTAAGAAGGTGATGGCCGGCAAGGCGATCACAATGGACGAGGCGGAGCAGTACGCCACCGCGATCACCCTCTTCTGCGGCCGCGAGTACGCCCGCCGCGGCTGGGTGATGCAGATCCACTACTGCGTGCAACGCAATACCAGCACCCGCCGATTCGAGGCGATCGGCCCCGACGCGGGCTGCGACTGCATCTCCACGCGCGAGTGCAGCGAGGCGCTCACCGCCCTGCTCAACGCGATGGATAAGGACGATCTCCTGCCCAAGACGGTGCTCTATTCCCTCAACCCCGCAGACAACGCCCTGCTCGGCTCAGTCATCGGCTGCTTCCAGGACGCGGGCGCGGCGGGCAAGATCCAGCACGGCTCCGCTTGGTGGTTCAACGACAATAAGACCGGTATGCAGCAACAGATGACCGACCTCGCGAACCTGTCGCTGCTCGGCAACTTCATCGGTATGCTCACCGACTCACGCAGCTTCCTCTCCTACACCCGCCACGAGTATTTCCGCCGCATTCTGTGCAACCTCATCGGCGGCTGGGTGGAGAACGGCGAATATCCTGCCGATATGGATGCCCTCGGCAAGCTGGTGCAGGACATCTCCTACAACAACGCGAAAGCCTATTTCGGCTTCTGATAAACCCACACACCACTCCCGCGCAGAACACTCTGCGCGGGAGTTTTTAATATTCTTTGAATTTTTTATTTCATTCTTGCTTTTCTCCTATAAAAGGAATATAATTGGAACACTGCTTTGAGCAATCCCCTTAACGAAAGGAAACGACCCCTATGTACAAACGCTTATTCCAATGCGTGCGGGAATATAAGCGCCCGACCGTCGCCACCCTGCTGTTAATGGTGGGCGAGGCGGTCATCGAGTGCCTTATCCCCTTCATCACTGCCAATCTGGTCAACCAGATCCGCGCGGGCACCGACCTTGCCACCATCCTGCAGACGGGACTGCTGCTCATTGTGATGGCGCTCATTTCGCTGTCCTGCGGCGGCCTCGGCGGTGCGACCTGCGCGCGCGCCTCGGCGGGCTTTGCGAAAAACCTGCGCCACGACCTTTTCCACAAGGTACAGACCTATTCGTTCGAGAACATCGATAAGTTCTCGTCCTCGTCGCTCGTCACCCGTATGACCACCGACGTGACCAACGTGCAGATGGCGTATATGATGCTCATTCGCATCGCGGTGCGCGCGCCGTTGCTGCTCATCTTCTCCATTATTATGGCGTACATTATGGGCGGCGCGCTCGCGACCTCCTTCGTTGTCATCATTCCCGTGCTCACGTGCGGACTGCTGCTCGTCGCGCGCAACGCGATGCCCGCCTTCCGCCGCGTATTTAAGAAATACGACGCGCTCAACGAGTCGATCGAGGAGAACGTGCGCGGGATGCGGGTCGTCAAGGGCTTCTCCCGCGAGGAGCACGAGAAGGCGAAATTTACCGCCGCCTCGGAGAATATCAAGAACGACTTCACCTTCGCCGAGCGCATCGTCGCGCTCAACGCGCCGCTGATGCAGCTGTGCGCGAATTTTAATATGGTGTTCGTCCTGCTCGTCGGCTCGCGCCTCATCGTGCAGAGCGGCGGCGAGCTGATCAACGTCGGCGAGATCTCCGCGATGCTCACCTACGGTATGCAGATCCTGATGCAGCTGATGATGCTGTCGATGATCTACGTGATGCTGACGATGTCCCACGAGTCCATCAAGCGTATCTGCGAGGTGCTGGAGGAGCAGCCCCGCCTCGTCAGCCCCGCCGCGCCGATCACGACCGTCGCAAACGGCGCGATCGATTTTGACAGCGTGCGCTTTAAGTATTCCGCCAAGGCGAAAAAATTCGCCCTTGATAACATCGACCTGCACATCGCCTCGGGAATGACCGTCGGCATTCTCGGCGGCACGGGCTCGAGTAAGTCCTCCCTCGTCCAGCTTATTCCGCGTCTGTACGACACCACCGAGGGTACGGTAAAGGTCGGCGGCGTGGATGTGCGCGAATACGACCTCGACACCCTGCGCGGCGCGGTCGCGATGGTGCTGCAGAAGAACACGCTGTTCTCCGGTACGATCAAGGAAAACCTGCGCTGGGGCAACGAGCACGCCACCGACGACGAGCTCGTCGAGGCGTGTCGTCTGGCGCAGGCGGACGAGTTCGTCCGCTCCTTTCCCGACGGGTATGACACCTACATCGAGCAGGGCGGCTCCAACGTGTCGGGCGGACAGAAGCAGCGTCTGTGCATCGCCCGTGCGCTGCTCAAAAAGCCGAAGATCCTCATTCTCGACGACTCGACGAGCGCGGTCGACACCAAGACCGATGCGCTCATCCGCGCGGGCTTCCGTGAATTTATCCCCGAGACCACCAAGATCATCATCGCCCAGCGCGTCGCCTCGGTGCAGGATGCCGACCTCATCCTCGTGATGGATAACGGCACCGTTGCCGCCGCGGGCACGCACGACGAGCTGCTCAAAACAAGCGATATTTACCGCGAAGTGTATGAGCAGCAGACGAACGGAGGTGAGGCGGATGAATAAGAAACCCACCCGCCCCGCACTCGACTTCTCGGTGCCCGGGCGCGTCATCAAGCTGCTGTATCAGTCCTATCCCCACCTGCTGCCGCTCGTCGGCGGGTGCATCGTCGCCGCCGCGGCGGTCGCCGCCGCACCCGCGATCTTCACGCAAAAGGTGTTGGCGGTCATCACCGAATGCCTCGATAAGGGCATCTTCACTTGGGAGATCGCGCGCGAGCGCATCCTGCCGCTCGTGCTCACCCTCGTTGGGCTGTATGCGCTGTCCATCACCTTCTCCCTCATCCAGACCCAGCTGATGGCGATCATCACGCAGGGCTTCCTCAGCAAGATGCGCTGTCGGATGTTCGAGGGGATGCAGAACCTGCCCATCCGCTATTTCGACACCCACAAGCACGGCGACATAATGAGCCACTACACCAACGACATCGACACCCTGCGTCAGCTCGTGTCCCAGTCGCTGCCGCAGCTTCTGCAGTCCGCCGTCATCGTCGTGTCGGTGCTGTGCATTATGCTGTATTACAGCGTGCTGGTGACGCTGGTGGTGCTGCTCGGCGTGGTCGCGATGATCCTCGTATCCAAGAAGATCGGCGGCGGCTCGGCGAAGTATTTCATCCGCCAGCAGCAGTCGGTCGGTAAGTCCGAGGGCTTCGTGCAGGAGATGATGAACGGCCAGAAGGTCATCAAGGTCTTCTCCCACGAGGACGCGGTCAAGGCGGATTTCGACGCCATCAATGAGGAGCTGTGCGAGGACAGCCGCCGCGCCCACACCTACGCGAACTGCCTCGGCCCGATCATTATGAACATCGGCAACGTCCTGTACGTCATCTGCGCGATGGCAGGTGGCCTGTTCCTCGTCACGGGGATGCCGAATATCAGCATTTCGATGCTGCCCTTTACCATTGACATCGTCGTGCCGTTCCTCAATATGACCAAGCAGTTCACCGGCAACGTCAACCAGCTCTCGCAGCAGATCAACTCCATCGCGATGGCGCTCGCGGGTGCGAAGCGCATCTTCGCGCTGATGGATGAGGCGCCCGAGGTGGACGACGGCTATGTGACGCTGGTCAACGCCGCGATCGCCGCGGACGGCACCGTTACCGAGACAAAGCAGCGCACGGGACGTTGGGCGTGGAAGCACCCCCACGGCGACGGCACCCTCACCTACACCCCGCTCACGGGTGACGTGCGGCTCACCGAAGTGGACTTCGCCTACGAGGAGGGCAAGCCCGTCCTGCACGACGTCACCGTCTACGCCGAGCCCGGGCAGAAGGTCGCCTTTGACGGCGCGACGGGCGCGGGCAAGACCACCATCACCAACCTCATCAACCGCTTTTACGACATCGCAGACGGTAAGGTGCGGTACGACGGCATCAACATCAACAAGATCAAAAAGGCCGACCTGCGCCGCTCGCTGGGCATCGTGCTGCAGGACACCAACCTGTTTACCGGCACGGTGATGGATAACATCCGCTACGGCAAGCTCGACGCGAGCGACAAGGAGTGCGTCGAGGCGGCCGTAGCGGATGTTATCCAGCACAGAGCCGGTGAACAGGTGCGTATCCTGCAACACGATGCCGAGACTGCGGCGCAGGTCCGCCTTGCGGATCTTGTTGATATTGATGCCGTCATAGCGGATCTTGCCATCGGCGATGTCGTAGAACCGATTGATCAGGTTGGTGATCGTGGTCTTGCCGGCACCGGTAGCACCCACGAAGGCGATCTTCTGGCCCGGATGGGCGTACAGAGTCACATCATACAGCACCTGCTTCTCCGGCACATAGGCGAAGTCCACCATGTCCATGACGATGTCGCCCTTCAGCTCCGTGTAGGTAACAGTACCATCGGCCTGATGAGGATGGCGCCATGCCCAGTGACCGGTGCGCTTTTCGGACTCGGTGATATTGCCGTTTTCGTCGATGTTGGCATTGACCAGCGTGACGTAGCCTTCGTCCACTACCGGCTCCACATCCATCAGTTCAAAGACACGCTCTGCGCCGGCCAGCGCCATGACGATGGAGTTGATCTGGTTGGAGATCTGGGAGATGGGCTGATTGAAGGTGCGGGAGAGCAGCATGAAGGGAGTCGGATCGTAGCCATGTCGTTCTGTGTGCCAAGGAGTTGGCACA
>JAZSHK010000028.1:0-1926 GCA_045533185.1 Acutalibacteraceae bacterium | reverse complement strand
CTCGGACTTGTCGGGGGCTTCCTTTTAGTTTTCCTTCGTGTAAAATGCCGCCAGCACGGCCTCGTACAGGCTGGTTTCGTCGGCGTGGAAGGCGACGTGCTCGCCCTCCAGCCTGCTTTCTCCCGTGACGGGGAGATATTCGATGGCGGGCTGCCCGCCGACGAGGTAGGTGCTCGCGAGATAGGTGATCTCGGACAGCGTCAGATCGCTGACCGTATAGGGCTTAGCGGCGTTGTAGTATTTTTCCAGCAGGGTGAAATTGCCTTTGACATTCTCCGCTGCGACGCGGATGAATTCGCCCAGAAACTGCCTTTGCCGCTGCATACGGCGGTCGTTGGCCTCGAGGTCGTCGCCGCGGCGTTGGATATAGGGAAGAACCGTAATGTCGTTAAGGCGGACGGTCTCGCCGCGGACAAGGTTGTGGTGGGTGCCCTCGTGATAGATTTCGATGTCGTCGAGCACGGGCACCTCAATGCCGCCGACGGCGTTGTTGAGCGCCTTGACGCCGTCAAGATCGATGGCGATATAGCCGTCGATCGGCATTCCGAACAGTAAGCGCCCGACCGAGCGGCAGGTGTTCTCGCATCCCTCCTCGGCATCGGCGCCGTAGGCGTAGGCGAGACAAAGCTGACGGTTTTCGGTGCCGAGGAATTTTCCGTCGGCATCGTAGAGGTTGATGTCCACCATACTCTCGCGGGAGAGGGGGATGATCCTGACGGCACCGCTGTCGGTGTCAAGCGTCGCCAGGAAGAGACTGTCCGCCTGTCCGTTCTTCCCGTAGCCGCCGTCCGCTTGGATGTCGGTCTTGTCGACCCCCATAAACAGCAGGCTGACCACCGACTCGTTATAGCGGTAGGTCTCGCCCTTGTAGGTGATGCGCTTGCCCTCCTCCTCGACGTTGTCGATGAGCGACTCGGGCGGGGCGATGCTGGTATCGCGGTCGCGCAGAGAGGCGCGCCCGCGCCAGTAGAGGGCGTAATAGACGCTCGCCAGCACAAGCGCGAGTGCCGCGAGAGCGGCGAGAATGATCAGCACCGCCCGCAGGACGCGGCGCGGGCGGTTATTTTGTTCGTTGGTCATCGGTCAGCACTCCTACCACAAGATACCGCTGCGTGGAAATTCCGGTGCAGGTGCTCAGCGTGAGAATACGCGCGTTGGTGGTTACCGAGACGCCCTCGCGCACCTGCCTTGTCATCGAGGTGGGGCTCAGCGTTTGCTTGAGAAACGCCGCGTAGTCATCCTTATTATAGAAATTAAAGGAATTGAGGATGTGGCGATTGTCGTATACAAAGGCGGAATAGATCTCATAGGTGAGGATGTGCCCCGGCGTGTAGACGGTGATGGTGCGATGCTCGTCGAAAAACTCCTTTTTCTTATACCGATGCAGCCAGGCAAACATCGAGCCGTTTCGCATATCGTGTCCGTACAGCACCGTGTTCGGGTCGGAAAGATCCGCTTTATTAAGCTTCTGCATATAGATCGCGCCCGCAACATGGGATTTCCCCTCGCTGTTGTGGTCGAGATAGAAATTCTCCTCGCGATCGGCGCCGCTGCGCATCACGGGATAGTCGATGACGGTGCCGGGCACCTTTATCCACGCGACGGTATCGGGGTTTTTCTCCTGCAGGGCGGCGAAATCAATGGGGTTGTCAGGCAGCTTCTCCTCGCCGCTGAAATCCGGCGCGGAGACGGACGGCACGAGGTTGCCGTGAGAGAGCCATTGGGGCAGCATATACGCCGCGATCCCGACGAGGCACAGCACAAGGACCGCGCATGCGGCGATCAGCACGATCCGCCATACGGTCTTGGTATTCTTTGTCTGCTCCACGCTACCACTCCCTCCTTGTGATGATGTCTATCCTATTATAGAACAACTGCACGGCGGTGTCAATCACCACGCATAAAGAAAAGCACCGCGATGCGGAT
>JAZSHK010000079.1:0-4862 GCA_045533185.1 Acutalibacteraceae bacterium | reverse complement strand
TGGGGAGACTTGGAAAAGAGCTTGGTTTCCTCTGCCAACGCCAGCATTGCCTTATCAAATTCCTGCAAATAGCCGTATTTGAGGAGCGGATCATCGGCAAGATGCCATTGGCGGCGGCAATAGAAATAGCTCCAGCCGTTGCCCTCGCGCGGGAAGTCGATCCACTCGGGATGGCCGAACTCGTTGCCCATAAAGTTGAGGTAGCCCTCGCCTGCAAGGGTGGCGGTGACGAGGCGGATGAGCTTGTGCAGGGCGACGCCGCGGTCGATGACGGGGTCGCCGCTACCCTTGTTCATCCCCGTATACATATTCGCGTCGCACAGACGGAACATAATCGTCTTGTCCCCGACCAGCGCCTGATCGTGCGACTCGCAGTAGCCGATGTTCTTCTCCTTCGGGCGGCGGGTGTTCAGCTCCCACCACAGCTTGTCCATATCCCACTGCTCGTCGGCGTACTCCTTGAGGTACTTGATCCACAGATCGGGCATCCCCATCGACAGACGGAAATCAAACCCGATGCCGCCGTCCTTGATGGGGATACACATCCCCGGCATCCCCGACATATCCTCAGCGACGGTGACGGCACGGGGGTTGACGGTGTGCACCAGCTCGTTGGCAAGCTGAAGATAGGTCACCGCCTCGGTGTCGGTGTTGAGCGAGAAATACATCGAATAGTCGGTAAACGCGCTGCCCAGCCCGTGGTCGTGATACAGCATCGAGGTCACGCCGTCGAAGCGGAACCCATCAAAATGGAACGCGTCCATCCAGAATTTGAGGTTGGAGAGCAGGAAGTGCAGTACCTCGTTCTTGCCGTAGTCAAACAGCTTAGTGTCCCACGCGGGGTGGTCGCCCCGCGCGCCCGCGTGGAAAAACTGGTATTCCGTGCCGTCAAAGAGGTTGAGCCCCTCGCCGACGTTTTTCACCGCGTGGGAGTGCACCACGTCGAGCAGGACGGTCAGCCCCAGCTTGTGCGCGGTGTTGACCAGCTCCTTGAGGTCGCGCGCCGCGCCGTAGCGCGACGAGGCGGCGAAGAAGTTGGACACCTGATACCCGAACGAGCCGTAGTAGGGGTGCTCCATCACCGCCATAATTTGGATAGTGTTGTAGCCGAGCTTTTTGACCCGCGGCAGGATAGTTTTCGTGAAATCGCGGTAGCTGCCGACCGCGTAGGCGTCCTGCGCCATCCCGATGTGGCACTCGTAGATATAGGGCGTGACAGCGGGCTTAAAGGACGCGTCGGTCCACGGGAACTTGTCCCACAGCGTGTCGTCCACCTCGGCACACCACCAATAGGTCTCGGGGTCCTGCACGACGCGGGTCGCGTAGGTCGGCACGCGGCGCAGCATCTCGCCGTTATGCCACACGATCGCCTGCACCTTCTGTCCGACCTGCAGAGCGTGTTTGCCTTTAAGCTCGACCTCGAACACGCCGTTGTCCAGCCGCGTCATTTGGCAGGCGGCGGTGTCCCAGCCGTTAAAGTCGCCGGTGAAGAACATCGCGTCGGCGGCGGGTGCCCATTCGCGATAGACCCAGCCGTTTTTGGTCGGGTGGATGCCGAAATATTCGTGCCCGTTGGCGAAATCGACGAGATTGCCGCCCTCGCCGACCAGCTCGGTGCGTTTTCGGGCGTAGTTATCCATCCTCAGGACGAGATCGTCGACGTGCGGGGCGAGATACGGGTCGATTTTGATGATTGCGGGAGTGTTCATAGAAAAACCTCTTATCTTTTAATGGTAGGGTAGAGCGAGATGTCCGAATTCCGTTTTGAAAAGGGGGATTTTCGCTCTACCCTACGTTGCTTTCACCCTGTATTTTACCACATTTTCCGCCCGCCCACAAGGTGAAACACCGCAGAAAAAAAGGCGGTTTTTTTGGTGGAAAAGGCGATTTTCACGCGTTTTTCGGCTATCTTGTCGTTGCGTGACAGCGCACATACTATATATTGGATATAGCGGGGAAAATCGCCATTACAAAAACGAAATGAAACACGAGAAACAGAGCAAAACGGCGTAAAATAAAGAGAAAACGAGAGAACGAGGGATGTAAATTAAAAAAACGGGAATTTGGGTCTTGACAGCCGATTTTGGATGTGTTATGATAACACGCGTTCGGTAAATCGACCCTCCCGCCGTGCAATGTGCGGTTTCTGCTGAGGGAGAGTCCCCGACGGGCGTTTTTAACCCGACGCCCCAAAATGATTAGGAGGAAACTACTATGACTTTCATGGAAAAAGCCGGTCAGGTCGAGCGTAAGTGGTACGTCATCGACGCCGCCGGTAAGCCCCTCGGTCGCGTAGCTGCTCAGGCGGCTGTCCTGCTGCGCGGCAAGCACAAGCCCACCTTCACCCCCCACGTTGACTGCGGTGACAACGTCATCATCATCAACTGCGCGAAGGCTGTCCTCACGGGCAAGAAGCTCGAGCAGAAGAAGTGGTACCGTCACACCGGTTGGGTCGGCAACCTCAAGGAGACCAAGTACGCTACGCTGATGGCGCAGCGTCCCGAGAAGGCGATGGAGCTGGCTGTCGGCGGTATGATCCCCAGCAACCACATCGGCCGCGCGGCGGAGACCCGCCTGCACTGCTTCGCCGGCGCGGAGCATCCCCACGCATCCCAGAAACCCGAAGCGTTTGAGCTGTAATGAAGGAGGCAATAACGATGGATTACAATTCTAGACCCTTTTTCTACGGCACCGGTCGCCGTAAATCCTCTGTTGCCCGCGTGCGTCTGTACCAGGGCACCGGCAAGGTGACCATCAACGGCCGTGACATCGACGATTATTTCGGCCTTGAGACCCTGAAGCTGATCGTGCGTCAGCCGCTCAACCTCACGGGGCTGACCGAAAAGTTTGACATTGAGTGCCGCGTTGCCGGCGGTGGCGTGTCCGGTCAGGCCGGCGCGATCCGTCACGGTGTCGCCCGCGCTCTGCTGCAGTACGACAGCGAGGGCCTGCGCTCCGCGCTGAAGAAGGCAGGCTTCCTGACCCGCGATCCTCGTATGAAGGAGCGTAAGAAGTACGGTTTGAAGGCCGCTCGCCGCGCTCCCCAGTTCTCGAAGCGCTAAAGTTTTGCAGTACGCACAGATTTTTTGTTTGCGCAAAAATGCACACCCGTGGGGGTGTGCATTTTTCTTTTGCGAGCGGCCGGATGTATCCGCAGGAATGCGGGCATACGCCGCAGGCGTATGCGAGAGGCGGAGATGCGCATTGGCGGTCTGGACGGATGCGGCCCCGCCTCGGCCGCCCGTCGTGCACCCCAGTTCAGCAAGCGCTGATTTTTGGTGTATCGTACAAACTTACGGTTTTATCAAGAGCACCGCACCCGAAAGGGTGTGGTGCTCTTCTTTTTGACGGGCAGCGGATGTATCCGTGGGAATGTGGGCATACGCCGCAGGCGTATGCGAGAGGCGGAGATGCGCATTGGCGGTCTGGACGGATGCGGCTCCGCCTCGGCCGCCCGCCGCGCTCCCCAGTTCTCGAAGCGCTAAAGTTTTGCAGTACGCACAGATTTTTTGTTTGCGCAAAAATGCACACCCCCACGGGTGTGCATTTTTCTTTTGCGAGCAGCCGGATGTATCTGTGGGTTTGCGCAATTTTCCCCCGTGTGCATTGCACACGGGGGGTGGCTTATGCCTCATCCAATAATTCCTCGACCGAGATATCCAACAGCGCCGTCACCTTTCTCAGCAGAGAAAGCGGCAATTCCACCTGCCCGCGTTCGTATTTTGTATATGTGGTGCGGTGGACGTTCAACCGTTCCGCCATCCACGCCTGCGTCAGTCCTTTTCTCCGTCTGGCGGCTTTCATTTTCTTGCCGATGCTGTTCACGTAATCCACCTCTTTTGTTATAGTTACGTTTATGTAACGTATCATAGCGCATAATATATGGTAATGTCAAGTAAAATACGCGACATTGATGTGGTGTGCTATGAAGAAAATCTTGTTTAATGAGAATAAAAATGTCATCGGAGACGCGCTCAAGCAGTGGCGCGTCAAACGCAGGTTGTCGCAGCAGCAGTTGGCGGCGAAGATGCAGACGATGGGTGTGAGTATCGACCAACAGATGATCAGCAAGATTGAGAGCAACGCGCGACTGGTGACCGACTATGAGCTGGCGTGCTTCTGCCTTGTGTTGCAGACAACGCCGAATGAGCTGTTGTCGGCGTTTTTTGAGAAATACGGAGAATGACACTCCTTCCGTCTCGCCTGAACAAACCACATATAAGACCGTAGGGGCGGATGCCCACATCCGCCCGTTCGAGATTGCAAAAACTCGACGGGGCAATGTGGGCATCGCCCCCTACAATAGATTTCGAAATCCGTAAAAACCATAAATAGGATCGTAGGGACGACCATCGGTCGCCCGTTTTGGTTCGTACAAACCCCATAACATCCAACATCTAGTATCTAAAACAACAACCCCGTGTGCGATGCACACGGGGTTGTTGTGTCCTATCTTTACAGATCAATGCGGCCGTACAACGAGGCGCTGTTCTCCAGCTCCGACTCGGTGCGGGTCGGAATCGAGCCGCCGTCCGCCATCGGCATAGGGTTCGAACGGGAGATGAACTCGCGCACGGGACGCTCGGGAGCGACGATCTCGTGCTCACGGCGGGGGGCGCGCTCACGGCGCTGACCGCCGTTGCCGCCTCTGCCACCGCGACCGCCACGGGAACGGCCTCTGCCGCCGCTGCGACGCTCATCGGACTCCTCACGGCTGCCGTGGTCATCAGCGGAGCCAATGACCACGTGACGGTTCGGCTCGCTGCCGACGCTCCACGAGGTGACGCCCTCGATCTCCTGCACGGTGGTGTGGATGGTGCGGCGCTCATAGGGATTCATCGGCTCGAGCGACTGACGGCGGC
>JAZSHK010000126.1:0-15468 GCA_045533185.1 Acutalibacteraceae bacterium | reverse complement strand
GCTTGGGTGGTGAGCAGCGGGACAGCCTGTCCCTGCATGTTCGGGCCCATCAACGCACGGTTCGCGTCATCGTTCTCGAGGAAAGGGATCATCGCGGTAGCGACGGACACGACCATCTTAGGCGACACGTCCATATAGTCGACGACCGAGGGATCCTCTTCCTTAAACTCGCCGCGGTGACGGGTGGTGACCTTCGAACGCATAAAGCGGTTGTTCTCATCCAGCGGCTCATTCGCCTGCGCGACGATGAAATCGTCCTCCATATCGGCGGGCATATAGGTGACCTCGTCGGTGACGACGCCGGTCGCCTTATCCACCTTGCGGTAGGGCGCCTCGATAAAGCCGTACTGGTTGATGCGAGCGAAGCTCGCGAGATAGGAGATCAGACCGATGTTGGGACCTTCGGGAGTCTCGATGGGGCACATACGGCCGTAGTGGCTGTAGTGCACGTCGCGCACCTCGAAGCCCGCGCGGTCACGCGACAGACCGCCGGGGCCGAGCGCGGACAGGCGGCGCTTGTGCTTGAGCTCCGCGAGGGGGTTGTTCTGATCCATAAACTGCGACAACGGAGAGGAGCCGAAGAACTCCTTGATCGCCGCCACGACAGGGCGGATGTTGATCAGCGCCTGCGGCGTGATGACATCCATATCCTGGCTCTGCAGTGTCATACGCTCGCGCACCACGCGCTCCATACGGGAGAAGCCGATGCGGAACTGGTTCTGCAGCAGCTCACCCACCGAGCGAATGCGGCGGTTGCCGAGGTGGTCGATGTCGTCGGTCGAGCCGATGTGGTGACCGAGGCAGTTGAGGTAGTTGATGGACGCGAGAATGTCGTCCACGGTGATGTGGTTGGGGATGAGCTCCTTCACGCGGGCACGCAGGGTGTCGATGAGCTCCTCCTCGCCGAGCTCCTGCGCAAGGATCTCGGTCAGAACGCTGTAGCACACGCGCTCGTTGACGGTGTTCTTCACCGCGTCATAGACGGACTCACTGACGTACTTCGCGAGATCCACCATGCCGTTGGTCACGATCTTGACCTCGCGGTCCTCACCGTGCTCCTCAACGGTGACAAACGCGACGGTCACGCCGGCGTCCTCCATCTCCAGCGCACGGGCACGGTCGATGACCTCACCAGGCTCACCCATGATCTCGCCCGTGGCGGGGTTGACGACGGGGCGGCTGAGCTTACAGCCTGCGAGACGGTTGGACAACCCTAATTTCTTATTATATTTATAGCGGCCCACGCGGGACAGGTCATACCGACGGGGGTCAAAGAACAGATTGTCCAAATGCTGCTGGGAGTTCTCAACAGTCGCAGGCTCGCCCGGACGCAGCTTGCGATAAATCTCCAGCAGGGCTTCTTCGCGGTTTTTGGTGGTATCCTTCAGCAGGGTCGCCTGAATACGCTCATCCTCGCCGAAGAAGTCGATGATCTGCGCATCCGAGCCGAGGCCCAGTGCACGTGCGAGCACGGTGACGGGGATCTTGCGGTTCTTATCGATGCGCACGTAGAACACATCAGAGGAATCGGTCTCATACTCCAGCCACGCGCCGCGGTTGGGGATGACGGTGGAGCTGAACAGCTCCTTGCCGAGGGTGTCGTGCACCATATCGAAGTACACGCCGGGGGAACGCACCAGCTGGGAGACGATGACGCGCTCCGCGCCGTTGATGACGAAGGTGCCGCTCTCGGTCATAATGGGGAAATCGCCCATAAAGACCTCGGACTCCTTGATCTCGCCGGGCTCCTTATTGAGCAGACGCACGCGCACGTGTAAGGGGGCGGCATAGGTCACATCCCGCTCCTTGCACTCCTCCACGGTATACTTCGGCTCGTCGTCCATCCGGTAGCCGATGAAGTCCAGAACCAGATTGCCGTTATAATCCGTGATGGCGGCCGTCTCGTCAAAGACGTCTCTGAGTCCTTCCTCGATAAACCACTGGTAAGAATTCTTCTGCACCTCGATGAGGTTGGGCATATCCAGAACTTCGTTGATCTTCGCGAAGCTCATACGGACGTTGTTACCCAGCTTTACCGGTTTGATATTCGCCATTAGCCCGATCACTCCTGTCTTGAAATTTCACGCGGTGGTTCGGCTTCTCCGTTTCCGGGCGGAGAGCCGAAACGCCTGCGCGATGTTGAACGTCGAAAAGCAGTTCCCCTACCCGATCTCAAAAGTTTTTCTTGCATTTTTTTGCAAGATGTGATACAATGAAACCGTATTTCGGGGCATACTTCCCATAATAAAGCAGTTTATTATAATACACAATTTGTCCGTTTGTCAACCTTTTTTTGAGGTTTGGCAATTTTTTTTGCGAATTTTTGGATTTTTATTGATAAACAATAAAATAATAGCGCCGCCGTGCAATTTCGAAACACACGGCGGCGTTGATTTGCTTTGTCGGCTTGTGAAAACTAAAATACGCTTGTAGGGAGCGATGAGTCTCGCTGCGGCTCGGTCCACCCGCGACTCTGACAGTCCACTGGACTGTCATTCACTACCGCGGGATGTCGCTTCGCTACCCACATCGCCCCGACAGGGTTTGTGCAAACAATGGCGGGCGGATGTAGGCATCCGCCCCTACGGTGTTGATTGCAGATCATACTATCCTATCAATACCCAAACAGCCACAGGCGGCAGATGGCGGCGCATTCCCGCACCCAGTAGCACAAGAGCAGATAGAGCGGCGACGGGGTGGTCACGGCGGACACGTCGGTCAGCCCCGCGCGGCGCGCAAGGGTGGCGGCGCGGTATTGGTGGAACTCCTGCGTGGCGATCGCCACCCGCTCGCTAAGTCCCTGCTCGCGGATGATCGCGAGCGAATAGTCAATATTCTGATGCGTATCGGTCGAGCGCCCTTCCTCAAAAACACGCTCGGGCGCGATGCCCTGCGCGCACAGATAATTCTTCATCACGTGCGCCTCGGTATACTGCTCGTCCAAGCCTTGCCCGCCCGATACGATACACATTGCCTCGGGGTTTTCCTTGAGATGATCGGCGGCGACATCCAGCCGCTCGCGCAGCATACGGCTCGGGCGGTCGCCGTGGATGCGCGCACCGAGCACGATGACCGTGCTCTCGCCGCCCGCGGGCTTGTCCACCGCCGCGGCGACCATAAACGAGGAGATCACGACACCCAATGCCGCGACCAGCCCGATACACACCCACACAATTACCGTCATCCTGCGTCGCCATCCCTTCCGTTTTTCTCGCGGCGGGGGTGTCAGCCCCCACGCGATGCCGAGCAGGCTCGCCGCAAAGGGGACGACCACGCCGATATTCACAATGCCGCTCGACAGCGGCATCAGCGACCACGCCATCACCGCGGCGGACACCGCGGCGACCGCCAGTCGCCACCACACAAATTTTCGCTGCATAGTCTGCCCCCTTTTTCCTTTTATATTATCATATGCTTGTGTCAAATGAGAGACAAATTTAAGCCTTGGCTCCCTCTGACGAGGGAGCCGGATTTTGTGAAGCAAAAGACCGAGGGAGAGAAAACTACCCCTCCGTCAAAACTTCGTTTTGCCACCTCCTCTGACAAGTGGAGCCTTATGTTTTCAACTTGTGGAAGTCATTTCCACAAGTTTAGAATTTTGCATAATAACAAGCATTTTCTTATATTTAATATAACATTTTTTATTGTAATTTTCAAGTTATATATGCAAATAGAGTTATCCCGTAACCACGAGACAACTCTATTTTTGATTGTATGACAAAAATCATACCGACACACCCAAAATCACACCAAAGAAAATGTAGTTGAAAACTTTGTTTTTAAGCGGTAAATATGCCTAAAGTATGACGGTTATTCCTGCCTTGACTTTAAATCTTTAATTTCTTTCTCTAATTTAGAAACAACGCTTATAAATTTATCATCGTTAAAATATGGCTTTAATATATTAGAGTTATTGATATAGTTATAAAGTCTTTCAAGGCTATTACTTGGATAGTTAAAAGTTATGCTTTCTTTACTGAAAGCAAGACCTTTTAGTAAGGGGGAAACATACTCTTTGCCACCATCACATAAAGTTTTTTCTATCTGCTTATCTATTTCAATAACTTTTTCTATAGCAGAATACATTTCATCTGTTCTTTTTAGTTTTCCAAATGCTAACATTAAATCTTCATAAGCTGCTGCTTGCATATACAAAAGATATCCTTCTGCTCCAATTCCGTCAATTATTTTTAATGCTCTATTACACACTTCAATTGCTATTTCAATATCGCCATAAAATATGTGGTGTTTTGAAATGGTAAGTATATCTGTTAATAAACACTCCGACCAACTTAAAATACAATCAGGCTTATATTTTATCCTCTCCCTTATAGGTGCAGAAAGACTCACTAATTGTTTCTTTGAATAGGCAACATCAGGTAATAATTCCGAAATTTCCAAAACCTTATCTTTCAAGCCACTAAAGCTATATGCAAAAGCTAAATTTACAATTGTTTTATGCCTTATTTTATCAATATTACAATCTCTTAAAATTAAATTGGCTTTAGTTTCTATATCCTGACACCATTCTGAATCTTCTCTTTTCCAAGTCATAACTTTATATTCAATTAAATCGCATAATAGACGGTGTTCATTAGGAAAACTTTTTAAAGCCTCCTCAATCAAATTAATGCTTTTTTCTATTTCACCTGTATGAGTAAATTCACGAGCCTCGTTCAAAACATTTTCAATTTTTTCTTCGCTTTTTTCAAGTTCAATCCCTAATAAAAAATCAGACGATACTCCAAAAAAATTAGAAATGGCAGGAATAAGTGAAATGTCTGGAAAACCCAATGAATTTTCCCATTTAGATATAGCTTGATAAGAAATACCGAGATATTCGGCAAGGGTATCTTGCGTGACATTATTATCGTAACGAAGTTTTTTTAACCTTTCTCCAAAATATTTCATATACTATCCTCCTTGCTATTTAGTATAAACTATTTGAATTTTCGATACAATAACGGTATTTTTTAGATGTTCTCAACTTTGAGTTGAGTATATTTTATCATATAAACAAACTAAATTCAACTTGTCCCTATTGTAACACAACCATAGCAGAAATGCCGCAAAAGGACAATCCCTTTTGCGACATTCTTCGTGAAGGCTTTCCTCGTGCAAAGAGAGGCTCCCCTCTCCGTCGCGCTACGCGCGCCACCTCTCCCGGAGGGAGAGGCTAACGCAATCAGCAAAAGCCGACAAGGCTCTCCCTTTGGGAGAGCTCCCGCGTCAGCGGGTGAGAGGGGAATTCCTTTTGGCATTGCGGCATCGGTTACTCGAACAGAAAACCCGACCGAGGCGGTTGCATCGGTCGGGCTTCGGTTATCTCATTACAGGACACGCACACGGATGACGCCCTCGATGGCGCAAATATCCTTGGTGAAGGACTCCCGCGCCTCGCCCACGATGTCGAGGATCGTGTAGGCGAAATCCTTGCGGGATTTGTTGGTCATCGCCTCGATGTTCACACCGTCGGCAGACACCACCGCACTGATCTGCGCGAGCATATTCGGGATGTTCTTGTGCAGCACGCAGATGCGGGTGTCGCCGCTGCGGGGGACCTGCACGTCGGGGTAGTTGACGGAGTTTTTGATGTTGCCGTTCTCCAGATAATCCTTGATCTGGTCGGCGGCCATCACTGCGCAGTTATCCTCGCTCTCGGGCGTGGACGCGCCGAGGTGCGGGATGGCGATGACGTTCTCCACGCCGAGCATATCCGCAGTGGGGAAATCCACCACATAACAGGCGACCTTGCCCGCGGCGAGGGCATCCTTCATCGCGGCGCTGTCCACCAGACCGTCGCGGGAGAAGTTGAGGATGCGCACGCCGTCCTTCATCGCGGCGAAGGCGTCCTTGCCGAGCATCCCCTTAGTAGCGGGCATCAGCGGCACGTGCACGGTGATGTAATCACACTCGGCGTAGATCTCCTCGAGGGTGTTCGCGTGCTTGATGGCACGGGACAGCTTCCACGCGGCGTCGACCGACAGATAGGGGTCGTAGCCATAGACCTCCATACCGAGGGAGACGGCGGCGTTGGCAACCAGCACGCCGATCGCGCCGAGGCCGATGACGCCGAGCTTCTTGCCCTTCACTTCGGGGCCGCCGAACGCGGACTTACCTTTCTCGACCAGCTTGCCGACCGCGTCGCCTTCGTTCTTGAGAGTCTGTGCCCAAGCGATGCCGTCCACGATCTTACGGGACGAGAGGAACAGGCCCGCGATGACCAGCTCCTTAACGGCGTTGGCGTTCGCACCGGGGGTGTTGAACACCACGATGCCCTGCTCACCGCAGGCATCGACGGGGATGTTGTTGACACCCGCGCCCGCACGCGCGATGGCGAGCAGGCTCTCGGGCATCGCGACGTCGTGCATCGCGGCGGAGCGCACCAGCACGCCCGCGGCGCCCGCGAGCTCATCGGTGACGGTGTAGTTCGCGCCCAGACGGTCGGTGCCGCAGGCGGCGATCTTATTCAGTGTACAAATCTTCATCATTCTCTAAACTCCTCACGGGAAACGGCTCAGCCGTTCTCCTCTTCAAATTTCTTCATAAAGGCGACCAGCTTCTCGACACCCTCGATGGGCATCGCGTTGTAGATGGACGCGCGCATACCGCCGACCGAGCGATGACCCTTGATGTTGACAAAGCCCGCGGCGGCCGCCTCCTTGACGAACTTCGCGTCCATATCGGCGTCGCCGGTGACGAACGGCACGTTCATCAGCGAGCGATCCTCCTTCGCGACGGGGCTCTTGAACAGCTTGGAATTATCGAGATAATCGTACAGAATGCCCGCCTTCTTCTCGTTGCGCTCCAGCATCTTATCCAGACCGCCGACCTCGTTCTTGATCCACTCGAGCACCAGCTTCATCATATAGATGGAGTAGCAGGGCGGGGTGTTGTACATCGAGCCCGCCTCGGCGTGGGCGGCGTAGTCGAGCATCGTCGGGGTCTTATCCATCGGCTTGCCGATGAGATCCTCGCGGATAATGACGACCGTCACGCCCGCAGGGGCCATATTCTTCTGCGCGCCGGCATACAGAATACCGAACTTGGACACGTCGATCGGGCGGGACAGGATGCAGGAAGAGGCATCCGCCACCAGCGGCACATTCCCCGTCTCGGGCAGGTCGTGGTACACCGTGCCGAAGATGGTGTTGTTCATACAGATGTAGAAATAGTCCGCATCGGGGGTGAAGGTCGCGGGGTCGAGCTTCGGAATGTAGGAGAAGGTCTTATCCTCCGAGCTCGCGACCACCTTGACGTCACCGAAGCGGGCGGCTTCCTTATACGCCTTCTTGGCGAACTGGCCCGTAACGACGTAGTCGGCCTTGCCGCTGCCCGTCATCAGATTCATCGGGATCATCGCAAACTGGGTCGACGCACCGCCCTGCAGGAACAGCACCTTATAGTTGTCGGGGATCTCCATCACCTCGCGCAACAGCGCCTCGGTCTCGTCGAAGATGCCCTGATACACTTTCGAACGGTGAGACATCTCCATCACAGACTGTCCGGACCCCTGATAATCCATCATTTCTGCGGCGGCCTTCGCCAGCACGCTCTCCGGCAGCATCGAAGGACCTGCGGAAAAATTGTATACTCTTGCCATGTCTCCTTCCTCCAAAAACTTGTTTTGCCCCTCACGCGCGTACGCGAAAGGGTGATTAAATATCATTTTATATGAACAAAAAACCTTTGTCAATAACCAACAGAAAAAAAGGACAAACTTTATTGAAAATCCGCAACTTGTTCGCGAGTGGCGAACAAGTTACGAAAATTTTGCAGAGAAAAGCGCGAAAAATGCCGCCGAAGACGCGTCTTCGGCGGCGGGATGTTTTTATCCTTGCTTATTTGCGCACAAACAGGATGCCGAGGGTGTTGGGGCCGCAGTGGGCGGAGATGGTGCAGCCGGCGCGGGTGATGAGGATCTCGTCGAACGTCTGGTACTGCTCGACACAGCTCTTGACCAGATCGATGCGCTCCTGCGAGATGCCCGAATGGGTGATGAAGATGCGGGAGGTGTCGATGTCGGTGCGACCCTTCAGACGGTCGGCGACGTACTCGGTGAGCGCCTTCTCCAACGCGCCGCGATATTTCTTACCGACGGTCATCTTGGAATCCTCGTTATCGACCTCGATGCAGGGCTTGAGCTTGAGCATATTCGCACCAAGCGCGGCAATGGTCGAGCAGCGACCGCCCTTGTGCAGGAACTCGAGAGTGTCGAGCACGAAGCTCGCCTCAACCCGCTTGGTCAGCGCGTTGACCTCTTCCACGATCTGCTCGATCGGCATTCCCGCGGCGATGCGCTCAGCGGCGGCGATGACCACGAGACCCATACCGGTCGAGAGGTTGCCGCTGTTGATAACGTACATCCCGTCGGTCTCCTCCGCCGCAAGACGGGCGTTGTTGTAGGTCGTGGAGATGCCCGAGCCGAGAGAGATGTACAGCACGTCGTTGCCCGCCTCAATGAAGGGGGTGACAAAATCCTTATATTCCTCCATATTGGTCGCGGAGGTGGTGGGAAGCATCTTCTTCTCACGGTAGACGGCATAGATGTCGTCGGGGGTGATGTCCACACCGTCGGCATACATCTTCTCGCCGAGATGCACGTGCATCGGGGAGATCTTGACATTATAGCGTTCGATCAGCTCAGCACCAAGGTCACAGGTGCTGTCCGCACAGAGAACGATGGGTTTAGCCATAGTAATTTTCCTTTCTTTCGCAAGATGCGATGGGCTTATTATAACACAATATGAGCCAATGCGCAAGATTTTGTTTCATTCTGTGCGCGAAAGGAAGCAAATCCCTCGTGGTTTTTGTCGAAAAACCCTTGTTTTTGGCAAAAACCGTGGTACAATGGAAGCAGACACCATAAAAAGGAAGTGAGCGCCGTGTCCGATCCGCTGACCGCTGTCATTGACCGCGTTGAAACCGAAGACCATCCCCGCGCAAGCAAGGCTAAGCGTGTGTGGCTTACCGTCATCGCCTGCCTGTCGGCACTGGCGCTGACCGCGTCCGCGACACTCGCGGTGCATTTTTACCTCGGCTTGCAGGAGCAAAAGCGGCTGTCCGTCGCACAGTCGGAGCAGCTCGCCTCGCTGCAGCAGGCAGTCAGTGAGCAGCAGGAGCAGCTCACCTCGCAAGCCGCGCAGCTCTCCTCACAGCAGAGCACCATCGAGGAGCAGAAAGGCACCATCTCCGATCAGCAGGAGACCATCAAGAAGCAGGAGAGCACCATCGCCGCACAGGAGAGCAAGATCATCGCCCTGAGCCCGAAGGAGAAGGTCAAGGGGGTCGCCACCTATCCCGACATCGACGTCACGGGACTGCGCGGCAAGAAGCTGGTCGCGCTGACCTTCGACGACGGCCCGAGTCAGCACACGGGCCGACTGCTCGACGCACTCAAAAAGCACAACGCCAAGGCGACCTTCTTCGTCGTCGGCTCGCGGCTCGGCGGCGAAGCCAGCAACGCGCTCATTAAACGGATGGCCGCCGAGGGCCACGTCGTCGGCAACCATTCACAAAACCACAAAAACCTCTCCAAACTATCCGCCGCCAACGTGGCAAGCGAGATGTTCCCCGCCGCCGAACGCATTAAGGCGCTTATCGGGCACTACCCCATCGTGATGCGTTGCCCCGGCGGCAACTACAACAACACCGTGAAGGCCTATGCCAAGGACATCAGCGTGCCGATCATCCAGTGGAGCGTGGACACCATCGACTGGCGCGACCGCAACAAGACAACCGTCCTCAACCGTGCCAAGAACGGCATCAGGGACGGCTCCATCGTGCTGATGCACGACCTCTACTCCACCACGGTGGACGCCGCGATCGAGCTCATCCCCTACCTGCAGCAGCAGGGCTATACCCTCGTCACCGTGCCCGAGCTGCTCGCCGTAAAATACGGCACCGTCGAGCCGGGGAAGGTGTATTCTCAAGGATAATTGACCATACTTATATACAGAACATCTCGCAAGGAGTGAACCCAATGGCACCGATTTATACCTCCGCAGAGCAGCTCATCGGCCACACCCCGCTGCTCGCGCTGAACAGACTCGAGGAAAAGCTGCAGCTGCGCGGCAAGCTGTTCGCAAAGCTGGAGTTCCTCAACCCCGGCGGCTCGGTCAAGGACCGCGTTGCAAAGGCGATGCTCGACGAGGCGGAAAAGGCAGGGGTGCTCGTCCCCGACTCGGTCATCATCGAGCCGACCTCGGGCAATACGGGCATCGGGCTGGCGCTGGTCGCCGCCGCACGCGGCTACCGCGTTATTATTGTGATGCCCGACACGATGTCGGTCGAGCGGCAGATGCTGATGAAGGCCTACGGCGCAGAGCTGGTGCTTACCGACGGCAAGCTGGGTATGGCGGGCGCCATCGAGAAGGCGAAAGAGCTCGCCGCCGCAACGCCCCACAGCTTTATCCCCGACCAGTTCGGCAACCCCGCCAACCCCAAGGCGCATTTTGACACGACAGGCCCCGAGATCTTCGACGACCTCGACGGCGAGGTGGACATCTTCGTCGCGGGGGTCGGCACCGGCGGCACCATCACGGGCACAGCAGGGTATCTGCGCTCCAAAAAGCCCGATGTATGGGTGGTCGGCGTGGAGCCCGCCGACTCTCCTGTCCTGAGCGGCGGCAAGGCGGGACCTCACGGCCTGCAGGGCATCGGTGCGGGCTTCGTCCCCGCGGTGCTGGACACCGCCGTCTACAACGAGATTCTGCCCGTCACCACGCAGGACGCCTACGACGCGGCACGCGAGCTTGCCCGCACCGAGGGCGTGCTCGTCGGCATCTCCTCGGGCGCGGCGCTGTTTGCCGCCTGCGAGCTGGCGACCCGCCCCGAATTTACGGGCAAGCACATCGTCGTGCTGCTGCCCGACACGGGCGACCGCTACCTGTCCACCGATCTGTTTAGGGTAGAGCGAAATATCCGAACACCGTTTTAAAAAGGGGGATTTTCGCTCTATATTCGTTAAAATACTCGTAAATCCGCAAGGGTTTACTGCGTTTTTGCCTTGATAGAACAAAAATCTCCTCTTTTCAAAATCGTAGTCCTCAAAGCGAGCAGAATTTGAGAGATATTTATTCTATTTGGGCGAAGCAAGGCTGGCGCCTTGCGAGAGCAAATAGGGTGAAAAGCGCCAAAATCTGCCGTTTTGAGGCGGGTTCGGATATCTCGCTCTACCCTAAGGAATAAAAGAGAAAAGCCTTCTGCAATCTTCACCCAGCACCACTAACGCAGTAACATCAAAGGCTTCCCCTTGAGGGGAAGGCTTTATCTTCACCATGCGCCCTCGTTTTTT
Organism: Acutalibacteraceae bacterium; assembly: GCA_045533185.1. Taxonomy (GTDB): domain Bacteria; phylum Bacillota; class Clostridia; order Oscillospirales; family Acutalibacteraceae; genus UBA5905. The sequence continues at coordinate 4,172 of JAZSHK010000126.1, read as the reverse complement.
CTCTTGTAAAAACACACTCGGGCACTGCCTTGCAGTGCCCGAGTTCTTTATTTTGCCTGCCGCATAATGCGGCCGCAGGCGATCTTCTGCCCCGCGTTGCCGGCGGGCTGACTGGTGAAATCGTCCACTCCCCCATGGACGATCACCGTACGGCCGAGCACCTGCTCGACGGTGAACCGGTCGGTGAGAAACACCGACAGTGCGTACCCGTGGTTGCCAAGTAGCGGCGGCAGGTCCCCCGCGTGGGCGGGATGCTCACAGCCGTCGGGGTTATAATGCCCGCCGACATCCGCAAAGGGATCCTCCCACGTGCCGCGGCAGGCCTCCCCCTCGTGGATGTGAAACCCAAACACCCTGCCCGCGCACGGGCCGTTCGCCGTCGGCAGCCCCACGAACTCGGCACACACCAGCACACCGTACCGCGTCTGATAAAACCGTACCGTGCCGCCGAGGCGGGGATACACCCCGCCGCCCCGCACATTCGCCACCGCATCGGGGGTCTGTGCGAGAATATCGCATAAATTAGAGAACATCCGCTGCTCGATCGGCGGCATCGGGCGCGGCGATCGCATCGGTCTTCTGCGCATAGACTGTCACTCCTTCCATAGACCAGTATATGCACACGCGCGCAAAACGCCGCAAAAACCCGAAGCCACCCACATGGGTGGCTTCGGGTTTGTTTCTTAATCAGCCGTTCTTTTCGGCCGCCTTGTCCAACCGCGTGTTGCGGACGTACATAATGAGGTCAGCGCCCACCATAATGAGGTTGAGCACGTAGAAGAACAGCACGTACCACTTCTCGGCGATGGCCGCCATATACGCCTCATTGACCAGTTTCGAGGCGATGCCCGCGATATAGCCGAAGAAGATGAGCAGCAAAAACGGCAGGCTCTTGCCCTTCGCCGTGCGCGCGCGATAGGATTTGATCACGTTCAGCGGCCAGGACGCGCCGAAGCTGACGATCATAATGATCTCCAGCAATTCTGCCATCGGTATCTCTCCTTATTTATCCTTACAATTTGTTGACGTCCGCATCGGTGATGAGGTGGAAGCCCGCGCTCTCCAGTGCCGACTCGGCGGCGGCGTTGTCTGCCACACGCAGCACGACGTAGGCGTGCTTCTCGGTGCGGGTCATAAAGGCGTACAGATATTCCATATTGATGCCCGCCTCGTCCAGCACCTCGAGCGCCTTGGACAGCTTACCCGGCGCGTCGCCGATCTTCACGCCGACAACGTCGGTGGTGTTGATGAGGTGACCCTCCTCGGCAAGCGTCGCGACCGCGGCGGCGGTGTCGTTGACGATCAGACGCAGGATTCCAAACTCCTGCGTGTCCGCGATGGACAGCGCGCGGATGTTGACGTTGTGCCTCGCGAGAGTATCGGTGATGGACACCAACGCGCCTTGCTTATTCTCCACGAAAACCGTAACTTGCTTTAATGACATACTACCGCCTCCTTAATCGTGTAATTTACGCTTGTCGATGACGCGCACCGCCTTGCCCTCACTGCGGGTGATGGACTTCGGCGCGACGAGATGCACCTTCGGGTTGATGCCGAGCATCGTCTTCATCGCTTCGCCGAGCGCCTTCTCCTGCGCGGTGATGCCGCTGACGGTGTCGGTGAACTGCTCGGGATTCATCTCAACGTTGACGTCGAAGGTGTCGTTGTTGCCGATGCGGTCGACGATGATCTGGTAGTTCGGCTGATAGCCTTCCTTGAGCAAAACGGTCTCGATCTGGCTCGGGAAGACGTTAACGCCGCGAATGATCATCATATCGTCGCTGCGACCCATGGGCTTGGACATCTTGATGTGGGTGCGGCCGCAGGAGCAAGGCTTGCGGGACAGCACGCAGATGTCACGGGTGCGGTAACGCAGCAATGGGAAGGCTTCCTTATCCAGCGAGGTGAACACCAATTCACCCTTGCTGCCCTCAGGCAGTACCTCGCCCGTGTCGGGGTCAATGATCTCCGCAAGGAAGTGGTCCTCATTAATGTGCATACCCGACTGCTCGGAGCACTCAAACGACACGCCGGGACCGGTGGTTTCAGTCAGGCCGTAGATATCATACGCCTTGATGCCGAGGGTCTCCTCGATGTTACGGCGCATCTCCTCGGTCCACGGCTCGGCACCGAAGATACCCGCCTTGAGCGGGATGTCCTCGGGCTTATAGCCCTGCTCCTTGAGCGACTCGCCGATGTAGGCGGCATAAGACGGGGTACAGCACAGAATGGTCGCACTCAGATCGTTCATAAACTGGATCTGGCGATCGGTAAAGCCGGACGACATCGGCAGGGTCAGGCAGCCCACCTTGTGCGAGCCGCCGTTGAGGCCGGGGCCGCCGGTGAACAACCCGTAGCCGTATGCCACCTGACACACGTCCTCGTTCGTGCCGCCCGCCGCGACGATCGCGCGCGCACAGCAGTCCTCCCACAGATCCACATCGTGCTGGGTGTAACACGCCACCACGCGACGACCCGTCGTTCCCGAGGTCGACTGGATGCGCACACAGTCCTTTAAGGGCTTCGCGAGCAGACCGTAGGGATACGCGTCGCGCAGGTCCGCCTTGGTAAGGAAGGGCAGCTTGTGCAGATCCTCAATGCCGTGGATGTCCGCAGGGCTAACGCCCTTCTCGTCCATCAGGTTGCGGTAATACTCCACGTTCTCGTACACGTGTTTGACCTGCTTTACCAGTTTTTCGGACTGGAGCTTTTTGAGATCCTCGACGGGCATCGTCTCGATCTCGGGTTGGAAATACCGTTCTGCCATTGTCTATCGCCAGCTTTCTTAAGAATTATAGCCTAAATCAAACGCTCTCTTGTTCATCTCCACGAACTTGGGGGCGACGGTGTTCTCGATCGCCGCGATCCACCGCTCGTAGGGGATGCCGAACTGTTTTGCCACGCGGCCCATCAGCACGATATTGACCGCCTTGGATGAGCCCGCCTGCTCCGCGAGCGCGAGGGCATCGAGCGCCTCGACGTTGACACCCTTGGCAGTCAGCTCATCGAGCACGTCGACGGGATACTGTGCCGCGCCGATAATAACAGGCATCGGGTCGATCTGCTGGGTGTTGACGACGATGCGGCCGCCCTTCTTGAGGTAGCCCGCGTAGCGCGCCGCTTCCAGCTTTTCAAACGAAATGATAATGTCCGCCTCGCCCGCGGTGACGATCGGGGAATACACCTTCTCGCCGAAGCGCACGTAGGTGACCACTGATCCGCCGCGCTGGCTCATCCCGTGGACCTCACTGACCTTGACGTCGTAGCCCTCGTCCATCAGCAGACGGCCGAGCAGCTTGGAAGCAAGCAGACTTCCCTGCCCGCCGACACCGACGATCATCACACTGGTTGTTTTCATAGTCTGCACCCCCTTAATTGATCGCGTCAAACGCGCACAACTGCTTGCACACGCCGCAGCCGACGCACAGCGTCGTATCGATCTTCGCCTTGCCGTCCTTTAAGCTGATGGCGGGACAGCCGAGCTTCATACACTTCTTGCAGGAGCGGCACTTGTCCGCGTCCACGGTGAGGGACGGCGCGTGCTTGACGTATTTGAGCAGCACACAGGGGCGGCGGGAGATGATAACCGACGGCTCCTCAGCCGCGAGCTCCTCCTTGATCGCCGTCTCGCAGGCGGCCAGATCGTACGGGTCGACCACCCGCACACGGTTGATACCGAGAGCGCGGCAAAGGGCTTCGAGATCCACCTTTGCGGCGGGATCGCCCTTGATGTTGTAGCCCGTGGTGGGGTTCTGCTGATGCCCCGTCATACCCGTGATGGAGTTGTCAAGGATGATGACGGTGGAATTGGTCGCGTTATAGGCAACGTTGACCAGGCCCGTCATACCCGAGTGCATAAAGGTGGAGTCGCCGATGACCGCAACGGTCTTGCCTTCGGCATCCGCGCCGCGGGCGGCGTTAAAGCCGTGCAGGCCCGAGATGGATGCACCCATACACAGGGTGGAATCAAGGGCGCTGAGCGGCGGCACCGCACCGAGGGTATAACAGCCGATGTCGCCGTGCACCGTGATCTTGTTCTTCGCAAGGGTGTAGAAGATGCCGCGGTGCGGACAGCCCGCGCACATCATCGGCGGACGCGCAGGGATCGGCGAATCCGCCGACACGCTGTCCTTCGCCGCCAGACCAAACGCTTGTGCAATCGTCTGCTGGGA
>JAZSHK010000081.1:0-26951 GCA_045533185.1 Acutalibacteraceae bacterium | reverse complement strand
GATCAGATCGAAGATGGGCAGCACGCGCACCGCGGACTTGTCGATCTTCGCACCGAGACCGTCGGGGATGCTGCGCGGGATGTTCTCATAAAAGCCGCCGCCCGTGATGTGGGAGATGCCCTTGACCTTCACCTGCTCAAGCAGAGCGAGCACGCTCTTTACGTAGATGCGGGTGGGGGTCAGCAGTGCCTCAGCAATCGTGCGGCCGCCAAGCTCCTCACGCGCCACGTACAGCTCGGGGTTGTTGTTGTCGATGTCGAACACCTTGCGGCAGAGCGAGAAGCCGTTGGAATGAATACCCGTCGAGGGCAGGGCGATGACCACGTCCCCCGCCGCCATCGTCTTGTTGTCGATGATCTTCGACTTGTCCACGATACCGGTGCAGTAGCCCGCGAGATCGTAGTCCTCCTCGGGCATCAGGCCGGGGTCCTCGGCGGCCTCACCGCCGATGAGCGCCGCACCGGACTGCACACAGCCCTCCGCCACGCCGCCGACGATCTCGGCGATCTTCTCGGGGAAGTTCTTGCCGCAGGCGATATAGTCGAGGAAGAACAGGGGCTTCGCGCCGCAGCAGATGATGTCGTTGACGCACATCGCGACCGCATCGATGCCGATGGTATCGTGCTTGTCCATCAGGATAGCAAGCTTCACCTTCGTGCCGCAGCCGTCGGTGCCGGACACCAGCACGGGCTCGGTGATACCGGTCAGATCGAGACCGAAGCAGCCGCCGAAGCCGCCGACATCGTCCAGACAGCCCGCGTTCTTGGTGCGGTTGATATGTTTTTTCATCAGCTCCACCGACTTGTAGCCGGCGGTGATGTCTACGCCGGCAGCGGCATAGCTATCGGATTTGGAAATTTCGTGCATAGTAGGAAACTCCTTTCGTTTCTGATCCGTTCTTTATTCTTTGCCGTTCCAGCAGTAGGTACACAGCTCGTCCTCCGGCAGACCGATGGCGCGGATGACACCGTCGAGCGACTGGAAATCGAGCGAGGCGAAATTGAAGCGTTCGCAGATGGCGCGGCGCAGGTTACGGCCGCGCTCGGTGGTGGAATCGCTGTACTCTTCGAGGTGGTTAAAGCCCTCTTCCCCTTCCAGCTCCATCACCACCCGTCGTGCAATGAGATCCATCTCACTGCGGTTGCGGGTGAAGTTGAGGTATTTGCAGTTATACATAATGGGTGGGCAGGCGGAGCGCATATGTACCGCCTTGGCGCCGTTCTCGTAGAGGAAATCCACCGTCTCCTTGAGCTGGGTGCCGCGCACGATGGAATCGTCCACGAACAGCAGGTTCTTGCCCTTGATGAGATCGTGCACGGGGATCTGCTTCATCTTCGCGATGCGGTTGCGATCCGACTGCTTGGTCGGGGTGAAGCTGCGCGACCAGGTGGGCGTATATTTGATGAACGCCCGCGCAAAGGGCACGCCGCTCTCGTTAGCGTAGCCGATGGCGTGGGGTGTGCCGGAATCCGGCACACCGCCGACGTAATCGAGCTCCTGCGCAAGGCCGTTTTCTTTATCCTGCCGCGCGAGGATCGCACCGTTGCGGTAACGCATCGTTTCGACGTTGATGCCCTCGTAGTCAGAGGTGGGATAGCCGTAATAGCTCCAGAGGAAGGAGCAGATGCGTTTCTTCTTCCCCGGTGCGGCAAGCTGCCGCAGTGAGCCGACCGTCAATTCGACGATCTCGCCGGGGCCGAGCTCGCGCTCGGGCTCAAAGCCGAGCTTGAGCGCGGCAAAGGACTCCAGCGACACACTGTAATCCTTGTCGCGGCGACCGACCTGCAGCGGCAGGCGGCCGAGCTTGTCCCGCGCGACGATGATGGAGCCGTCCTGCCGCAGGATGAGCACCGCGGCGGTGCCGTCGACGACCTCCTGCACGAAGCGGATGCCCTCGACGAAGTCGCTCTTCTCGTTGATGAGCGCCGCCACCAGCTCGGTGGAATTCACCCGCCCGCCCGTCATCGCATCGAAATGCGTGCCGTACTGACCGAGATACTGGTCGATGAGCTCGTCGGCGTTGTTGATGACGCCGATGGTGCTGATGGCGTAGGTGCCCAGATGCGAGCGGATGAGCATCGGCTGGGGATCGGCATCGCTGATACAGCCGATCGCCGACGTGCCCTGCATCTCATCAAAAATTCCCGCGAACTTGGTGCGGAAGGGGGCGTTCTCGATGTTGTGGATCTTGCGCTGCAGGCCGATCTCGGGGTCGTATGCCGCCAAGCCCGCCCGCTTCGTCCCCATATGGGTGTGGTAATCCACGCCGAAGAACACGTCCTCCATGCAATCCTGCTCGGAAACGATGCCAAAAAAGCCTCCCATGGTGTACTCCTCTCTACAGTAGGGATAAGAACAAGAAATTACGCGAAGAACAGCCCGTTGAGGGTCATCGGATCGACGTACTCGCCGTTCTTGTACACGCGCATATTGCCCGACGCGATCTCGTCAATGAGCATCACGTTGCCGTCAGCATCATAACCGAACTCGAACTTGATGTCATACAGTCCGAGACCCTTCTCTTTGAGATCGTCGGCGACGATCTTGGTGATCTTCTGGGTCATATCCTTGAGATCGTCATACTGCTGCGCGGTCATCACGCCGAGATCGACCAGACCGTCCTTGGTGACCAGCGGGTCGCCCTTCGCGTCGTTCTTGAAGGTGGTCTCGACGTACGCGGGCAGATCCTGACCCTCCTCGCAGTAGTCGGAATAGCGGCGATAGAAGGAGCCGACCGCCTTATAGCGGCAGATAACCTCGAGACCCTTACCGAACACCTTCGCGGGGAGAACCTCCATCGTGGTGTTCGCGAGGTCGGCACTGACGTAGTGGGTCAGGATGCCGGCGGCATTGATCTTCTCGAAGAAGTAGATGGACATCCGCAGGTTAACGTCGCCCACGCCCTCGATGGTCAGGCCGACGGAATTCTCACCGGGATCGAACACGCCGTCCTTGCCGGTGCAATCATCCTTGAATTTCAGCAGGTAGTTGCCGTTGTCCAGCGCGAAAACGTCCTTCGTCTTACCGGTGTAAACAAGTTTCTTTTCCATAATGATATCTCCTTTTAAAATAAATTACAGATTAGGGTGAGCAGTTAAATCCGAATCCGTTTTGGAGAGGCGAATTTTCGCTCATCCTTTGTTAAAATACTCGCCAATACGGCAGTATTGACTACGTTTTTGCCTCGGCTGAACAAAAATTCGCTCTTTCCAAAATCGTCGACCGCAAAGCGAGGAGATTTCGGGGGGTTTTTGTTTTGACCGGGCGAAGTAATGCCCGCGCCTTGCGGGCACGGGCGGAGCAAAAAGCACCGAAATACCCCGCTTTGCGGCGGGTTCGGGTTTAACTGCTCACCCTATCCATAACAGACGCGTCCTTCGCCAGCACAGCGGCGGCATCAGCGGCCCGTTTGTTATCCAGCTTCTTTGCAAGCTCCGCGTCCTCAACGGCGAGGATCTGCGCAGCGAGCAGCGCGGCGTTGCCGCCGCCGTTGATCGCAACAGTCGCGACGGGAATGCCCGTCGGCATCTGCACCGTGGCCAGCAGGGCATCCATCCCCTCTAAGTTCTGCGACGAGCAGGGGATGCCGAAGACCGGCAGGGTGGTGTTCGCGGCGATGGCACCCGCGAGATGCGCCGCCATACCCGCGGCGGCGATGAGCGCGCCGAAGCCGTTCGCCCGTGCGCCGCGCGCAAAGTCGCGCGCCTCGTCGGGGGTGCGATGTGCGGAATAGATGTGCACCTCAAAGGGAATGTCCAGTGCCTTTAACATATCCGTCGCTTTACGGATGATAGGCAGATCGCTGTCACTGCCCATAATGATGCCAACTTTTTTCATCGAGAATACCCTCCTGTTTCTTTACGAAAAAGTAAAAGGGCGCACTTAACCCGCGAAGGTTAAATGCGCCCAGACGGTCGGCGAAAGCAGGGGCTCGTCCCCCCTGCAAGTTCCTTGCTCCGCTGCGGTGCTCCGCATTGATCCGTCAGTCACAAAGAACCTAAAAAACCACGACAATATTTTATCAAAAAATCACGTTTTCGTCAAGTAAAACAAGGGAGTTTTTTTAATTTGTTTTAGTTTCACAATAAAGACAGCGATAGACCTTGTTTTCCTTGTCAGTAAGCTGAAAAACGTGCGGTAGCTCCTGCTCGACCGAGGTGATGCAGCGGGGGTTTTTGCACTTGATGACGTTTGTCACCGTCTGCGGCATCGGAATGGTCTTTTTCTCGACCAACTGACTGTCGCGGATGATGTTCACCGTCGCCTCGGGATCGACAAAGCCGATAACGTCGAGGTTGAGCGGGATATCCGCATCCACCTTGATGATGTCCTTGCGTCCCATCTTCTTACTGGCTACGTTCTTGATGATCGCAACCGAGCAGTCAAGCCTATCCAGCCCTAACAGATCGTAGAGCTGCATCCCCTTGCCCGCGGCGATGTGGTCGATAACGATGCCGTTTTTGATGCTGTCGATGTTCATACGCTCACCTCCAACAGTTTGAGGATCAGTGCCATACGAATGAACTTGCCGTAGCGCGCCTGACGGAAATAGGCGGCACGCGGATCGCTGTCCACCGCGGTGGTGATCTCATTGACACGGGGCAACGGATGCAGCACCCGCATATCCTTGCGGGCGAGCTTCATCTTATCCTCGGTGAGGATAAAGCTGTCCTTAAGACGCAGGTAATCCTCTTCGTTAAAGAAGCGCTCTCTCTGCACACGGGTCATATACAGAATATCGAGGTCGCCCATAACCTCCTCGAGCGAGTTGGTCTGGACGTATTCGATGCCCTTATTCTTGATGTACTCCTGCTTGACAAAGCTCGGGAGCTTGAGCTCCTCCGGCGAGATGAGCACGAACTTCACCCCCGTATAGCGGGACATCGCCCCGATAAGCGAGTGGACGGTGCGCCCGAACTTGAGGTCGCCGCACAGACCGATGGTGAGATCGTCAAAACGCCCGATCTCGTGGCGGATGGTGAGCAGGTCGGTCAGTGTCTGGGTGGGATGATAATGACCGCCGTCGCCCGCGTTGATGATCGGCACAGACGAGTGAGCCGACGCAACGAGCGGCGCACCCTCCTTCGGGTGGCGCATCGCGATAATATCGGCGTAACCACTGCACACCGCGATGGTGTCGGCGACGCTCTCCCCCTTCGCCGCGGAGCTGGACGCCGCCTCGGAGAAGCCGAGCACGCTGCCGCCGAGCGACAGCATCGCCGACTCAAAGCTCAGGCGCGTGCGGGTCGAGGGCTCAAAAAACAGGGTAGCGAGAATTTTATGCTGACAGGCATCCTGATACTTCTGCGGATTGGCGATGATATCATCCGCCACCACGATCAGCTCATCGATCTCCTCGACCGACAAGTCCAGAATGTTGATCACATTTCTCATACCGCCGCTCCGTTCACCGCCAGATAGGCCTTGATGCGGTCGACGTTTTCTTTGTTCTTGTCATCCTCTTCGAGGTATTCGATGATGTCATACACGTCCACCACCGAGTAGACAGGGAAGCCGAATTCCTCCTCCACCTCGGCCATCGCAGACTTTTCGCCCTTACCCTTTTCCTTGCGGTCGACCATCACGAAGGTCGCCGTGACCTTGACGTCCTCCAGCGAGGACAGGTTCGCCATACTCTCGCGGATCGCGGTGCCGGCGGTGATAACGTCCTCGACGATGACCACCTCTTGCCCCGCCTTGGGCACATAGCCGACGAAGATACCGCCCTCGCCGTGATCCTTCGCCTCTTTGCGGTTAAAGAAGAAGGGCACGTCCAGCCCGTTCTTGGACAGCGCCACCGCGGTGGACACCGCGATGGAGATACCCTTGTAGGCAGGGCCGTACAGCACGGTGGCTTTGTTGCCCACTTTTTCGAAATACGCTTTGGCGTAAAACTCGCCGAGCTTGGCGATCTGGTCGCCGGTCTTAATGTCGCCGGCGTTGATGAAATAGGGGATCTTGCGGCCGGATTTTGCGGTGAAATCACCGAATTTCAGCACGCCCGCACCTTCCAGAAACTGAATAAATTCTCTCTTATACGCTTCCATCTTTAAATCCTCCTTGTATGTTAGATCCAATGCAACGATTAAGGCTTCTCCTTGAGGAGAAGCTGTCGCCGAAAGGCGACTGATGAGGTGTAGCCGACGATAGTCGGCGTTATTATTTTCCCCTCATCCGCCACGGCTTCCACCGTGCCGCCTTCCCCTCAAGGGGAAGGCTTAAAAACTCTATTTAATCGCAGAATTCCGCCACACAGCGCTCGTAGGCGGCGACGGGATCCTCCGCGGCGGTGATGGGACGGCCGACCACGATGTAGTCCGAGCCGATCTCCTTGGCCTGTGCGGGGGTCATCACGCGCTTCTGATCGCCGATATCGCCGTCCGCAAAGCGCACGCCGGGGGTGACGGTCATAAAGTCCGCGCCGCAGGTATCGTGCACCTTCTGCGCCTCGAGCGGCGAGCAGACCACACCGTCGAGCCCCGCCTTCTTCGCGTTGCTCGCATAGTGCATAACCACCTTGTCGATCGGCTCGTGAATGAGCAGATCGTTCTCCATACTCTCCTGATCGGTCGAGGTGAGCTGCGTCACCGCGATGAGCAGAGGGCGGGTGCCGTCGGGGCGGGTCAGCCCCTCAATGGCGGCCTCCATCATCCGCACCGTGCCCGCGGCGTGCAGGTTGCACATATCCACGTCGAGGTTCGACAGCACGCTCATCGCCTTCTTGACGGTGTTGGGGATGTCGTGCAGCTTGAGATCGAGGAAGATCTTGTGGCCGCGCGCCTTGATTTCCTTCACAATGTCAGGGCCCGCGCCGTAAAACAGCTCCATACCGATCTTGACAAACGGCTTCTTGCCCTCGAACCTGTCGAGGAACTCCAGCACCTGCTCCTTGCTCGCGAAATCGCACGCGATAATAACGTCCTTACCCATTAGTGTGCACCTCCGATAATCTCTTTCAGCGTTTTTACACCATATTTTTCCATCACAGCGGGAAGCTGTTCAATGATCTTTTTGCAGGCATAGGGGTCAATGAGGTTGGCCGCGCCCACCTCGACCGCGGTCGCACCCGCGAGCATCATCTCGAGCACGTCCTCGGCGGTTGACACGCCGCCCATCCCGATGACGGGGATAGACACCGCTTTGGACACCTGATACACCATCCTGAGCGCCACGGGGAAGATCGCCCTGCCCGAGAAGCCGCCCATCGTGTTGGCAATGATCGGCTTTTTGGTCTTTAAGCTGATGCGCATACCTAACATCGTGTTAATGAGGCTGATCGCATCCGCGCCCGCCACCTCACACGCCTTCGCGATGGCGACGATGTCGGTGACGTTCGGGGACAGCTTGACGATGACGGGCTTGGTGGTGACCGCCTTGACGGCTCTCACCACCTCAGCCGCACCGTTCGGATCGGTGCCGAAGCTCATCCCGCCGCCGTGTACGTTGGGGCAGCTGATGTTGACCTCCAGCCAGCCGACCTGCTCGCAGGCGTCCAGCATTCGGCTCGTCTCGGCGTATTCCTCGACCGAGAAGCCGCCGACGTTCGCCATCACCTTTTTATCAAAGCATTTTGCGAGCTTCGGCAGTTCTTCCGAGATGACCTTGTCCACGCCGGGGTTCTGCAGACCGACGGCGTTGATCATCCCCGCGGTGCATTCCGCGATGCGGGGGGTCGGATTGCCGAAGCGAGGCTCGCGTGTCGTACCCTTAAAGGAAAAGGTGCCAAGTATGTTGATGTCATACAATTCGGCAAACTCATAGCCGTAGCCGAACGTACCGCTCGCGGGGATGATGGGGTTGTCCAGTTCGATGCCGCAGAGGTTGACGCTTAACGCTCCCATAGGATCTCCTCCTTTTCCATAACCGGCCCTTCCTTGCAGATGCGCTTGTAGCCGGTGAGAGTCTTGCAGGAGCAGCCCATACACGCACCGAAGCCGCAGCCCATACGCTCCTCAAAGCTGTACTGACCGCTCGTTGTGGCCACCTTATCAATAGCGCGGAACATCGGCACGGGGCCGCAGGTGTAGAAATAGGTATATGAAAGCCCTTTCATCGCGTCGGTGACAAAGCCTTTGAGCCCGTAACTGCCGTCGGCGGTGGTGACAATGGTATCCACGCCGAGCGCCTTGAATTCCGCCTCGTAGAACACGTCTGCGGCGGAATTAAAGCCGAGAATGACACACGGCTTCTTCCCTTCGGCAAGCAGCACCTTGCAGAGGTTAACCATCGGCGGAACGCCGCCGCCGCCGCCGATGAGCAGGGGCTTATCCCCGCTCTTGGCGGTATTAAAGCCGTTACCAAGCCCTGTCAAGGCATCCACCTTGTCGCCCGATTTCATCTCGCTCATCGCCTCGGTGCCGCCGCCCACCACCTTGTACAGCAGAGTGACGGTGTCGGCGTCGTAGTCGCACACCGAGATCGGGCGGCGCAGATAGAAGCCGTCGAGCTGAATGTTGATAAACTGACCGGGGGCGGTGATGGCCGAGGTGTCCCCCGCCAGCACCATCTTGTACACGTCGCGCGCAATCGGCTCATTGCTCACGACGGTATAAACCACTTGTTTCAAAGCGTATCCCTCTTTCATTTTGCATCGATCGTGGACACCTTGTTGGTGATCTCCTCAAGAACATCCAACACGATACGCACCGTGTCGAGCGAGGAGAACAGCGTCACGCCGTTCTCCACCGCGCAGCGACGGATGAGCACGCCGTCCTCGTAATGCACGCCCGACATAATTGCGCGAGTGTTGATGACGTAACTGACGTAGCCTGCGCGGATGGAGTCGAAGATCTCCTCACTACCCTCGAGCAGCTTCTTGAGTACGCGGGTGCGAATACCGTTCTCCTTGAGGAAGTTGGCGGTACCCACGGTCGCCTCAATGTTGAAGCCCATATCGTAGAAACGGCGCACCAGCGGCAACGCCTCCTCCTTATCCTCGTCGGCGAGGGTAACGATGACGGTACCGTAATTTTGCAGCGAAATGCCGCCCGCGATGAGCGCCTTCTGCATCGCGCGGTGCAGCTTCTCGTCGTAGCCGATGGCTTCGCCCGTCGACTTCATCTCGGGGGACAGATAGGCGTCCAGACCCTTGATCTTATTGAAGGAGAACACCGGCACCTTGACGTAGTAGCGGCTCTTCTCTTCGGGGTAGAGCTTAAAGATGCCCTGCTCCTTGAGGGACTTGCCGAGGATGACCTCGGTCGCGATGTCCGCGAGGCTGTAGCCCGTCGCCTTGGACAGGAACGGAACGGTGCGGGACGAGCGGGGATTGACCTCGATGATGAAGACGTTGTCGTCCTTGTCGACGATGAACTGGATGTTGTACAGACCCACGATGCCGATGCCGAGTCCCAACTTCTTCGCATACTGCAGGATGGTGCCCTTCACCTTATCCGAGATGGAGAAGGTGGGATACACACTGATGGAGTCACCGGAGTGCACGCCCGTACGCTCGACCAGCTCCATAATGCCGGGCACGAACACGTCCTGCCCGTCGCAGATGGCATCGACCTCGACCTCTTTACCCTGCAGGTACTTATCGACCAGAACGGGCTTGTCCTCGTCGATCTCCACCGCGGTCTTGAGGTAGTGGCGCAGGTCCTCGTCCTTCGCGACGATCTGCATCGCGCGACCGCCGAGCACAAAGGAGGGACGCACCAGCACGGGATAGCCGATCTCGTTGGCGGCCTTGATGCCGTCCTCGATATTGGTGACCGCCTTGCCCTTCGGCTGGGGGATGTCCAGCTCGCGCAGGATCTTCTCGAAGCTGTCGCGGTTCTCCGCCCGCTCGATGGCGTCGCAATCCGTACCGACGATCTTCACGCCGCGCTTCATCAGCGGCTCGGCGAGGTTGATGGCGGTCTGACCGCCGAGCGACGCGATAACGCCCTCGGGCTGTTCGAAATCGAGGATCGCCATCACGTCCTCGGGCGTAAGCGGCTCAAAGTAGAGCTTGTCACCCGTGGTGTAGTCGGTGGACACCGTCTCGGGGTTGTTGTTGATGATGATCGCCTCGTAGCCCGACTTTTTGATGGTCTGCACCGAGTGGACGGTGGAATAGTCAAACTCCACACCCTGACCGATGCGGATGGGACCCGCACCGAGCACGACGATCTTACGCTTGTCGGTCAGGCGGGAATCGTTCTCGCCCGTATACGACGAGTAAAGGTAAGCAATATATTTGCCGGTGTGCATCGTGTCCACCATACGGAACACAGGGGTGATGCCCGCCGCCTTGCGCTGATCGTACACCGCGATCTCGTCGGTCTCCCACAGACGGGCGATGACGGTATCCGCAAAGCCCATCTTTTTCGCCGCGCGCAGCGTCGCCTCGTCACCGCGGTTGGCACGCAGGGTGTTTTCCATCTCCACGATGCGCTTGATGCTGTCGAGGAACAAGGGGGTGATCATCGTCGCCTTGTGCAGCTCCTCGGTGGTCATCCCCAAGCGCACGAGCTGGGTGATGGCGTAGATGTTGTCGTCCTTGGACTCGGCGATGTAGGCGAGCAGCTCGTCCTTCGTCTTGCCGTCGAACTTCGCGTGGTAGAAGTGATCCACACCCGTCTCCAGCGAGCGTACGGATTTGAGGAAGCATTCCTCGAGGTTAAAACCGATGCCCATCACCTCACCCGTCGCCTTCATCTGGGTGCCGAGGGTGTTGGGCGCAGAGGTAAACTTATCAAACGGAAAGCGCGGGAACTTCGCAACGATGTAATCGAGGCTGGGCTCGATCGCCGCGGTGCCGCCCGCAACGGGGATCTCGTCGAGGGTCATACCCACCGCGATCTTGGCGGTGACGCGGGCGATGGGATAACCGCTCGCCTTGGACGCCAGCGCCGAGGAGCGCGACACGCGGGGGTTGACCTCGATGAGGTAGTATTCACTGGTATAAGGGTTAAGCGCGAACTGCACGTTGCAGCCGCCCTCGATCTTGAGCTCGCGGATGATCTTGATGGCGCTGTCGTTAAGCATCTTGAGGTCGTGATCATTGAGCGACAGGATGGGCGCGACGACGATGGAATCGCCGGTGTGCACACCGACGGGATCGACGTTCTCCATCCCGCAGATGGTGATGGCATTGTCGGCGGAATCGCGCATCACCTCAAACTCGATCTCCTTGTAGCCCTTGACCGACTTTTCGATGAGCACCTGATGCACGGGCGATAGCTTAAAGGCGTTCGCGCCGATCTCGTTAAGCTCGTCCTCGTTGTAGGCGAAGCCGCCGCCCGTACCGCCGAGGGTGAACGCGGGACGCAGCACGACGGGGTAACCAATGCGGGCCGCCGCCTCACGCGCCTCTTCGAGGCTGTAGGTGATCTCGGACGGGATGACGGGCTCGCCGATGGACTGACACATTTCCTTAAACATCTCACGGTCCTCGGCGCGCTCGATGGACTCACTGCTCGTGCCGAGCAGCTCCACGCCGCACTCCTTAAGGATGCCCTTCTTCTCGAGCTGCATCGCGAGGTTGAGACCCGTCTGTCCGCCGATGCCGGGGACGATCGCGTCGGGGCGCTCATAGCGCAGGATCTTTGCAATATATTCCAGCGTCAGCGGCTCCATATACACCTTGTCCGCGATGGACGTGTCGGTCATAATGGTGGCGGGGTTGGAGTTGCACAGCACGACCTCATAGCCCTCTTCTCGGAGCGCCAGACACGCCTGCGTACCCGCATAGTCGAACTCCGCCGCCTGACCGATGACGATCGGGCCGGAGCCGATGATCATAATCTTCTTCAAATCGTTTCTCTTAGCCATAATTTTTGCCTCCTAATATATTACAAAGAATACACAACATTGCCGTTATGGACGGTCATCAGGCATCGGCCGTAGACCTCCCACCCCGCGAACGGGGTCGCCCGTCCCATCGTGAGGAACTCCTCGGGATCGACGGTATAGGGCGTGGCCAGCTCAAACACGGTGAAATCGTCGCCCGTGTCGATGCCGAAGCGCTTTTTCGGGTTCGTGCTCATCAGCTCGATGAGCTTGTCCGACGTGATGATGCCCGTTTTCACCAGTTTTGTATACAGCACGGGGAACGCAGTCTCCAGTCCCACGACTCCCATCGCGCTCTTTTCCAATCCCCTCGCCTTTTCCTCGGCGCTGTGGGGGGCGTGGTCGGTGGCGATCATATCGATCGTGCCGTCGCGGATGCCCTCGATGAGCGCGTCGCGGTCCTCACGGCTGCGCAAGGGCGGGTTCATCTTAAAACGGCCGTCTTCTTGCAAGTCCTCGTCGCACATCGTCAGGTAGTGCGGCCCCGTCTCGCAGGTGACGTCCACCCCTTCGGCCTTCGCGCGGCGGATAAGCTCGACGCTCTCCTTCGTCGAGATGTGGCAGACGTGGTAGGCGCAGCCGATCTCCTTCGCGAGCCGCAGATCGCGTTCGATCTGCCCCCACTCGCTCTCACTGCATATCCCGCGATGCCCGTGGGCGGCGGCGTACACGCCGTCGTGGATATACCCGCCGCGCAGTAAGTCGTTGACCTCGCAATGCGCGGCGACGATCTTGCCGAGGCGTTTCGCCTCGGTCATCGCGCGGCGCATCATCTCGTCACTCTGCACCCCGCGCCCGTCGTCGGAGAACGCGCACACCTTGTCCGCCATCTCATCCAGCGCGGCGAGGCTCTCTCCCCGCTCGCCGACGGTGATCGCCCCGTAGGGGATCACGCGAATGCAGGCATCCTTCTCAATGGCGTCGAGCTGCACCTGCAGATGCTCGGCACTGTCGGGGACGGGATCGAGGTTCGGCATCGTGCACACCGCGGTATAGCCGCCGCGCGCCGCCGCGCGAGAGCCGCTTGCCATCGTTTCTTTATACAAAAAGCCCGGCTCTCGGAAATGCACATGCACATCGCAAAAGCCGGGTAGAGTGATATAGGACTCGGGAGAATGGGGCAATAAGCCCTTGTCCGCCAGAATGGCCAGGGCCTGTTCACGGGTGATCTTCTGCATCGTCATTCTCTCCTCTCATTCAAATATATACACGCCCGCTTCGCTGTCGGCATCGCCGAACAGCACACGGACGGTCTCGTTCTTCGCGGTCGGCACGTTCTTGCCGACATAGTCGGGGCGCAGGGGCAACTCGCGGTGGCCGCGGTCAATCAGCGCGACGAACTGCACCGCACGGGGTCTGCCGAAGGTGAACACCGTCTCCAGTGCCGCGCGGGCGGTACGCCCCGTATACAGCACGTCGTCAACGATGATGACCGTCTTGTCCTGTATCGGGCAGGGAATGTCGCTCTGCCCCGCATTCGCGCGCTTGTCCTCGTCGGTGAGGTCGTCGCGGTGGATGGTGACGTCCAATTCGCCGAGCGGCACACGCACGTCGAAAAACCGCTCGAGCTGATCGCACAGCATCGTCGCGAGCGGCACGCCGCGGCGCTTGACGCCGAAGATGCAGACGTCCTCGAGCCCTTGGTTGCGCTCGGAGATCTCGTGAGCGATGCGCCCGACGGCGCGGCTCATCGCCATCCCGTCCATAATTCTGGTTTTCGGTGTCATAAAAGCCTCCAATAAACCAAAAAAATCTTGCCGTTTCCGGCAAGATCCTTGTTCATACAATAAGGCCGCGGGCATACACCTATAGCTTGCCCACTTTGCTCCTCTTATGCACAATCTTACCGGTCTCTCTGTACCGACTTAAAAATTGTTTTTCACTTGCCTTACTATATCACATACGCCGAAAAAAGTCAATGCGAAAACGGCAGTTTTTCCAAAATATTTTTCTTCGTTGAGAATTGACAAAGCGAACCGCCTTTGTTACAATTTTTTATAGAAATCTTCGGAGAGGAACGGTACTATGTCCAAGCACGCAAAGCCCTTTATCCTGAGCAAAACCGCCCGTCTCGTTCTGGCCGTCAGCGGCACGCTGATCGCCGCGGCGCTGGTCGTCGGCGGCATCCTGATCGGTCTCAGTCGGCATCGGGGCGCATCGCCGAGCAGCTCGCTGCCCGTCGTCGCCACGACCACGAGCGAAATCACAACGACCACGACTACCATAACAGAGCCGACGACCGCGACGACGGCCAAGGTCGTTTTCAAGGAGCTGACCTTCGCCTCTCCTACCAAGACCACCTTCACCACCACCGAGTCCTCGGTGGCGTTCAGCGGCAGCACCGACCCCGCCTCCACCCTCACCGTCAACGGGAAGAAGGTCCCGCTCTCAGCGATCGGCGGCTTCTCGATCGATCAGAAGCTGACCGAGGGGGTCAACACCTTCCGTTTCGAGAGCGGCGGCAAGACCGTTACCTACAAGATCACCTATCAGATCGACATTCTGCAATCCGTCACCCCCAACAAAGCGCTGACGCTGGAGGGCGGCGGCTCGATCCAGTTCCGCGCGACCGCGCACAAGAAGGCCGCGCTCACCGCGACCTTTAACGGACAAACCAAGAAAATGAGCGTAACCATTAATCCCGACGGCGAGGCATTCGACGACGGCGGAGACTATACCACCTATCAGGCGACCTTCGCCCTACCCGCGGGCACCGCCGGCAAGCCGCAAGCCTTGGGCAGTGCCACCGTCACCGCGCGGTATAACGGACTGACCGAAACGATGAAAAGCGGCGCCGTGACCGTCAAGGCGGTGACCGCCGCCCGCTACATCACCGTCACGCGCGACTATGCGGAGACCTTCTCGGGCAGCGTTGTTAACGACTACTCCCGCCCCGACAGCGCCTATCTCCCCGCGGGGACGGTGGATAAGATCGTCAAGACGGGCTCCGCCGCGGGCAACACCTACTATCTGCTCGGCTGCGGGCGCTGGGTATACACCAAGGACGTCGAAATCACCGACAAGGTCAAGTCGCTGACAAAAACCGCTCTGCGCGGCGGACAGACGACCGTCACCGACAAGGCGACCGTGCTCGCCTTCGGCGCGGATTGGAAGATTCCGTACAACGTGCAGTTGGCACCCCAAGCCTACAAGGCACCGAACGCGTCCGTCCCCGATTATGCCATCACCGAGCAGACCACGGAATACATCGACCTGACGTTTTATTATACCGATAAGACGCCCGCCGCCCCCTCGATGAAGGATAGTCCCCTTTTCTCCTCCGCCGTATGGCGCACGGCAGACGGCAACGCCGTTCTTCGTCTGACGTTACGCAAAAAGGGACAGTTCTACGGCTATTCCGTCCGCTGGGAAGAAAACACGCTGGTGTTCTCCTTCAAGCACCCGAACAGTGCCGCCGATAATCCCACTGAAAAGCCGCTGTCGGGGATGCGCATCGTACTGGACGCAGGGCACGGCGGAAGCTCCGTCGGCACCTACAGCACCATCGCGGGGTATTATGAAAAGACCGCCGTGCTGGATTACAGCCTTGTCCTGCAAAAGAAGCTCGAGGCGCTCGGCGCGACGGTGGTGATGACCCGCACCACGGACGTGTTGCCCGACAACCCAACGATGAGCACCCGCACCGCGTACGCGCGCAATAACAACACCGATCTGCTGCTCAGCATCCATATGAACGGCTCGCAGGCCGCGTCGGCGAGCGGGTGCACCCTGCACTATTTCAATGAATATTCCTACGCGGTAGCCAAACGGCTGACCGACACGATGCGCGCGGTCGAGAAGGCGCACGGGGTAGGCAACCGCAATCAGGTCACGGTATGGAGCCCCTTCTTTATGGCACGCCTGCACGACTGCCCCGCGGTGCTCATCGAATGCGGCTTTATGACCAACGCGCACAATATGCAAAAGCTGGTGGACGCAACGTATAAGGATCAACTGACCGATGCCATCGTTAAGGCGGTGGTGGACTATTTCGGCAGTCTGCCGATCTATGAAACACCCACTACAACGACGACAACGACAACGACCACCACGACGATAACGACAACCACCGAAACGGATGACACATCCGAGCCGACCGACGACAGCTCATCCACCACCGAAAGCACCACCAAAACGGACACGACCGAAGGCACGGCAAGCAAAACCAACCATAACGAAACGACCGACGGCGGGGAATCATCCCCGCCGTCGGTTCTTTACTTTGTTGATCTTTTTACCGCGCCTTCATTTTCTCATAATCATTCCGAGATTCTTCTGAAAACCAGCGCACTACCCTAGGCTCTCCCTCAGGGAAAGCTCCCGACGCAGTCGGGTGAGAGGGGAAATCAGGTCATCTTCTCCTGCTTGACCTTGTGATCGATGACGTGGCGGGAGGCGAGCTCCTTGTGCACGTCCTCGACGGTGATGCCCATCTCCACCATCAGCACCATCGCGTGATACGCAAGATCGGCGAGCTCATACACCGTCTCCGCCTTGTCGTCCGCCTTGCCCGCGATGATGACCTCGGTGCACTCCTCGCCCACCTTCTTGAGAATCTTGTCGATCCCCTTCTCAAACAGGTAGGTGGTATACGAGCCCTCGGGCTTGTCGGCCTTGCGCCCTTCGAGCAGCTCGTATAAGCCCTGCAGACTGAACTCCTGCCGCTCGTCGCTGTGCCACAACTCGTTGGTAAAGCAAGACTCCGTTCCGAGATGGCAGGCAGGGCCCTCCTTCTCCACCACGACGACGAGCGCATCGCCGTCGCAGTCAGCGGTGATGGACACAATGTGCTGATAATTCCCGCTCGTCTCCCCCTTGAGCCACAATTCCTGCCGTGAACGGCTCCAGAAGCAGGTCAGCCCCTTCTCCATCGAGATGGCAAGGCTCTCCTTGTTCATATAGGCGACAGTGAGCACCTGCTTAGTGATAGAATCCACCACTACGGCGGGGATCAGCCCGTCCTTATCAAATTTCAGACGATTGATATCGATCATAGTTACACCCTCATTATAATGTCATTGTTTTTCAGCTCTTGTTTGAGATCGGGGATCGCGATCTCCCCGAAATGGAACACCGACGCCGCCAGTCCCGCGTCGATATCGGGGATCGCACGGAACAGGTCGACAAAATCCCCTACACTGCCCGCGCCACCCGAGGCGATGACGGGCACGTTCACCGCGTTGCACACTGCGCGCAGCATCTCGATGTCAAAGCCGCGCTTTACCCCGTCGGTGTCGATGGAATTGACCACGACCTCACCCGCGCCCATTTCGACGCAGCGTTTGATCCAGCCGATGGCCTCCATCCCCGTGTCCTCGCGCCCGCCCTTGGCAAACACGCGAAACTCGCCGTCCACGCGCTTGATGTCCGCGCTGAGCACAACGCACTGGCTGCCGTATTTCTGTGCCGCCTCGCGCACCAGCTCGGGGTTGCGTATCGCGCCCGAATTGACGCTGACCTTATCCGCGCCGCATTTGAGCACGCGATCGAAGTCGTCGAGCGTGTTGATGCCGCCGCCGACCGTCAGCGGGATGAAGATGGTGCTCGCCACCTGCCGCAGAATGTCGGTGAACAATCCCCGCCCTTCCGCAGACGCGGTGATGTCGTAGAACACCAGCTCGTCTGCGCCGTTCTGCGAATAATACGCCGCGAGCTCCACGGGCGAAGATACGTCCGAAAGACCTGTAAAGTTAACTCCCTTGACGACCCGCCCGTTCTTGACGTCCAGACAAGGGATAATGCGTTTCGTAATCATTTCGCCACCTCGATCGCTTCACGCAGGTCGATCGCACCGGTATAGTACGCCTTACCAATGATCGCACCGTACAAGTCCATCGCCCGCAGGGCGCGCACGTCCTCGATCGAGGACACCCCACCCGAGGCGACGATGTTCATCGCGTATTTGGCGGACAGCTCTCGGTACAGCTCGCGGTTGGTGCCCTTCATCGCGCCGTCCTTGGAGATGTCGGTGCAGATGACTGTCCTGACGCCGATACCCTGCATCTTATCCATAAACTGCTCGAGGGTATAGGCGGATTTCTCCAGCCAGCCCTTGATGGCGACGAAGCCGTCCTTGACGTCCGCGCCGACCGCAATATGCTCGCCGTATTCTTTTACCGCGGCACACAGGAATGCTTCATCCGTGACCGCCGCCGTGCCCAGTATCACACGGTCAACGCCGACGGCGAGATATTTCTCCACCGTCACCATATCGCGCACACCGCCGCCGATCTCGACTTTCAGCGAGGTTTCCTTCGCCACCCGCTCGACGATCGCGAGATTGGGAGTGGTGCCGTCCTTCGCGCCCTCGAGGTCCACCATATGGATATGGGTCGCGCCCGCGGCTTCAAAATCCCGCGCCACCGCGACAGGATCGTCGCTGTACACGGTCATATTCGCGTAGTCGCCCTTAAACAGGCGCACCGCCTTTTGCTGCACCAAATCAATGGCAGGGAAAATAATCATATTTTTGTCGCCCCCTCGCAAAATGCGCGCAGGATGTTAAGCCCCACTTCCCCGCTCTTTTCGGGATGGAACTGACACCCCATCACATTACCCTTGGCAACAGCGGCAGTGAGTTCCTTGCCATATTCCGCGGTCGCGATGACGCTGTCGGCGCAGTCGGTCGCAAAATACGAATGCACAAAATACACGCAGACCCCCTCTTTGAGGTAGCGAAACAGCGGATGAACTTTATCAAAATGCAGCTCGTTCCACCCGATATGCGGAATTTTCAGCTCGGCGGGGATGACCCCCTGCATCGGCACGACCGCGCCTTTCAGTAAGCCCAGCCCGTCGTGCTCGCCGAACTCATAGCTCTTCTCAAACAGCAACTGCATCCCGAGACAGATGCCCATCAGCTCCTTGCCGCGGGCAACCTCCTCGCGCAGCACCTCGTCGAGACTGCTGTCGCGCAGCTTTTTCGCCGCGTCAGCGAATGCGCCGACGCCCGGCAGAATGAGCTTATCCGCCCGACGGATCTCGTCCTTGTCGGCGGTGATGACCACCTGCTGTCCGATGTATTCGAGTGACGAGCGCAGAGAGAACAGGTTGCCCACGCCATAATCCAATATTGCTATCATCCGATCACACCCTTGGTCGACGGGATCTCATCAGCGAGCTTCTCGTCGATCGCCACCGCCTTTGCCAGACTGCGGGCGACCGCCTTGAACGCGCCCTCCAAAATGTGGTGGGAGTTCTCCCCCGCGAGCTGACGGATATGCAGGGTCACACCCGCATCCCGCGCAAAGGCATCGAAAAACTCGCGGCCGAGCTGGGTATCAAAGGTGCCGACCTTCTCGGTCGGGAGCTGTAGGCTGTAATAACAGCCGCCACGCCCCGAAATGTCCACCGCCGCGAGGATAAGCGCCTCATCCATCGGCAGGGCGATATCGCCGTAGCGCGCAATCCCGCGCTTGTCCCCAAGCGCTTCGGCAAACGCCTTACCCAGACAGATGCCGATGTCCTCCACCGTGTGGTGGTCGTCAACGTAGGTATCCCCCGTGCAGGTGACCGACAGGTCAAACCGTCCGTGCCGCGCGAACAGCGTCAGCATATGATCGAGGAAGCTGCAGCCCGTCACGCAGGCGGCAACACCCGTGCCGTCCAGATTCAACGTCAGCGCGATGTCGGTCTCCGCGGTCTTGCGATTGATTTGCGCTTTTCTCATACCTTATCCCTCCAGTATGCTTTCTATCGTATTGATGAGAATTTGCATCTGCTCCATCGTGCCGATGGTGATGCGGGTATAGTCCGCGATGCGCGGTTTCGTGAAATGCCGCACGAGCACGCCGCGGGCTTTGAGCTGTTCATACAGCGCCTGCCCGCCGATGCGTTCGGACCTTGCAAAGACGAAATTCGCCTTGGAGTCCAGCACCTCAAAGCCCAAGCGGGCAAGCTCGTTCACCGTCCACGCGCGGTTTTCCGCGATCGTGCGGCAGTTATTCATATAGTAGTCGTTCTCGCACAAGGCGGCATAACCCGCCGCCGCAGTCAGGCGGTTGACGTTGTAGGGGTTGGTGGAATATTTCACCGTGTTGAGATCGGCAATCAACTTCTCATTGCCGATGCCAAAGCCCAGACGCGCACCCGCCATCGAGCGGGATTTTGAGAAGGTCTGGGCGACCAGCAGATTATCGTATTTATCCACCAGCGTCACCGCGCTGTCCGCGCCGAAATCCACATACGCTTCATCGACGATGACGACGTTATCGGGATTGGTGCGCAGGATCTCCTCGATCGCCGACAGCGACAGGCACAGCCCCGTCGGCGCGTTGGGGTTCGCGATGACGATCGTCTTGCCGATACCGCAATACTCCCGCCAGTCGATGGAGAAATCCGCCTTCAGCGGGATCTCCTCATACGGGATGTGATTGAGTTCGGCGAACACGGGATAAAACCCATAGGTGATGTCCGCAAACGCCAGCGGATGCGCCTCATCCGCAAACGCCATAAAGGCGAAGTTGAGCACCTCGTCCGAGCCGTTGGTCATCAGCACCTGCTCGGGGCGCACGCCGTAGACCTCAGCAAGCTTCCCGCGCAGAGCGGTACATTCGGGGTCACTGTACAATTGCAAGCGGTCGGCCTCGTCGGCGACCGCCGCCTTGACGGCGGGCGACGGCAGGAAAGGTGACTCGTTGGTGTTGAGCTTCACATACTGCATATCGCGGGGCTGCTCCCCGGGCGTATACGGCACGAGGCTCGCATATTTTTCACTGAAAAATCGGCTCATATAATCAGTCCTCAAATCGCACAACCGCGCTCTTGGCGTGGGCGTCGAGGCCCTCCTGCCGCGCAAAATACGCCACCTTATCGGCGACGGCGGCAAGCGCATCCGCGGTGTAATAAGTAAACTGGGATTTCTTCACAAAGTCGTCCACCGACAGGGGCGAGGAGAACCGCGCCGTACCGCTGGTGGGCAGGGTGTGATTGGGGCCCGCAAAATAGTCGCCGAGCGCCTCGGGACAGTGCTTCCCCATAAAGATGGAGCCGGCGTGCTTGACCTTGTCGAGGTAGTCAAAGGGGTTGTCGACGCACAGTTCCAAATGCTCGGGGGCGATCTCGTTGGCAATGTCGATGGCGAGCATCAAGTTGCCCTCCGCGACGATGATCTTGCCGTTTTTGTCAATGGACGTGCGCGCGATCTCACTGCGGGAAAGCGGCGGGATCTGACGCTCCAGCTCAGCACTCACCGCCTCGGCGAAGGCGCGGCTGTCGGTGACCAGCACCGCGCTCGCCATTCTGTCGTGCTCCGCCTGACTGAGCAGGTCGGCGGCAACGAACTTCGGGTTGCAGGTGGCATCCGCCACCACGAGAATTTCGCTCGGGCCCGCGATCATATCAATGGACACCTTGCCGAACACCTGCTTTTTGGCTTCCGCCACGTAGGCGTTGCCGGGGCCGACGATCTTGTCCACCTTCGGCACGCTCTCGGTGCCGTAGGCAAGTGCCGCAACCGCCTGTGCGCCGCCGACCTTAAAGATGCGGTCGACGCCCGCGATCTTCGCCGCGGCAAGGATGACGGGATTGACCTTCCCCTGTGCGCTCGGCGGGGTGACCATCACGATCTCGCGACAGCCCGCGATCTTAGCGGGGATGCTGTCCATCAGCACGGTGGACGGATACGCCGCCGTGCCGCCGGGGACGTACAGACCCACCTTCTCGATCGGGGTCACCTTCTGTCCCGTCACCACGCCGTCCTTTTCGTTAATAATGAAGCTGTTTCTCACCTGACGCTCGTGGAAGGCGCGGATGTTCGCCGCCGCCTCGCGCAGGATGTCGAGGAACGGTTCCTCCACCGCCGCGAACGCCTCGTCGATCTCTGCCGCCGTCACCTCGAGGGCGGACAGCTCCGCTTTATCAAATTTGCGCGCGTAGTCGTACAATGCCGCATCGCCGCGGTCGATGACGTCTGCGATGATGGCGGTGACGACACCCTCGACGTTCGTGTCGATATTCTCGCGCGCGAAGATCTCGTCGTTCGAGACCTCGCCGTAGTTAAAAATCTTAATCATCGGTCTTTACCTGCTCTTTCATATCGCGCAGGATCTGCTCGATCTGCGCCGTCTTAAACTTAAACGCGGTCTTGTTGACGATCAGTCGCGCGCTGATCGGCACCACCGTCTCCTTGACCTCGAGGTCGTTCTCTTTGAGGGTGGTACCCGTCTCGACGATATCGACGATGACGTCCGACAGCCCGAGGATCGGCGCGATCTCGATCGAGCCGTTGAGCTTGATGATGTCAATGTCCCGCCCGATGCCCGCGTAATACTGCCGCGCGATGTTGACAAACTTGGTCGCGACCTTCAGGGTGCGCTCGCTGTTGTCGCGGAACTCCTTCTTCGCCGCGACCGCCATACGGCATTTGCCGATATTCAGGTCGAGCATCTCGTAAATGTCGGGCTCATACTCGAGCAGAATATCCTTGCCCGCAACGCCGATGTCCGCCGCGCCGCGCTCAACGTAGATGGACACGTCCGAGGGCTTGACCCAGAAATAGCGCAGCCCCTTTTCCGCGTTCTCGAAGATGAGCTTGCGGTTATTCTCCTTGATCGAGGGACACTCGTATCCCGCCGCCTCGAACATCGCGTACACCTTTTCACCGAGGCGACCCTTGGGAAGTGCAATATTGATCATATCAGTTCCCCTCCCGCATATCGCAAATCTCGCGATACCGCAACGTCTCGGGCACCGCGCGCTGCGCGGTGACGAGCTTACCGCTCTGTATCAGTGCGTTCATCCGCTCGACGAGCGCCGTCATCGGCGTTTTCTCGTCGTACAACAGCAGCACGTCCACGTCAAACTCGCTCGACGTGTCCTGCAAGCCCTCGAGCAGATCGAGGTACAGCGCAAAGCCGACAGCACCCGCCCTGCGGCCCATCTTGCGCATCAGCTTATCGTACTGACCGCCCGCGAGCACACCCTCGCAGATGCCGCTGAGAAAGCCCTTGAACACGATGCCGTTATAGTAGTTCATATCGTTGACGATGGAGAAATCAAAATGGATGCGATCGGCATACGGCGTGCCCGCGAGCAGCGCGTACAGCGTGCGCAGCTCCTCGAGCGCCGCTTTCGCCGCGGCACTGACGCACAGAGGCTCGAGCCGCGCGATGACCGAGGCCATATCGCCGTAGATGCCGATGAACTCGCCGAGCGCCGCCGCCCTTTGAGCATCGACACCGTACTCGGCGCACACGCGGGCGAGGTCGTGCGGGTTTTTCTCCGCAATGCAGTGCGCCGCCTCGCGACGGAAGTTTTCATCCTCGCTGCTCTCATCGAGCAGGGCGGACAGCACGCCGAGGTGGGACACGTCCAGCACGAAATCCGCTGAGATAAGCGCAAGGCTAGCCGCGGCAAGGCTGACCGTTTCGAAGATGTCATACATATCGATGTCGCCGATGCACTCGAGCCCCGTCTGCATAATCTCTTTATACTGATGGGTCGAGCCGCTGACACGGTAGACGTTCTCGTTGTAATACACCTTCTGCTTGCAGCCGACCTCGTCCTCGCCGTTCTTGATAATGGACAGCGTCACGTCGGGCTTAAGCGCAAGCAATTTACCGTTGGTATCATTAAACGTAATGATGCGGTCGGAGATGAGAAAGTCCTTGTTGCGCACGTACAGGTCGTATTCCTCAAACTTGCTCATCTTGAACGGCATATAGCCGTACTGCTTATATAACGCGCGCAGGGCGTACACCGCCCGCTCGTCGCTTTTCAGTAAGCTTTCATTTATCACAGTTTTTCCTCCTTATCGACCCGCTCCATCACCATCTTGTAGCCGCCGTTGCCGTATTCCAGACACTTGCTCACGCGGCTGATGGTCGCGGTGCTCACCCCGACCTCCTTGCTGACGGTGACGTAGCTTGTGCCCGCATCCAACAGCTTTGCCACCTTCAGGCGCTGGGCGATCTCGATGATCTCCTTGATGGTGCAGGCGTCCTCAAAAAACGCATAGCATTCCTCCACCGATTGCAGTGTCAGAATTGCCTCAAACAATTCGTCGATTTGTTTCGTATGCCAATTACTCATTTTCGCTCCTCACTTTTTCACTTTACCAAAGCAGAGTGATAATATAGTGAATTATAGTCCTCTTCCCGTGCGTTGTCAAGCACTTTTTCGTGAATTTTTTTTATGAACTATAATACTATACTAAAGTAATAATGAAAATGCAAGTTTGAAATTGACGATTTCGCAGTTTTTCGCTATAATATAGACAAATGCAAACGATCAAGGGGGAAATACGATGCCCTACACCGTAATGATGGTCGCCGCCGCGGGGAATTCCACCCGTATGGGGTGTGCCAAACAGCATATTCTGCTCGACGGACAGCCGGTTCTGCTGCGTACCCTGCTCGCCCTGCAGGCGGTCGACGCGATCGATGAGATCCTGCTCATCACCCGCGAGCAGGATGCGGAGCATTTCGCCGCCCTCGCAAAGAAGCACGGGGTGACCAAGCTCAACCGCGTCGTGCACGGCGGGGACACCCGCCAGCACTCGGTGGCGAACGGGCTTGCCGCCCTGCCGCCCGAGGCGACCCTCGTCGGCATCCACGACGGGGCGCGCCCCCTCGTCACCCCCGAGGTAGTCGAGGCGGTCATCGACGAGGCGAAACGCTGCGGCGGTGCGGCGGTCGCCGTCAAGGTCAAGGATACGCTAAAGCAGACGGATCCCGACGGTTTCATCACAGCCACCCCCGACCGCAGCAGTCTCTGGCGGGTGCAGACGCCGCAGGTATTCGCCCGCGAGCCGTTCTGCGCCGCGATGGCGGCGGCAATCAAGGACGGGCGGGATTTCACCGACGACTGTCAGCTGATGGAGCAGGCGGGACACCCCGTGCGGCTCGTCGCGGGACTGGACACCAACCTAAAGCTCACCACCCCCGAGGATGTGCGCCTCGCCGAGTCGCTCCTGCACGGGGATACAAAGGAGGAACACACGATGCGTATCGGCCACGGCTATGACGTTCACCGCCTTGTCGAGGGACGCCCGCTCATTCTCGGCGGATGCACAGTTTGAGAGTTTCTTGCAGCCGTTCATCGTATTGGTGGAGATACCGATTGACATTGCCTTTGCATTGACTTCGCTGTGGATGTTCGGGCATACACTGAACCTGATGTCGGCTATCGGCATCATCGTGACGTGCGGTATCGTGGTGAACGACTCCATCTTGAAGCTGGACTCCATCAACGAGCTGCGCAAGGCGGGCACTCCGCTGATGGAGGCCATCCACACGGCAGGCCTGCGCCGCTTGCGTGCCATCATCATGACCTCGCTGACGACCATCGTGTCGATGGTGCCGCTGCTCTTCTCCTCGGATATGGGCTCGGCGTTGCAGAAGCCGCTTGCCATAGCGATGATAGGCTCGATGCTGCTGGGCACGCTCGTCAGCCTGTTCATTATCCCCTTGATATATTGGTTTATTTATCGTAAAAAAATGAGAAAGCATGAAGTGGAGATACCTTAGTGTAGGAATATGTGTCGCTACATTTGTCTTGACAGGCAAGGCACAGAGCATCGTGAAGCTCGACCTGAAACGTACCATCGAGCTGGCCAATGACAGCTCGCTCGCGGCGTTCCGTTATCAGAACATGTATCTGTCGGGCTATTGGGCCTACCGCACCTATAAGGCCAACCGCCTGCCCAGCCTGACGATGAACCTGATGCCAGCTCAATACTACCGCTACATCACCCAACGCTACGACTCGAACAAGGACATGGACGTGTATCGCGAGCAGCAGATGTTCAGCGCAAGTGGCGGGCTGAGCCTACAGCAGAACTTTGACCTGACGGGCGGTACGTTCTACATCGATTCCGACTTGGAGTATATGCGCAACTTTGGCGAGACGAAATCGGTACAGTTTGCCAGCGTTCCGCTGCGCGTCGGCTATTCACAGAGCCTGCTGGGCTACAATCCTTTCCGCTGGGAGAGGAGGATTGAACCGCTGAAATCCGAGAAGACGAAGAGGGAGTTTGTCTACAACACCGAGGTGGTGGCCGAGGAGGCGGTAAGCTATTTCTTCAGTCTGGCGATGGCGCAGGCCGACTACCGACTGGCTTTGGAGAATGTGGCCTCAACCGATACGCTGTACAGCATCGGGATGCAGCGATACAGGATTGCAGCCATCTCACGAGCCGACCTGCTGACCCTACAGCTCGACAAGGTGAACGCTCGCAATACACTGGAGAATGCACAGATAGCCTTGAAACGGGCTATGTTTGCACTGGCCTCGTACCTCAATATGGACAAGGACACTCAGATTGAGTTAGAGCTGCCGAGCCGCCCCGAGGCGATGGAGATACCTGTGGAGGAGGCGCTGGCCAAGGCTAAGGCAAACAATCCCGAGTACCTGCAGCAACGGCAGAACGTGCTGGAGAGCGAGCGTGAGGTGAACCGTACACGCGTAGAGTCGCGGTTCAATGCCAGCGTGAATGCCAGTGTGGGATTCAATCAGGTGGCCGAAAGCTTCAGGTATGCCTATCGGGAACCGCTGCAACAGGATGTGGTGAACATCAGCGTGTCCATCCCGCTGATAGACTGAGGCGTGAGGAAGGGACGGTACAACATGGCGAAAAACGAACTGAATGTGGTGACCATCGCCTCGCGGCAGGAGGAGCTGAAGCTGGAGGAGGAGGTGACGATGACGGTGAGCGACTTTAACATACAGCAGCATCTGATACGGAGTGCCGAGGAGGCGTTGGAGCTGGCAGTAATGGCCTATGAGCAGACACGCCAGCGATTTATCATCGGCAAGGCCGATGTGAACAGTCTGACGCTGTCGCTCAACCGTCAGCAGCAGGCACAGAAGAACTATATCTCGGCCTTGCAAAACTACTGGCTGAACTACTACAAGATACGCAAGCTGACGTTGCATGATTTCGAGAGCGGTGTCTCGCTTTCCGAGAGGTTTGACTTCGAACACGGTATGCTGCGATGAACAAGATTCGTACCCTCTCGCCCTTTACGCTGATAGTGGCATTCGTATGCCTGTCACTGGTCGGTGTGGCACTGCTTCCGCAGTTGCCGGTCAAGCTATCGCCCTCGCACGCCTTGCCTCGGCTGACGGTGTCGTTCACGATGCCAGCTGGCTCGTCGCGTGTCATCGAGGCCGAAGTAACGAGCCGATTGGAGGCGATGCTTACACGTGTAAAAGGGATAAGGAGCGTGAGTTCCACC
>JAZSHK010000036.1:0-4401 GCA_045533185.1 Acutalibacteraceae bacterium | reverse complement strand
CGTGAGCAGGGGCGGCGTTCGGTGCACCGAGTCTTTACTTCTTCACGAAAGACTGGCAGTCGGTGCACTGATCCTGTTTGGGATCGGTCTCATGAGTGCCGACCTGAATGCTGTCGAGACTGCAGTAGTTCTCGCAGTCGCAGTGGTTCACGCAGGAAGACACGGTGCAGCGGATGCTGTGATTGGCTTTATCCATGGTACGATCTCCTTTCTGCCGGATTGGTCTGCCGACCAATCACAGTATTGCCGAAAAGAGTACCCTTATACGTCGCAAAGTTCGGAAATTCTTCCGAACGTATAGCCCAGCTGCTCCCATTTTGTCAGCAGCTCGTCGAGGATCTGCGCGTTGGTCGCCGAGGTACTGTGCAGCAGCACCACTGCGCCGTTGTGGATGCGCGGGATGAGCTTGTCGAACGCCTGCTGCGCGGTCGGCTGCTTATCCGTGTACCAGTCCACGTACGCGAGGCTCCAGAACAGCGTTTTATACCCGAGCTTTTTTGCGGTCTTGAGATTTTCGACGCTGTATTTTCCCTGCGGTGGGCGGTAAAGCTTCGGCATATCTGCGCCGACGAGCTCCTTATACAGCGCCTCGGTCTGCCCTAATTCCGCGCGAAACACCGCCTCGTCACGGATGGCGGACATATCGGGGTGATGGTAGGTGTGGTTGCCGACGATGTGCCCCTCAGCGACCATTCGTTTCACCAGCTCGGGCGCGGTCTCAAGATAATGCCCGACGACGAAAAATGCCGCCTGCACGCGGTGCTTTTTGAGCGCGTCGAGAATGGCGGGGGTGTAGCCGTTCTCATACCCCGCGTCAAAGGTGAGATAGATCGTCTTTTTCGCCGTATCGCCGAGATAATACGTGTCGTATTGCGCCAGTTCCTCGGCGGAGGCGTTGGTGACCGGCGGCTGTCCCTCCTGCTGAAAGCTCATCCCCCAGTTGTCCGCGCCCGCGGCGGTGGCGGCCACCTGCTCACGGTGGGCGCCGAGTGACAGCATCCCCGCCACCAGTGCCACGCACGCCGCCGCGGCCACGTACGCGTGCGTTCGTTTTACAATTAAAAACATGGTGATCCCCTCCGCTTTAGAATATGGAGGCGGTCGAGCCTATTATGCGCAAATCTCTTGCAAAGTTACATAAAGAGGATTATAATAAAAGCGTTCTACGGAGGGATAACGATGATAAAAAAGTTTGTTGCTTATTACAAGCCGTATTTGCGGCTGTTTATACTGGATCTTGTCTGCGCGTTTTTCATTGCGGCGGTGGATCTGGTGTACCCGCTCATCTCCAAGCACGCGCTCCAGACCCTGCTGCCCGCGGGGGCGTTCCGCGCGTTCTACGTGTGGATGATCCTCCTCGTCGCGGCGTATATCGTCAAGGGAGCGTTTCAGTTCTTCGTCACCTACAAGGGGCATATGCTCGGCGTGTATATGGAGACGGATATGCGGCGGGATCTGTTCTCACATCTGCAGAAGCTGTCCTTCCGTTTTTACGACAAAAACCGCACGGGCTCCTTGATGTCCCGCGTCATCAGTGACCTGTTCGAGGTAGTAGAGCTCGCACACCACGGCCCCGAGGATCTGTTTATTTCCATCATCACCCTCGTCGGCTCGGTGATCATTATGTTCTCCATCCGCTGGGAGCTGGCACTGGTCATCACCCTGCTCGTGCCGCTGCTCATCGGCTTCACGGTGATGCGCCGCAAGCACATGGGCGCATCCAGCCGCAAGGTCAAGGAGAAGATCGCCATCATCAACAGCGACATCGAGTCGGGCATCTCGGGAGTGCGCACTGCCAAAGCGTTCACCAACGAGCCGTACGAGCTCGAGCGCTTTCAGGCGGGCAGCAACGCCTACCGCACCGCCCGCAACGGCTTTTATAAGCAGATGGGCATCTTCGGTGCGGGCTCGGACATCATCACCAACCTCATCAACGTCGCGGTCATCGCCGCGGGGGGCTTGCTCATCATCGGGCAGAAGCTCGAATACGTCGACCTGCTGGTGTTCACGATGTATATTTCGTCCTTCCTCGCCCCGATCCGCAAGCTTGCGAACTTCGTCGAGCAGTACACGACGGGTATGGCGGGCTTCCTGCGCTTTCAGGAGCTGATGGCGGTCGAGCCCGACATCACCGACAAGCCCGACGCCAAGCCGCTCGTCTGCGACGGCGGGCATATCCGCCTCGAGGACGTCACCTTCCACTACGACGAGGGCATTAACGTCCTCGAGCACGTCGACCTCGACATCCCCGCGGGCAAGACAGTGGCGCTGGTCGGTCCGTCGGGCGGCGGCAAAACCACGCTGTGCCACCTTATTCCGCGCTTTTATGAGATCGCGGACGGCCGCATCACCGTCGACGGACAAGACATCGGCGATGTCACCCTACGCTCACTGCGCGAACAGGTCGGCATCGTCCAGCAGGACGTGATGATCTTCGCCGCGACCGTGATGGAGAACATCCGCTACGGGCGGCTGGACGCCACCGACGAGGAAGTGATGGAGGCCGCGAAAAAGGCGGAGATCCACGACGCCATTATGGCGCTGCCCGAGGGGTATAACACCTTCGTCGGTGAGCGCGGCATTATGCTGTCGGGCGGGCAAAAGCAGCGGGTGAGCATCGCCCGCATCTTCCTCAAAAACCCGCCGATCCTGCTGCTCGACGAGGCGACCTCGGCGCTGGACACCGTCACCGAGGCGCGCATCCAGACAGCACTCGAGGCGCTCTCAAAAGGGCGCACGACCCTGGTCGTCGCGCACCGCCTGTCCACCATCCGCAACGCCGACCGCATCGTGTACATCGACCACGAGGGCATCCGCGAGCAGGGCACCCACACGGAATTGCTCGAACAAGGCGGACATTATGCAAAGCTGTATGAGGCAACACAAACGGTGATGTAAATACCCGGACAAGAATAAGCCCCGCCGCTCATTTGCGCGGCAGGGCTTATATTCATTTCAGGCGTCGCGGTTCATCCGTTAACCCCAGAATATAATCGGCAGATATATTATAAAACTCTGCCAATAATCTCAGTTTTTCTCCGCTGATGTCGGATTTTCCTAATTCAATTTTGCTGTATTGCTGTTGGGTGGTTTTAATCACCTTGGCGATGGTAGCTTGGCTTAAATCGTTGTCTTCACGCAGATCTTTAATTCGATTCATACGATCTACTCCTTTTCAAAACTACATCTATTGTAGCGCACATCGAAAAGTTGTATTGACTTTTACATCTAACAGGTGTAGAATGAATGTATTTTACATCATTTTGTTGTAAAACATTCAGCTCTTGCCGCCAAGCAAACCGCAGGGGGCGGCGCCTTCACCTGCCCAAATGGTTTTGTACAGACTTCATTCGGGCAGTCGGGGCGCCCGCCCGTTGTGGTCTGTACAAACCTCGACAGCCCGTCGAGGACGCGACCGCATCAACCCGCGTCTTGACGAGAGGGCAAAAATGCGGTATACTTGACACGAAAATTATCCTGCGGAGGCGTGCTATGCTGATCCATCTTATCTTATGTGGTTTGACCGTCGCCGCGTCGGCGGTGCTCTTTGCCGCTATCCCCACGCTGTCGCTGTGGTGGCTGCCGCTGACCCTCGTCGGCGGCTATGCAATACTCATCGTGCTGCTGCTCGTATTTATCCATCTCTGCTCCTGCGTTATGCGCGGGGCGATGCCCTCGTCGGGGCGGCGCGCGTTCTATCGGCTCATCTCCCGGTTGGCCGAGTGGGTGGTGCTGCTGTGCGGCACACGCGTGCACAGCGAGGACACCGACCGTCTGCCGACGGATCGTCCGTTCCTGCTCGTCGGCAATCATCTGTCCAACCTTGACCCGCTGGTGACGATGGCCGCCCTGCGGGGCTTCGAGACCGCGTTCGTGTCCAAGCCCGAGAACTTCAAAATTCCGCTCATCGGGCTCATTATGCGCAACGCCGCGTTCCTGCCCATCGACCGCGAAAACCCCCGCAACGCCGTCACCACCATCAAGACGGCGGCACAGCACATCGTTGAGCGCTCTCTATGCGTCGGCATCTACCCCGAGGGCACCCGCAACAAGGCGGGTGAGGGACTGCTCCCCTTCCACAACGGCAGCTTCAAGATCGCGACGACGGCGAAATGCCCCATCGCGGTGCTGACGGTACGGTATGAAAAAGGCTCCCTCCCGTATCGCCGCGTTGCCCGTATTCGGGTCGTCGAGGTGCTGGGGACGGACTACGTCACCGCCAACCGCACCGACGCCATCAGCGAGCGCGTGCGCGAAATCGTGGAAAACGATTTGAATAATTAAATGCAAAAAGGCTTGCCGCTC
Organism: Acutalibacteraceae bacterium; assembly: GCA_045533185.1. GTDB lineage: Bacteria > Bacillota > Clostridia > Oscillospirales > Acutalibacteraceae > UBA5905. The sequence continues at coordinate 96 of JAZSHK010000036.1, read as the reverse complement.
GGCAAGCCTTTTTGTTTTATATATAACAACAATTCCCACGGTTTTGTGCCGAAAAATCGAACACGCTATGACAGCACAAACAAAAAAACATCCCCG
>JAZSHK010000150.1:0-4951 GCA_045533185.1 Acutalibacteraceae bacterium | reverse complement strand
GACAGCATACCGACCGCGGCGAGCGCGATGCCGTAGAGACCCATCGAAGCGGAAGCCGCACCGCCCGACACGAAGTAGGCGACGAGCACGCACACCGCGATGATGATGATCGGCAGGGCGGTGGACAGCATACCCAGCGAGATGCCGCTGATAATGATGGTCGCCGAGCCGGTCTCGGAGGAGGCGGCGAGCTTGCGGGTAGGCTTATAGGTGTCGGAGGTGAAATACTCCGTCGCCTGACCGATGAGCACGCCCGCGATCAGACCGGCGAGGATGGCGAAATACATCTTCCAGTTCGCCGCACCGAGGATGAAATATACCAGCGGGAACGAAGCGATCGCGATAAGGATCGCCGAAAGATTGGTACCGCGGCTGAGAGCGGCGAGCAGATTCTTCTGCGAGGCGCCCTCCTTCGTGCTGACGAAGAAGGTGCCGAGGATGGAGCAGAGGATACCGACCGCGGCGATGAGCATCGGCAGGGACAGCGCGGCAAAGCTGCCGAACGCGGCCACGCCGAGCGCGGCGGCGGAGATGATCGAGCCAACATAGGACTCGTAAAGGTCCGCGCCCATACCCGCGACATCGCCGACGTTGTCGCCGACGTTATCCGCGATAACCGCGGGGTTGCGGGGGTCGTCCTCGGGGATGCCCGCCTCGACCTTACCGACGAGGTCGGCACCGACGTCGACGGCCTTGGTGAAGATGCCGCCGCCCACGCGGGCGAACAGCGCCATCGAGGAAGCCCCCATACCGAAGGTGATCATCGCGCCCGTGATCTCGTTCGCGGGCAGGTTAAAGACGAATTTGAGCAGGGAGAACCAGATCGAAATATCCAAAAGTCCCAGACCGACGACGGTGAAGCCCATCACCGAGCCGGCGGAGAAGGCGATGCGTAAGCCACGGTTGAGACCCTCGCGGCAGGCGTTCGCCGTACGGGCGTTCGCCGCGGTGGCGATCTTCATCCCGATGAAGCCGGACAGCGCCGAGAAGAAGCCGCCCGTGACAAAGGCGAAGGGCACAAACCACGTCAGCAGGTTGAAGGCGGCCATCACGCACAGAATGGCGAACACGACCGCAAAGAAGATGGATACGATCACATACTGTCTTTTCAGGAATGCGTTGGCGCCTGCACGGATGGACGCGGAGATGGCCTTCATCCGATCGGTGCCTTCGGGGGAGCGGAGCACCTTGCGGGCGGTGAGGACAGCGAACAGCAGAGCCGCTGCCGCGCCGACAAAGGTGGCGATTGCGGAATAGTTTTCCATTAGAATAGCCTCCATAGAGTTTTGGTGCAAAATATTATACTATTCGTTGCGTCGTTTTGTCAACAGTTTAACAAACATTTCTTACACAGGAAAATTTTTTGTAAAGTTTGGTTGACATTGATGTGTTGGATTTTTCTGCATTTTTTTGTGGTTATGCCTTGTTTTTTACTACTATATATGGTATACTGATGCCATAATTATGGATTAGTATACCCAAAGGGTTGAAAAATACCCAAAACCGCTCAGTGTCAGCGGGTTTGGTGTTATCTATCGGGATGTAGGAGCGTAGTATGGAACAACAAGAGCCCAAACGATATGAAGATCACATAATCGGCCGCAACGCCGTGATGGAGGCACTGAAATCCGGCCGTCCGCTGGACAGCGTGCTGATCGCACGCGGCGAACGGCAGGGGAGCATCGGTGCGATCGTCGCCCGCTGCCGCGAGAGCGGTATTCCCGTCAAGGAGACCGACAGCCGTAAGCTGGACGCAATGGCGCCCAATCATCAGGGCGTGATCGCGATCGCCGCGTGCAAGGATTACGTAACGCTCGAGGAGCTGTTTGCCGTCGCCGAGGAGAAGGGTGAGCCGCCCTTCTTCATCGTCTGTGACGAGTTGGAGGATCCGCACAATCTCGGTGCGATCCTGCGCACCGCTGAGGCAGCGGGAGCGCACGGCGTGGTGGTGCCGCGCCGTCGCTCGGTCGGCCTGACGGGTGCCGTGTATAAGGCATCCGCGGGCGCGGTGGAATACGTCCCCGTCGCGCGGGTGGCGAACATCACCGACGCGCTGAAAGAGATGAAAAAGCGCGGGATGTGGGTCTACGGTCTGGATATGGACGGCGAGGATTGGTGCTCGACCGATCTGACGGGCGCGATGGCGCTGGTGGTCGGCTCGGAGGGGCGCGGCGTCAGCCGTCTGGTGCGGGAGAATTGCGATTTTGTGCTGTCCCTGCCGATGAGCGGGCGCATCAACTCTCTCAACGCCTCGGTTGCGTGCGGCATCGTGCTGTACGAGGCGGCGCGCCAGCGCAAAGGGATCAAAGCCATCAATCGCGGATAATATTAGAATTTAAGGCAGTGAAAAGGAGAGAATTCGCATAATGCAAGACGGATTGCAAAAAGGGAATATCGACCTGGATGAACTGGTAAATGAATTGTTGAAGAAAAAGGCGGAAGCAACGCCGTCTGCCCCCAAGGAGGAGCCGCAGGATAGCCAGCCGCCCGTCGATGAGGCCGCGCAGGTCGAAGAGCCGACTGAGCCGCCGTTCGAAGAGCCCGCGGAAGAGTCCGCCGATGAACCTGCGCAAGAGCCCGCCGAGGTGGAAACGGTAACGCAGGAGCCGTTGCCCGTTGAGTTGACAGAGGACGCCGTCGTGCCGGACGCGGCGGCGGAGTTCGCTGCCCCTCCGAAGAAGAAACGGGCCTTGTTCGGCTGGCTTAAGCGCCGCGAAGAGGAAGAGGAAGCGGATGACATCATTGAGGAGGCGTGGGCCGATTGGGGGCTAAAGCCGATCGGTCAGTATCACACCGAAGAGCCGTCTCCTGAGGAGTCGCCGCGTGAGGTTTCGGTCGAGACGGTCGAATCGCAGGAGGCGATCGAGGATAGTATGGACATTTCCTCGGGCCGTGAAACGCTGCCCGCCGATGAGGTCGTTAAAGAGGCCGCAGAGGAGCCCGTCGAGGAGATCGCTGAGCCCGTTCCTGCCGTTACAACGGTCGAGCCCGTGACGGTTATTATGCCCGCGATGCGTCCCGCCGCTCCCGTGGTAGAGGATGTCACCCGCGTGGTGGAGATCAATAAGGAAGAGCCTGCCCCCGTGCCTGCGGTCGAGGCGACCCCCGAGACGGCACCCACTCCCGAACAGCTGCCTGATCAGCTTTCGCTCGAGGAGCTGGTACGGGTGGAGGACGTTGAGGACAGGGAGCCTGCCGAGCAGGACGACGAGGACCCCGCCGAACGCCTGCAGCGTGCCCGTCAGGAGAAGGTGCGCGAGTTCGTGCTCGACGGCGATGAGGAAGAGGAGAACGAGCCCGAGGAGGAGGTCGTCGAGGAGCCTGAGGAAGAGACGGAGATCGAGGACTTCACCGGCTACGATACCACGGACGCCGTTCGGCTGGAGATGCAGTATCGCTGGCGCACCGGCTTGGTCGGTCTGCTGTTGACAGCGGGACTGGAGCTGGTGCTTCTGCTGCTCACGCTGGTGACGGTAAACATCGGTCAATCTCCCATCACGGGTGTCGGGTATCTCACGGCGCACGTGTTTTGCCTCATTCTGATGGTGGTGCTCAACTACACCGCCGTCGCCCGCGGCCTGTCGGGGCTGTTCACCCTGCAGGCGAATAATGATACGGCCCCCGCGATGGGTGTTGCGGTGTCGCTGTGCGGGCTGATCCTGCATTTCATCAATATGGAAGCGCCGCTGCCGGTGTTTGCGCCGCTGGCGGGCCTTCTGATGGTGTTTAATGCCGCGGGCCAGCTCGTGAAGGTCGCGCGCATACGGGAGAATTTCTCCTTTGTGTCTTATCAGGGGGAGAAGTATTCCGCTGCCCTTATCGAGGACGAAAAGGCGGCGCTGGAGATCGGTCGCCGCGTAACCGTCGAGGATACCGCAGATGTGGCGTATTTCCGCCGCAGCGCGTTCCTTTCCTCGTATCTCAACAACGCGTATGAGGAGGACGGCGGTGACCGCTACGCAAGGTTCGGCGTGCCGATCACGCTGGGTCTGTCGCTGGTCTTGTCGCTGTCGTTGTTGGCGGCAGGGCGGCTTGACGGCGGCTTCTGGCAGTGGCTGAGCGCCTTTGTGTTTATGCTGTGTCTGTCGTCCTTCTCGGTGCTGCTTTCGATGCAACTGCCAATGAAGAGGGCTTGCCGCCGTATGCTGCGCAAGGGCGGCTTTTTGGTCGGCTGGCAGGCGGTGGATACCTTCGGCCGCCCCGACGCGCTGGTGGTGGATGTGGCGGATCTGTATCCCGATGAGAGTATGCTGTTGCACGGCATCAAGACCTTCTCGGGGATGCATATTGACGCGGCGATTTTGGACGCCGCCTCGCTTTCGATTCGCGCGGGCGGTCCGCTGTCGATGATCTTCCGCCGCATTATTCAGAATAAGGAAGAGCTTCTGCACGAGGTGGACAGCCTCGTCTATGAGCAGGGGATGGGGCTTTCGGGCTGGGTGGACGGCCGCCGCGTGCTGGTCGGTAACCGCCGCCTGCTGCAGAACCACGGCGTGGACGTGCCCTCGTCCGACTATGAGGCACGCTATGCGAAGAACGGCCGCCGTTTGGTGTATCTTTCCACGGCGGGCGAGCTGTCGGCGATGTTCGTGGTCAGCTATCTGCCCGATGAGAGCATCGGCGATGCCTTGCACGAGCTGTGCCGCGCCAAGGTGACCCTGCTGGTGCGTTCCAATGACCCGAATATCACTGCGGCAGATCTTTGCCGCGATTTCGATTTAGATGAGTACTATGTGGACGTGCTGCCCGCGGTGGCGGGGCGTCTGTACGATCAGTTGATCGCGGAGGAGTGCGCTGAGGCCCCCGCGGTGATGGCGTCCAACGGGCACATCCTCGGCACGGCGATGGTGCTGGCTGCCTGCCGCTCACTGCAGGTGAAGGGTCGCCTTGCACTGACGGTGCGTGTGCTCACGGCGCTGATCGGTCTTGCGCTGTCCGTTCTGTGGACGCT
>JAZSHK010000095.1:0-4059 GCA_045533185.1 Acutalibacteraceae bacterium | reverse complement strand
TTTATGCGCGAGATCCCGCACGAGCTGACCGAGGAGATCGATCGCCGTCGGCCTGCGACGGTGGACTTCGGCGGCGGGATGGGCGGCTCGCGCTACGGTAGCTATGATCATTCGTACAATAGGCAGGGCTACACCAAGACCGCCGCCGCACAGCACAGCCACGAGGCGTTCCGCTCGACGGGGGATCGCCCGACGGGCAGCCGCGTCACGGTGGCGAGCGCGGCGGCAAGACCCGCGACCGCGTGTGCGTGGCAGGTGGGCGACCGTGTCGCCCATGCGAGCTTCGGTGAGGGCGTCATTATGGGGATGACCCCGATGGCGGGGGATATGCTATTAGTCATTCAGTTCGATAAGGTCGGACAGAAGAAGCTGATGGCGAACTACGCCAAGCTGACGGCGAAATAACGATATAGGAAAAGGTGGTTGCAGACAGTTGTCTGTAACCACCTTTTTTTGCATAGCCGACCGTAAATTCCCGGGAACAAAACCGCGGTGGGTGACATACATTGGTATTGAGACAGAGTCGGGCGGCTCCGCGCGCCGTGCGACGCGCTCGAAAATTTGAATAGGAGGAATCTCTATGGCGGAACCCAAGTTTGTCCGTGACAACGGATGTAAAGAGGCCGTCTGTGTGGATGCCGGTCGGGTGTATGACAGTTGTTGTGAAGAATAGCCGACAAGAGCGAAATCATTTGTGTAAAAACGGGCGGATGTGGGCATCTGCTCCTACGGCACGATGTATGGTTTACATAAAACCGAAACACCATTGCAGGGGCCGACGTCCTCGGCGGCCCGTCCTGTCGATGCTTATTTCATTTCAATCTTCAACTCAAACTCCTCAGGTAAAGCGTCTGCCGATTTTATATAAGTGATTTTTTCGATAAATAACCGCAAAAAGGCGTTTCTCCCAGCGGCATCAGCGCGGGTGTAGGCGGACGCGGTGTCGATCGTGATGGGGGACGGCACGGGCGACGGCGCTGCCGGCAGAGCGCCGCGCTGTTCTTCCAGTGCCGCGCGGCGGCGGGTAAATTCCTCGGGGGTATATATACCTTGCTCCACGAGCGCATACAGCCGCGCCTGTTGATGTTCGATCTGCTGCCGCCTCAGGGCGGCGGGGTCGCGCGGTGCGGTGGCGGCTGCCTTCGGCTCGATGGTGGACGGTAACAGCGGCAGCAATGCTGCGGCTACGGCATCCTCGACCGCACCGAGCCGTGAGGCAACGTTGCACCCCGCTCGCGGGCAGGCAAGGCTTTCCTGCCGCCGCGTGCGGCTCGCGGGCAGGCGTTGCAACGGTGCGCCGCAAAAGCCGCAGACGATCAGCCCCGCGAGCGGGTTTTGCAGCGTTCTTTTCGCGGTCGGCGGATGCGCCCGCGCGCGGCGAATTGCGGCGGCATCGGAAAATTCTCGTTCGCCGATAATCGGCGGATGCAGGCCCTCGGTGTCCAGCGTACCGTCCGCGCTCTGTCGCCGTACCCGCCCGCAGTAGACGGGGTTTGCAAGGATATCCAGCACCGCCGTTCGTCCGAACGCGGCGGCACGGCGGGGAAGAAATCCCATCGCGTTGAGCCGCTCGGCAATTTGCTGACAGCCGAGCCCCTCGCGTGTGTACCACGCGAAGATGAGCCGCACCGCCTCGGCTTCCTCATCGACGGGCTCGAGCGACGGTCGCCCGTCGATGACGGCGCGCTTATAGCCATAGGGCGGCAGGGAGAGAAAGCCACCTTCCTCTGCCGTGCGCCGCACGCCGCGTTGCAGACGGCGCTTGATGAGCTTTAGCTCTTGACGCGCCATAAAGCTCTCGAATTCCGAATAGGTCTCGTCGAGATCGTTGTTAAGGTCATATACTTTACGGGGCGTAATGATGCGCACGCCTGCGGTTTTGAGGGTGTTGAGGATGTATCCCTGCTCCGCCATCGACCCGCGCCCGAGACGGTCGATGTCCATACACAGCACGCCGTCAAACCTGCGGTCCGCGCAGTCGGCGAGTAGTCGCTGCATCTGTTCGCGGGCGCACAGCCGATCGCCGGACACCACCTCGCGGTAGACGGCGACGATGCGGATGCCCTCGCGTGCCGCTAACTGCCGCAGGGTGTCCTCGTGCCGTCGCAGAGTGACTTCGGCCGCCTCGTGCGGGTCGTCCGCACGGCTTTTGCGCAGATACATCGCCGCGTTCATCGTCCTCACCTCAACGGATTTATATGCGGCGGCGAAGAAAAATAGCCGAAACCTCTTGACATAGAACAAATGTTCGTTTACAATAGAATTGTACACAAAAAACAGCAGCTGCGTGGGGTGAACGCGGCTGCTGTTTCATATAGTGTACCGAGGTGAGTAGGGTGAATAACAAACAAAGAACCCAACGGCAACATAATAGGATGGGAAAAGGAGAGGCGTCGGTGCGGATTATCGCACCCACGGCGCTTGACACCGCGCGGCTGCATACCGTTTTGTGTCGCTGGTGGGAAGACAGAAAGGAGTTATGGGATGATCAAGCTAACGAACTGGATCGCGGCGATCCCGCCTGAGGATAAGACCATCGCCTATGTCGGCGAGCACGAGTCGGTCACGCGGGAGTTCTTCTTGCCCGATCTCAGTTATCGGGAGTATGCGTTTTATCTGGATCTGGCATTTGATCTGTCGACGGTGACGACCGTAGAAAAACCGCGCGAGATTCAGACGACCCAGCAGACGACCACCGAGAAGGTCAACGCGGACGGCACGACCGTGTCGGCGACCGCTAATATCAATAAGGAAAGCTATACCGATCAGGATATCACCGTGGATTGCAAGGCCAAGACCGATATTGCGCCGCTGGCAAAGCTGGTGCGGGAGGACGGCATTCGGCTTGTGTGGACGGTGCTCAGCCAGCAGACGCAACTGCCGGGGCTTTTGCGCGCGACGCTGCGCGCTGTCGGGCCGAACGGCGAGGTCAAAAAATCGGCGATGATGCTGTTTACCGTCGCGCCGTCGGTCGGGGCATCGCCCGCAGCACCGATCCCGCTCACGGAGCACGAGCAGATGGAGCAGGCAATGGTGCAGGCCTTTGAGCAGGCGGCGCAGGATAAGATCGAGGAGATGATCGACGACGCCAAGGAGTGGGCGGATAATGTTCACGGTGTCTACGTCGGCAGCGGCGATATGCCCGCGGCGGCAGTCATTCAGATCGATCCCGAGGGGGAGGCGTTGTTGCTGGACAACGCGATGAGCGATACCAGCGAAAACGTGCCCAAGACGAAGGTCGTCAAGGCGTATGTGGACAAGCTCGCCAAGGAAAGCACATCCTATGCGGGCTGCTTCTATCGCACGGTGAACGGCGTGACCGAATGGCTCAACCCGCCGATGATGGTGGGGACGGAATACCGTACCGTGGAACGCAACTGCGGTAAGCCCGTGTACGTGCAGGAGTTTGCGGTCGGCACGATGCCGAGCACGACCTACAAGACCTACAACACGTATGTTAGTAACTTGGACAGAATTCTTTCGGCAAGCTTGGTGGAGCAGGGCGCGACCAGCGGGAACACCTTAGCGTATGCGACTTCTGACATTCAATGCTACGCAGGTGAGGCCGACAATTGTATGTATATCAGCATCGCACCGTCGGAGGATGGCTCGTCTAAAATCGGCTTTGTGACCGTTAAGTACACCAAGACGACCGATTCGGCGGGATAAGAAAGGAGTGAGGTCAATGGCACTGTTGAGAGTACGCAAGCCCGACGGGGAGATCGTGGAGATCGCAAGCCTGCCGGGCAAAAAGGGCGAGGTCGGTCCTCAAGGCGAAAAGGGCGAGACCGGCGCGCAGGGCCCGCAGGGCGAAAAGGGCGAGACCGGTGAGGCCGGTTATACCCCTGTCAAAGGCGTGGATTACTTCACCCCTGAGGAGCAGACGGAGTTTGTCTCTGCGGCCAAAACATACACCGATGAAAGGGTCGCGCTTGCAGAAGGCAACGCTAAAACGTATACCGATGAGCAGCTTGGCGACATCGAAGCGGCGCTCGACGGCATCCTCGCTCTGCAGGCGACGCTGATCGGAGGTGACGCGTGATGAGCATTGCGGACAAG
>JAZSHK010000108.1:0-21957 GCA_045533185.1 Acutalibacteraceae bacterium | reverse complement strand
GTGTTAACCACAGAAAAAGACGGAGGGAGTTGCGAAAGTCTTGTGGTTTTGTGTTGTGTCTGTAGAGAACTCCCTCAGTCAGCCTAGCGGCTGACAGCTCCCTCTCAGAGGGAGCCTACGCTGCCGCGACCGCCGCGGGTGGGAGAGAGGTTGTAGGGACCGGCCTCCGGACGGTCCGTCTTGCGGCTACCGCGTAACCTACGGCAAATCCGTAGGGGCGATTCACGAATCGCCCGTTTCAAATGCCCTCTCCGTCACGGCTACGCCGTGCCACCTCTCCCAAAGGGAGAGGCAAGGGGGGCTGGCGCCGATGTGGGGTGACGCTGTAGGGGCTTGCGCTGCTGCGACGCGCCCGTTTCGGCTGCCTATTATATATAATAGAAATAAAACCCAAAAAGGTGTTGACATCCGCTGATTTGTATGCTAAAATGGCTGTTGCCGCATGTAACGGGCGCCCTTTTGGGCACAAGCGACGCTCCCGTCCGCCCCGCTCAGCGAGTCTATAGAAAAGGTAGGTACGCCTATGTACGCAATCATTGAAACCGGCGGCAAGCAGTACAAGGTTCAGAATGGCGACACTCTGTTCATTGAAAAGCTGAATGCTGCTGAGGAAGACACCGTCACCTTCGACAAGGTGATCGCTCTGCACGACGATGCGAACCTGAAGGTCGGCGCTCCCTATGTGGACGGCGCTTCGGTCACCGCTCATGTGCTGAAAAACGGCAAGGGTAAGAAGATCACCGTCTTCACCTATAAGCCGAAGAAGGGCAAGGCCCGCAAGCTGGGTCACCGTCAGCCCTACACCAAGGTGCAGATCGACACCATCAACGCCTGATTATGATTCGGGTCCGGTTTAAAATCATCGATGGCCTTGTTCACGGGTTTCAAATCAGTGGACATGCCGAGACCGATGTGATGGGGCGCGACATTCTGTGCGCGGCGGTTTCCTCTGCGGCGGAAATGACCGCCAACACCATTACAGAGATCATCGGTGCTCCTGCTACCATCGCTTCTCGTTCGGGTTTTTTGTACCTGCGATTGGCACGGGATGCAGAGAAGTGTCAAGATATATTTTCCGGTTTTCGACTCCACATCCAGGCACTGTCAGAAGAGTATCCCACGCGGATACAGTTCCACTAATGAATTCGGAGGTGTAATTCCTATGTTAAGACTGAACCTGCAGCTGTTCGCCCACAAGAAGGGCGTTGGCTCCACCAAGAACGGCCGTGATTCCGAGTCCAGGCGCCTCGGCGTGAAGCGTGCCGACGGTCAGTTCGTTCTGGCCGGCAACATCCTGGTTCGTCAGCGTGGCACCCACATCCACCCCGGCACGAACGTGGGCATCGGTTCCGATGACACCCTGTTCGCTCTGGCGGACGGTGTGGTGCGCTTTGAGCGCATGGGCAAGGATCGCAAGCGCGTCAGCGTTTACGAGAAGCAGTAATGCGAAGATCCCCGCTGTGTTCCACGGCGGGGATCTTTTCGTGTAATTGTCCGAAAACTTGTGGTATAATCGTAGGGGGCGATGCCCACATCGCCCCGTCAAATTTGTGCTAACCTAAACGGGGCGATGTGGGTAGCGCCCCGTACAATAGCATTTTCGACATACGCAAGCCCATTTGGCTCCCTCTTTGAGGGAGGCTTTGTGCCCATCATCCAACGTCCGGCATCTAACATCTAATATCTAACATCCAGAAAGGGGGCAATTCCCAATGTTCGTCGATAAAGCCATTATTAAGATCAAGGCGGGCAACGGCGGCGACGGCGCGGTCGCCTTCCACCGCGAGAAATTCGTCGCGGCGGGCGGCCCCGACGGCGGCGACGGCGGCAAGGGCGGCAGTGTCCTGTTCGTCGCCGACGACGGGATGAACACGCTGTCCGACTTCCGCTATCAGCGCAAATACGCCGCCACCCACGGCGAGAACGGCGGCACCAACCGCTGCTCGGGCCGCAACGGCGAGGACTGTATCATCAAGGTGCCGCGCGGCACGCTGGTGTACGATAACGAGACCGGCCGCCTGATGGCGGACATCTCGGGGGACGAGCCCTTCGTCGCGGCGCGCGGCGGGCGCGGCGGATGGGGTAACCGCCATTTCGCCACCGCCACCCGTCAGGTGCCCCGCTTCTCCAAGCCCGGCATCCCCGGTGAGCAAAAGGAGATCCGTCTGGAGCTCAAGCTCCTTGCGGACGTGGGCCTCGTCGGCTTTCCCAACGTGGGCAAATCCACCCTCATCTCGGTGGTCAGCGAGGCAAAGCCGCAGATCGCCAACTACCACTTCACCACCATCACCCCCGTGCTCGGCGTGGTGCGTCCGCCCATCGGCAACGCCTTCGTGATGGCGGACATCCCCGGCGTCATCGAGGGCGCAAGCGAGGGCGTCGGCCTCGGACACGAATTTTTGCGGCACGTCGAGCGTTGCCGCCTGCTCGTGCACATCGTGGACGTCGCGGGCAGCGAGGGGCGCGACCCGCTCGCGGATTTCGACACCATCAACGAAGAGTTGGAAAAATTCAACCCCGAGCTGGCACAGCGTCCGATGATCGTCGCGGGTAACAAATGCGACCTCGCAACCGACGAGCAGCTGGCCGCGTTCGAGGCGGCGATGCGCGAGCGCGGGTACGAGTATTTCCCGCTGATGGCGCCCATCGCGCACGGCACCGACGAGCTCACACGCCGCCTCGGCATCCTGCTCGGACAGCTGCCCCCCATCCGCCGCTTTGAGGCGGAGGCCGAGGTGCTTCCCGACGTCGACGCCATCGAAAGCCGCGGCGTCAACATCACGAACCGCGACGGCGTGTTCTTCGTCGAGGCCCAGTGGCTGCTTAACATCCTGCGCGGCATCAACTTCGCCGACGACGAGGGCCTGCAATACTTTGAGCGTCTGCTGCAGGGCACGGGCGTTATCGATGCCCTGCGCGAGGCAGGGGTGCAGGAGGGCGACACCGTCAGCATCTACGACCTCGAATTTGAGTTTGTCAACTAAAGGTGGGACTGCTATGGAACGTTTATATCCGAAGGACGTGGACATCCACACCTTAAGCCCGCTCGCGCTCGCCTTCGTCGGCGACGGCGTGTACAGCCTGATGGTGCGTGAGCGTCTGCTCGCGCAGGCGAACCGCCCTGTGGGTGACCTGCACCGCTTGGCGGTCGCCGAGGTGCGCGCCGAGGCGCAGGCCGCCGCCATCAAGCGCATCCTGCCCGTACTCACCGAGCAGGAGGAAGCGGTATTCAAGCGCGGGCGCAACGCCCACACTGCCCGCTCGGGCGCGGACTACCACAACGCCACGGGGCTGGAAGCGCTGTTCGGCTGGTTATATCTGTCCGATCAAATCGACCGCGTGCGCGAGCTGTTCGCGCTGTGCGTGGAGGAATAAAAATTCGTCCCAAAAATCCCGACCGTCCGCGGTCGGGATTTTTTTCGTAAATCATACAAAAAAGATACGCTTCTCCCCTTGCGCGTTATTTCGACAAGGTGTACAATGGTCTTGTATTGTTAGGGTTGAGGTGACAACGATGGTTTTTTCGAGCTTGTTCTTCCTATACGCGTTCTTTCCGCTGTGTATGGCGCTGTACGCGCTCGCACGCACCATACCCGCGCGCAACGTCATCCTGCTGATATTCTCGTTGCTGTTTTACGCATGGGGCGAGCCCGTCTATATGCTGCTGCTCATCGGGATGGCGTTCTTCGACTGGCTGTTCGCCCTGCAGATGCCCAAAGGCAACCGTAAGCTGTGGCTCGTGCTCGCCTGCGCGGTCAACCTCGGCACCCTCGGGGTGTTCAAGTACTTAAACTTCGCCGCGGATAACGTCGCCGCCATCTTCGGCGCGGATTCCCCCATCCCCGCAATCGCGCTGCCCATCGGCATCTCCTTTTACACTTTCCAGCTGCTCTCCTACGTCATCGACGTCTACCGCGGCGAGGTGCTCGCTCAGCGGAAGTTTACCACGGTGCTGCTGTACGCATCGCTGTTCCACCAGTGCATCGCGGGTCCCATCGTGCGCTACGCCGACGTGGAGAACGAGCTGTCCGCCCGCCGCGTTAACTGGGCGGACGTCAGCGAGGGCGTGCGCCGCTTCTGCGTCGGTCTCGGTAAGAAGGTCATCATCGCCAACACCTGCGGCAACCTCGCCGACACCCTCATCGCGGGCGGTGACGGCAGCATCACCCTCGCCTCGGTCGAGGCGGCACCCGCGGCGGCGCTGTGGGTGAGTATGCTCGCCTATATGCTGCAGATCTACTTCGACTTCTCCGCCTACTCCGATATGGCGATCGGTATGGGGCGGATGATCGGCTTTCATTATCTCGAGAACTTTAACTACCCCTACATCGCCCGCTCGATCAAGGAATTCTGGCGGCGGTGGCATATGTCGCTGTCCACCTTCTTCCGCGACTACGTGTACATCCCGCTCGGCGGCAGCCGCTGCTCGACGGCGCGCACGCTGTTTAATATGCTGGTCGTGTGGGCGCTGACGGGTCTCTGGCACGGTGCGAGCTGGAATTTCGTGCTGTGGGGGCTGTGGTTCTTCGTGTTCCTCGCGGCGGAGACCCTCTTCCTCGGCAGGGTACTGAAAAAAGCGCCCGCTGTCGGCGTGCTCTACTCCCTCATCGTGGTATATTTCGGCTGGGTGCTGTTCCGCTTTCAAGAGATGGATGTGATATGGGCAGTCCTGCGCGGAATGTTCGGCGCGGGTGCGTGGTCGAGCTTCGAGGCGACCACCCTCATCAAAAACCACGCCTTCTTCCTGCCTGCGGCGGTGGTGTGTGCCACCCCGCTGTTTGCCGTGCTCAGCCGCGGCTGGGCTCGGATCGGCGAGCGCAACCGCGTGGCGGCGGTATCCTATTCGGTCGCGCAGCTCGTCTGGCCGCTTGTGCTGCTGTTTGTGTCCACCGTGATGCTCGTCGGCAACAGCTACAACCCGTTTTTGTATTTCCAATTCTGATGAAAGGGGCGTAACACGATGAAAATCTCTCCCGCTCTGCTTGCAGAGACCAAAAAGCGCCCCCGCACCGCGTGGCTGCACCCGACGCGGGTGCTGGTGTCCGTCGCACTCGTCGCCGTGGCGGCGGTGACCGTGTGGATCATCCCGCTGCGCCCGACCGAGTCGGCGTTTGAGCAACGGGAACTGGCGAAATTTCCCGTTTTTTCGTGGGAAGCGCTCGCGAGCGGCCGCTATTTTGACGATATTTCGCTGTGGTTCTCCGACACCTTTCCCGCGCGCGAGACCTTCGTCGAGATGAGCAGTGCCCTGCGCGGCGCGTTCGGTCTGCAGGGCGAGACCATCCACGGCACGGTGCAGGAGGGCGACGAGATCCCCGATGCGCCGACCCGCCCGACCTCGACCACTGCCACGACCGTCACCACTACGACGACAACCGCGGTGACCACGACGACAACGACCGTCACGACGACAACCACCGCCACGGCGAGCGGCGAGACCACGGCCACCACGGTCGACCCCGCCGTGCTGCAGCAGAACCAGAGCCTCGGCGCGATCATCGTCAAGGGCGATACCGCGTATGAGTATTATAACTTCGTGCGCTCGACCGCCGATCAGTATATCGGCATCCTTAACCGCGCGGGCGCAAAGCTCGAGGGCGTCAATGTCTACTCGATGATCGCGCCGACCTCCATCGACGTGATGCTCGAACCCGACGCCCGTCCCGCTAACTCCTCCGATCAGGGCAAGGCCATCGCCTATATGGTCGGCTCGCTGTCGGACAAGGTGACCCCCGTCGAGGTGCGGGACACTCTGCTCGCGCACCGCAATGAGTACCTCTATTTCCACACCGACCATCACTGGACGGCGCGCGGCGCGTACTACGCCTTTGCGGAATTCGCGCGGCTCAAGGGCAAGACCCCGCCCCCACTCGCCGACTTTGAAGAGCTGGCGTTCGGCGGCTTCCTCGGCTCGTTCTACTCACAGACGCAAAACGCGGGGCTAAAGCTCGGCGGCGACACCGTCTACGCCTACAAGCCACAGGGCAACATCTCGATGGTGCGCGGCAAGACCGTCGCCTCGGCCGCCGCGTATCCGGTCATCACCGACGTCACGGGCTGGAATCCCCGCTACAAATACAGCACCTTCATCGGCGGTGACAACGCCTATTCCTGCATCACCAACGAGGACGTCACCGACGGCTCGTCGGTCGTGCTGATCAAGGAATCCTACGGCAACGCCCTCGCCCCCTACCTCTCCACCATCTATCACAAGGTGTACGTGCTCGATTTCCGCTATTTCATCGAGGATTTCACCGCCTTTGTGAAGAACAACGGCGTGCAGGACGTGCTGGTGCTCAACAACATCTCCGCCACCCGCAACGCCACCCTCGTCAACAAGCTCGACAGCTTCGTCGGGAAATAATTAAGCAACCGCGCCCTCTTTGGCAAAGAGGACGCGGTTTTTTGCGGATTTTTCCACCGTAATCGGGCACACTGTGAAAAAAGGAGGGGTGCCGATGAAACGGTCGATGGCTCTGCGCCGCACGGCGGCGGATATCGTGGTTATTGCGGCGGGCAGCGGATGCTTCGGGCTGTCGGTGTCGCTGTTCTCCGCGCCCAACGACATCGCGCCGGGCGGGGTGACGGGGCTTGCTACCCTCGCAAACTTCCTGTGGGGGCTACCCATAGGCGCGCTCACCGTCGCGGTCAACATTCCGCTCATCCTCATCGCGTGGTGGCGCCTCGGGCGGGATTTCGCCGCCCGCACCCTGCTGGGGCTTGCGCTCTCCTCGCTGGTGATGGATACCATCGCGGGCATCGCGCCTCCCTTCTCGGGCGATCGACTGCTCGCAGCGGTGTTCGGCGGAGTGCTGACGGGGGTGGGGCTCGGGCTCATCCTCTCGCGCGGCGCAACGACGGGTGGTGCCGAGGTGGTCGCGCGCCTGCTTGAGCGCCGCTGGCCGCACATCCCGATCGGGCGGCTCATCCTGCTGCTCGACGGCGGAGTGATCGCCCTCTCCGCGCTCGTCTACCGCGAGATGGAAAGCCCGCTCTACGCCATCATCCTCGTCTATGTCGCAAGCCTCATCACCGACCGCCTCGTCTACGGCGGACGGCGGGGCAAGACGGTGCTCATCATTAGCCGCCGTCACGCGGACATCACCCGTCGCGTGCTCGACGAGCTGTCGCGCGGGGTGACACTGCTCACTGCGAGCGGCGGGTTTACGGGCACGCCGCAGCAGGTCATCCTCTGCGCCGTGCGGCGCACTGAGCTGTTCACCTTAAAGCAGCTCGTTTTCGCCGTCGACCCCGCGGCATTCGTGCTGCTGCTCACCGCCGACGAGGTGCTCGGCAGCGGCTTTGCCGCGCCCGACACGCCGCAAAAGATTGACAAAAAGCGCAAAAACGTGTAAAATACCTCTTGTCGGCATCGCCTGCGGCAATAGCGATGTCGGAGAGGGAGTGTTATTATGCCCACAGCACAAGCGACTCGCGCGGCGACATCCGTCACCGTGCGCGAGGTGACGACCAAGCGCGATCTGCGCCGTTTCGTCGACTTCCCCAATCAGCTGTACAAGGAGTCCCCCTATTTCGTCCCCGCGATGTTCGGGGACGACCTCGAGGACTGGGATAAGAAGAAAAATCCCGCCTTTGACTATTGCGAGTCCCGCTGCTGGATCGCCGAGCGCGACGGCGAGCTCGTCGGACGCATCGGCGCCATCCTCAGCCACAAGTCCAACGCCACCTGGGGTACCAACCGCTTACGGTTTACGCAGGTGGACTTCATCGACGACCCCGCCGTGTCCGATGCGCTGTTCGCAACGGTGGAGGCGTGGGCGGCTGAGAAGGGCTGCACACAGGTGCACGGCCCGCTCGGCTGGTGCGATATGGACCGCGAGGGGATGCTCGTTGACGGCTACGACAAGCGCAGTATGTTCATCACCTACTACAACCACCCCTATTACAACGATCACCTGACGCGCCTCGGCTACCGCAAGGACATCGACTGGATCGAATATAAGCTGCACGCGCCCGCACCCGACAGCGACATCGCGAAAAAGCTGCACCGCATCGCGGAGCACGTCAAGCGCCGCCAAAAGCTGCACGTTGTCAAGGTGCGTTCCCGTCTGGGTTATATCCCGATCATACCCAAGGCGTTTGAGCTGGTCAACAAGGCCTACGCCCCGCTGTACAGCGCGGTGGAGCTGAGCGACAAGCAGGTCAAAAAATACTCGAGTAAATTCCTGCCGCTGCTCTCCCCCAAGACCACCTGCTTCGTCGAGAACGAGCAGGGCGAGATGGTCGCGCTCGGTGTGTGCGCCCCCTCGATGGCGGCGGCGATGCAACGCTCGCGCGGACGCTTTCTCCCCTTCGGCTGGGTCGGCGTACTGCGCTCGCTGATGAAGAACGACACCGTCGACCTCTTCCTCATCGCGGTGCGCCCCGATCTGCAGGGCGCGGGGCTCAACGCCATCATCCTCGACGAGATGATGAAGGGCGCACGCAAGATGGGAATCCGCTACGCGGAGACCGGCCCGATGCTGGAGACCAATGAGAAGATCCTCGCCCAGTGGAAGCTGTTTGACAAGGAGCAGCACAAGCGCCGCCGTTGTTATATTAAGGATATCGCAGAATAAACGAACTGTAAAAACAGTAAGAGTTTATACATAAAGTAAACCCCTCGGTCGTGCAACCGAGGGGTTTACTGTTATTTTGTTTATTTCTTTCGCATCGCAAACGTGCCGAAGAACAAGGCCGCCTGCACGAGAATGATGGTCGGGCCGGTGGCGACGGCGTTATAATAGGACAACAGCAGTCCCAGCACGCCCGCGAACAAGCCGAAGATCAGCGCCAACAGGTGATAGCTGCGCATACTGCGCGCGACGTTGCGCGCGGCGGCGGCGGGTAGGATGAGCATCGCGTTGATGAGCAGCAGACCTACCCAGCGGATGGCAAGCATCACCACCACCGCGACCAGCACGACAAACAGGTTATCGAGCAGGCTGACGCGCACGCCCTTACTGCGGGCGACCGCGGGGCTGATGCTCACCGCGTGAAAACCATTAAAGCAGCAGAGCCACACAAGCGCCGTGACCAGCAGAACGCCGCCCAGCACCCACAGCTCGCGCGGGGTGATGCTGAGGATGTCGCCGATGAGTAGGCTCTGGTAATTGGCAAAGTTGCCGCTGCGGGAGAGCAGTGCGAGACCGAGTGCGACCCCGACGGCGGAAAATACGCCGATGACGGTGTCGGTCGAGGCGATGCGGGAGTGGCGGATGCGGTTCATCAGCAGGGCGAATGCCACCGCGAACGCGATCATCACATAAGAATAATTGCTCACACCGAGCAGTACGCCGATCGCGACACCCGTCAGTGCGGAGTGCCCGAGCGCGTCGGAGAAGAAGGACATCCCGTTATTCACCACGAGGGTGCCGAGGGTAGCGAGCAGCGGCACAAGCAGCAGGATCGCCCACAGCGCGGTGCGCATAAAATCGTACTGCCACCACGAAAACAACAGCTCCATCAGCGCTCACCTCCCGTCGGGAAGGCCTGCCGAAAGGCGGTCGAGGCGAACACCGCGTCGGGCGCGCCCGAGGAAAGGATCTCGCGGTCGAGCAGCACCACACGGTCGGCGCGCCGACGAACGTAGTCGAGATCGTGCGAGATGAGCAGGATCACCATATCGTCCTGCCGCAGCTGCTCGAGCAGAGCGTAGAACTCCTCGAGCCCCGCGCGGTCGACGCCCGACACGGGCTCGTCGAGCAGCAGCATATCGGGGTGCGGGCGGGTCGCGAGCGCAAGCAGCACCCGCTGTAATTCGCCGCCCGACAGCCGCCCGACAGGCTTATCCAACAGCCCGTCCGCGGAAAAACGGGCAAAATGTGCCTCAATCTCGCGACGCAGGCGTTTCGGCACCGGCAGGAACACGGGACGGCGGGACGAATAGGTCAAGGCGACGTCCAGCACCGTCGCGGGCGAGCCGCTGTCGACGTTCAAGCTCTGCGGGACATAGCCGATGCGGGGGCGCGCCTTGGTCGGCGTGCCGCCGTGTCCCGTAAAGATGACCTCGCCCTCGTGAGGCAGCTCACCGAGGATCGCCCTAAACAGCGTGCTTTTGCCCGCGCCGTTGCGCCCGATGATCGCGGTGATCTCACCGCAATGCGCGTGCAGGCTGACGTCCCGTACGGGCTCGGCATCGCCGACCCGCACGGTGATGTGATTGATCTTCAGACAGTGCAGTCCGCAACCGCTCATAGCTCTCCCTCCGTGATGTTTTCAAATAGCTTGGCGTTGGCCGCCATCGCATCCAACCAATCGCTCGCCCTGCCGCGCCCGATCACGGCGGTGTCCACCGTCAGCACGTGAGCGGCGGGCACGAGCGCGTCAATGGCGGGATAGCGAACGGTATACTGGCTGTCGTACAGCAATAGGATGTTTGGATCCTGTGTCGCCGCCTGCTGTGCCGCCGCGAGGTCGGCAGCAGACACCCCCGACTCCTCACCGACGTGCAGCGACGCGGCGACCGTCAGTCCCAGCTCGTCCGCGAGATACGCGAGCGAGTCGTGGAAGATGACGCAGGTCTTGCTCGACAGCTTGTCTGCCGCGGCGCGCAGACGCGCTCCGACCGCCAGCACCCGCTGTCGGTAGGCTTCCCCGTTCGCGGTGTAGACGGCGGCGTTGTCGGGATCGAGCGCGCACAGCGCCTGGGTCGCCGCCGCCACCTGCGCGGCGTAGCGGGTGGGACTCACCCACAGATGCTCGTTCGCGGCGTGGGTGTGCCCGTCGGTCGGCTCGCCGCCGTGGGGATGATCGTGGTCGTGACAGCTCTCGAGCAGACTCACCCCCGCCGAGGTGTCCACCGTCGGCAGATCGGGGAGTGCCGCGAGCGTATCGCCGAGAAAGCTCTCCGCGCCGCCGCCGTTAAGCAGCACGAGCGACGCGCCCTCGAGGGTGATGCGGTTGGCAGGGGATAGCTGATAGTCGTGCAGACAGCCCGCCGCCGAACCGGTGAGGTTCTCCACCGCGACACCGTCGGTGTCACCGAGAATGTTCTGCACCGCGACATAGACGGGATAGGTGGTGGTCACCACCGTCTGTCCGCGACGGGGCAGACCCACCGTCCCCGTGAACGCGGTGACCACCGCCGACAGCGCGAGTATCCCCGCCATCAGCAGCACGACCAGTCCATAATGTTTCCAAAAAGTGTTCATATACGACCTCTTTTGTATAATTTCGTGTAAATTATACAGACAGTAATCAATTATACGCGTTTATCCAGTCCGCTGACCTGCAGACCGCGGGCAACCAACAGGCCCCCGCCGACACAAGCAACGAGCTGTCCCACCGCGACGAGCCCCATCTGGATAAACCACACCTCGACGGTGAACTGCGGCGCAACGAACGCGAGCTCCGAACCGACGACCAGCGCATTGAGCACCACCGGCGGCAGGGTCGACCACAGCGGCAGGCAACCGACGCGCTTATTTCGCAACGCCCACGTGAGCACCGCCGCGCCGCCCGTCGCGAGCGGCCCGAGCAGCACGTCCAGCGCGCCCGCGATATTCGCGCCGCTGCTCAGCCCGATGAGGTTGGACACCACGCAGCCGACAGTCAGACCCGGGATCGCCGCGGGGGTAAATGCCGCGAGGACGGTCAGCGCCTCCGACAGGCGGCATTGCACCAGCCCATAGGACAGCGGCGCGAGACACACGGTGAGCACCGTATACATCGCGGCAATGAGCGCCGCGGTGGTAAGCGTGCGGATAGGATTTCGGTTTTTCATTTGTCGTCTCTCCTTAGTTTTATTTTACGTCAGGATGGTTTCGAACTGACGGTGTGTATTACACACGATAATAGGAATATTTCTGTCCGTCCTTCTCTCGGCGCAGGACACCGACGGCGAGCAACACCTTGAGCGTGCCCTGCAGGTTGCGCCCCTGCAGGCGGGCGGCCTTACCGAACTGTGCCGCGGTGAACGGCGTCGGCAGGTCAGGCGGCAACAGCGCCGCGTAATCGGCGGGGTCCTTCAGCGTGACCGTCTCGCCGAGGGCGAGCGGCAAGCGTTCCGCGCGGTGGGAGCCGCGCTTGCCGCCGTTCCCCCACCCATCGAGCAGGCGTTGCTCCTCGACGTCAAGCAGCACCAGCCGCACGGTGAGGTTGGGATGCCCGAGCAACGGCAGGATGTAGATCAGCTGCTTGCCCGCGTCAGTAAAGCTGCCGCGGCGGCCAGAGCGGCGGGGCTTGCCGATCTCCCCCGTTTCAGGGTCGATCCAGCTCACCCACTTGACCCGCACGAGCGGATGCACCACCGTGACGGGATAGGCGGCGAGCAGCTTTTCGAGCTTTTTGCGAAAGGCGGAAAAATTGGCGGTCTGGATCTCGGTGACCCGCTCACCGTCGAAAATGTCCGCGACACTCCCCTGCGGCAGCGGTACCTCGTGGTGCGTGAGGTCATTGTCCAGCCACAGTTTCAAGGTCGCGTGCAGCGTCTTTTCGCCCAGTATCCCAATGCCGCCGACACGCTCTCCGCCCTCACGCACAAGGGCGAGGGCTTCCTCAAACGTCATCGTCGCTCACCAATTCGAGGCGGGCGGTGAACGCCGTCCCACGCGGGGTGCTCCCCTGCACGTAGGCGGCATCGCCCTCGCCGACCGCCAACGCCACCGTGTCGCCGAGGCGGGTCTCCCCCGCAAAGTGCATCTGCACATCGGTAATGCGGTGCCCGCCCAGCTTGTCCGCGAGCGCATCGCAGGCGAGATCGGCATAGCGGGTGTTATTCATATGGGTGTTGCGGTCGGTGTCCGACCAACCAACGGAGTACTCCCGCACCGCGGTAAGCGCGGGGAGCGTGTACCGTGCGGGGTCGGCGCAGTCCACACGCACAGCGTGGGACGGCAGTCTCCCCTCGGGATCGAAATCGTCCCCGCGCAGCAGGTGATGACCGTCGGTCGACACCAGCGCAAACTGCATCACGCCGCAGAGCAGTAATTCCCCCTGCGCGTCCCGCCACTCATAGCAGCGCAGAAAGCGCGCGCCGCGATGCTCGCGGTGCCAGGTGGTGAGCGTCACCCGCTCCCCCATCTCGGGCAGGCGAATAATACGCGCGTGCCAGCGCGAGGCGACAAACGCCATCCCCCGCTCGATGAGGGCGTTCCACCCCATCCCCGCGGGGATGAGATGCCGCTCTCCCGCCTCCTGCTGATAACGCAGGACGCCGGACAGCCGCAAGCGGTTGTCCGGCCCGACATCGTAGCTCGCCACCTCGATGGGTAGCGTGAATTGTTCGGGAATGTGTGACATTCTATAACCCTCTTTGTATAATTTATGACAAATTATACTGTCAGTAATTATTCCTCACTCAATTTGTTCGCCAACGCGCGCAGATCGTCCGCGTCGAAGAACTCGATCTGCAGGGTGCCGCCCTTTGCGCCGACGGCAACCTTCACCTGACGACCGAGCGACTCGCGCAGCGCGAGCGCGACCTCGTCGTAGAAGCTGTCGTGATGGACGGGCGCTTTCGGCGCCTTCGGCTCGCGCTTGGCGGCCTTCGCCATCCGCTCGAGCTCGCGCACCGACAGCCCCTTCGCGACCGCGGCTTCGGCGGCGGCGACACGGGCGTCCTCGTCCTCAAACGCGAGCACGGTGCGGGCGTGACCCGCGGACAGCGTGCCCGCCGCGACCAGATCCGCGACCGCCTGCGGCAGCTGCAGCAGGCGCAGGGCGTTCGCGACGGCGGGGCGGGATTTGTTGACCACCTGCGCCGCCTGCTCCTGCGTCATCCCGTAGGTCTCCATCAGTGTCTGATAGCCGAGCGCCTCTTCCATCGGGTTTAAGTCCTCGCGCTGCAAATTTTCGATGAGCGCAAGCTCCGCGGCCTCCTGCTCGTTCATATCCCGCACGACGACGGGCACCTCGGTCAGCCCCGCCATACGCGACGCGCGCCAGCGGCGCTCGCCCGCGACGAGCTGATAGCTGCCGTCGGGTAGCGGGCGCACGAGCAGCGGCTGCAGCACGCCGTGCTGCGCGATGGACGCGGACAGATCCGCGAGCGCCTCATCGTCGAACTGCTTACGCGGCTGGTCACGGTTGGGGATGATCTCCTCAATGGGCAGCGTCACGGTGCGCGCGCCGTCCTCCAGCGAATTTTCCGAAAGTAACATATCCAGTCCCTTGCCGAGACCGCCGATCTTCAGTGCCATAATGATGTCCTCCTTAAATCTGCCGCTCCAGAATCTCCTCGGTCAGCGCGCGATACGCCTTCGCGCCCTTGGACGCCTTATCATAATAGTTGATGGGGCGGCCAAAGCCGGGGGCTTCCGCCAGACGCACACTGCGCGGGATCACGTTCGCGTACACCTTGCGGGGGAAAAACTTTTTCACTTCCGCGACCACCTGCTGGGTGAGGTTGGTGCGCCCGTCGTACATCGTGAACACCACGCCCTCGATCTCAAGGGTGGGGTTGTACACCCGTTTCACCTGCCGCACGGTGGCAATGAGCTGCGACAGACCCTCCAGCGCGTAGAACTCGGGCTGCACGGGCAACAGCACCGTGTCCGCCGCAACCAAGGCGTTTAGCGTCAGCAGCCCGAGCGCGGGCGGGCAGTCGATGAGAATGAAGTCGTACTGCTCGCGAAACGGCGCGAGCGCGGCCTTAAGGCGGCTCTCGCGATGCGGCATATCCACCATCTCGATCTCCGCGCCCGCGAGCGACATACTCGACGGCACGATCGACAGCCCCGCAAACGCGGTCTGCACCGCCGCCCCGTCGATGCCGTCCGCCCCCGCAAGCAGGTCGTAGGTGGACAGCTTCACCTTACGCTTGTCCAGCCCGACGCCGCTCGTAGCGTTGCCCTGCGGGTCGATGTCGACGAGCAGCACCTTCTTACCGAGCTCCCCCATCACCGACGCGATATTGACCGCGGTCGTGGTCTTACCCACGCCGCCTTTTTGTGTCACCACAGCGAGTATTTTTGCCATTTTCCTACCTCTTTTATAAAAGGAATATCAATAAATACAGTTTATCACAGTTTTACGACGCTGTAAACCCATTATTTTTGTTTCACGTGAAACAAAACAGCCACGGCACCCCATTTGGGGTGCCGTGGCCTTGCGTATGCTATGTGAGAGTTTACGCCGCCTGCTTCTTGCCGAGGGTCGCGCGCAGGATAAACAGCGTCGCGAGCATCAGCACGAGGGAGATCGGCAGGGAGATGTACCACACGGGGACAAAGCCCGCGATGATGTAGCTGACGAAGGACACGCCCGCCACCGTCAGCGCGTAGGGTAGCTGGGTGGACACGTGGTTGAGGTGGTTGCACTGGCCGCCCGCCGACGCCATAATGGTGGTGTCGGAGATGGGCGAGCAATGGTCGCCGCACACGGCGCCCGCCATACAAGCGGAGATCGCCACAATGGTGATGGTGCCGCTCTCGGCGCCGAACACGCTGAGCACGATCGGGATGAGGATACCGAAGGTACCCCAAGAGGTGCCCGTCGCGAAGGACAGACCAACGGCGATCAGGAAGATGATCGCGGGCAGGAACGCCTGGAACGAGGCGGCAGAGCCCTCGACGAGCTGGGAGATGAAGATCTTGGCACCCAGACTGTCGGTCATGGTCTTGAGCGTCCACGCACAGCACAGGATCAGGATCGCGGGGACCATCGCCTTGAAGCCCTCGGGGATGGATTCCATCAGCGCCTTGAAGCTGAGCACGCGGCGGCACAGATAGAAGATCACCGCAAAGATGATCGCGGCAAACGAGCCGTACACCAGACCGACCGACGCGTCACTCTGCGAGAATGCGGTGATGAAGTCCATATACGCGCCGGAATCGGCGGTGAAGAAGCCGCCGGAGTAGATCATACCGATGACGCAGGAGATGATGAGCGCGATGACCGGCACGACGAGGTCGCACACGCGGCCGCGCTCGTTGGACGTAAGCTGCTCGACCTGCTCCTCGATGCCGGTGGTGAACAAGTCACCGTTCTTCGCGTTGTTCTCGTGCTTCTTCATCGGGCCGTAGTCGAAGTTGGACACCGCGAGGAAGATCATCATCACAATGGTGAGCAGCGCGTAGAAGTTGAAGGGGATGGCGCTGATGAACAGCGACATACCGTCCTGCGCGCCCGAGCCCTTCGCAAAGCCAGCCACAGCCGCCGCCCACGAGGAGATCGGGGCGATGATGCACACGGGGGCCGCGGTCGCGTCGATGAGGTAAGACAGCTTCGCACGGGAGATGTTATGCTTGTCGGTTACGGGACGCATCACCGAGCCGACGGTCAGGCAGTTGAAATAGTCATCGATGAAGATCATTACGCCGAGCAGGATGGTCATCAGCTGCGCGCCGACGCGGGACTTGATGTGCTTCGCGGTCCAGCGGCCGAACGCCTGCGAGCCGCCCGCCTTGTTCATCATCGCGACCAGCGCGCCGAGCAGCACCAGGAAGATCAGAATGCCGATGTTGTAGGCATCCGCGACACTGGTGATGAAGCCGTCTTGGAAGGTGTGCACGACGGTGCCCTCGAAGTTAAAGTTCGAATAGATCACGCCGCCCGCGAGAATGCCGATGAACAGCGAGGAATACACCTCTTTGGTGATCAGCGCCAGCACGATCGCAATGACCGGCGGCAGCAGCGCCCAGATGGACGCATAGGCGGGGATGGACTCGCGCACCTTCGCGAGCGCGGTGTCCAGATGCTCGTGGAAGCTCTCGTCGGCGTTGATGTTGTCGGCGTAGGCACCCACATACTCCATCGCGGAGTCGCCGTCGGTGAGATCGTATTCGGTCTCATCAACGGTAAAGGTGGTTTCGGTCGTCGGTGCCGCGTCGCCCTCGCCGAGCGCGAGGAAAGTCATCGAGAAGGTGAGCAGAGCGCACACCAGACCCGCCAGCAACCAACGTTTCCAGGATGTTTTACGCATGGGATATCCTCCTTTTCTTTTTTAGACCCTTGACTAAACAAAAAGACCGCACGGCGCAAAACGCCGACGGTCTCACAACGACACTCGATAGCGCTCCACATCCGTGACAGTGCGCGGCGTATTCTCACCGAGCACCGACGCGCGGACGGGACCCGCGCATCTCGGCTGTCACCCCTTTCGCCGTCCGCTCGCCCCAAGCGGCCGCAAAACGCGGCTTCGACGGTTACTGATGATGTCCAGCACCTCTATCTTCCTATTTATAGTAGGAAAATACCATACTTTGCAGATTTTGTCAAGACTTGTGTCGATATTTGCAGGGAAAAGCGGCCGACTATTCGTCGGCCGCCTCGGTCTCCTCATATTCCTGCTCGCCGACCACCGCCGTGAGCGCCTCCCGAGCGGCGGTACCGCCGTCGGTCGTGTACCGCACGTGCAGAATGTCCCCCGCGCGGAGTCCGCCGCCGCGTTTCTCCCCCGCCGAGCGCACCGACAGCACAAACAGCCCGTTCGGCCAGAAGATGTCGCGGATCTCCCGCCCGACAGCGAAGGAGCCCGCCTGCACCGTCACCTTGGTGTCGATCAGCCGACGGGCGGCGCGTTTATTCAGCGACGCGACGCGATGCTCCAGTACGCTGTCGTTGATGGATTCCACCCCGAACAGCTCGGTGACGGTAAACGCCGTTGCCGCGGCAAGGATGACGTACAAAACGTTGCCGTACCCCGACAGCGCCTCCACCGCAAATACGATGGCGGTAAGCGGCATCCGCATCATTCCCGCGATGCAGGCGGTGATGCCGAGCATCAGCACGACGGGATAATATTCCTGCCCGAGGGCGGGCAGCAGTGCCGCGCCCTCGCCGAGCAGAGCCGAAAACAGCGCGCCGATCGCCAACAGCGGCAGGAAAATGCCGCCTGTGATGTGGTTGACGTTGGCGCACAGGGTCAGGGTGGTGCGTGCCACGAGCAGCACCGCGAGCAACCACAATGCCGTGCCGCCGCCGAGCAGCGACAGGATCAGCTCGTGGCCCGTAGACACACCCGAGAAGGTGCACAGCCCCACGGCCACCGTCGCCGCGAGCACAAACCAGATCTTCCAAACGGATCTGACCGACGCGAGCGTCTGATGGAAAAAGCGGCTGAGCAGCCGATAATACTGCAAAAACGCCACCGCGAACAGCCCGACCGCCGCGCCGACCGCGAGCGGCAGCCACGCCTGCCGCACCGACAGCGTCACGAGCGACAGCGCGGGAAACAGCGCGGTGCTCACCCCGACGAGCGGCGAGAGCGCCGCGTTCGTCAGCCCCGCGCACAGCACCGAGGAGCAGGCGGCGACGAAAATGGTGGGCGACACGCGGCGGTGCGCCTCCTCGGCCGCGAACAGCACGCCTGAGATCGGCGCGCCCGTCGCCACCGCAAAGCCCGCGCACGCGCCGCCGGTCATCGCGTAGCGATCCCACGCCGCGCGCTTCTTGGAGAATGAGACGCTCCCCCGCCCGACGGCGGTGCCGATCTGCACGCTGGGGCCCTCGTTGCCGAGCGGCACCCCGATGAGAAAGGACAACAGCGACAGACCGAACGTGCCGACCAGCGTCACGAACCAGCGAAACGGGATCTGCCCGCGCAGAATACCGATGGCGGTGGGGATGCCGCCGCCGCGCAGGTTCGGCTCGCGCCGATACACCCGCGAAAGCAACAGCGCCACCCCGCCGAGCGCGGCGATCACGAGCGGCAGACACCACAGATGCCCGCGCAGAAAATGATAACCGCCCTCCGCGCCCATGATGACGAGCTTCGCGCACCATTTATAGAGCACGACCACCAGCGCGGTGACCGCGCCCGTGATCGCGCCGAACCCGACCGCCGGCGCGGTCAGACGTAGCTTTTTCATCGTGTTTTTCATACTATCCCTCGGCTTTCGCTCGTTTTACGGCATTTTGCTCTCTACTCTATCTCGTATTCAACGGCGTTGATGACCAAGCATCCTTCGCCTTTCCAATAGATCCGCATCGTTTTGTACTCGCCCCAGTCGCCCATATAAACGCGTTGCGGTTTCTTTTCGATTCTGAACAATCCAACGTTAATTCCGCTTTTCTTATAAACGTCCACACGCGTATCTCCGCCAAGCGCGCCTTGGTCACTGTCAATGACCTGTGCATAATACTTTCCGCTTGGTGACTCTACGGTTTGAACGACTGTATTTTGGCCGATGTTGCCAAAAATCAACGCAATAAAACTGATGAAACCAATGGGCAATATCATTAGTGCGGATAATACCAAAGTTACAATTTTAAGTGACACCGGTTTTCCGTATTTGTCTGTTAAGCAGCAGCAACAACCGACAGAAATCAAAGCACTCGCAATTACCCAAATTTGCGGACTTTCAAGAATATAAAATACCGCGTTGATTAAAGACAACGGGGTAATCATCGCCAATAAGACCTGTATCGTTTTGTTTTCAGACACGTTTTTAACAACAAACACCGCATAAACGGATAACGCGGCAATTGTAACGGCAAATGCCGAAACGCTTATCAGCTTGAACGTATATCCAAAGCACGCCGTGATCACGGTTCCCGCAGGGAACAGGATCGTCAGCACGAACAGCAACCATATAACTGCCTTTTTCACGTTATGCGCCTCTCTTTCGGGAAGGTGTTACAGCAAGTATAGCACACTTTTTTGTAAAAAGCAAAAACCGCCTTTTTCAAGACGGTTTTGGCACGCCCGATTGGAATCGAACCAACGGCCTTTCGCTTAGGAGGCGAACGCTCTATCCTACTGAGCTACGGGCGCATATCCGCGCGGCTATCGCCGCGCCATCTGCCAGTTTACACTTTTCCACAAAATTTGTCAAGATATCCGCAGGGAAAGTCTGCCAAGCGGTTGCAATTTTGCTCTCCGCGTGCTATACTAATAGGCAAGTTCTCTGCACGAGATGTGAAATGAGGTAGGATAGTATGAAAAACGCCCGTTTATTCCGTCTGACCGCCGCGGTGCTCACCGCTGTGCTGCTGCTGACGCTTGCCGCCTGCGGCGGCAACAACGCCGACCCCGAGCTGAGCTCCTCCGCGCCGCCGACGACCACCACCACGACCACCGCGCCGCCCCCGAAGGGCGACCTCAACACCCTCACGGGCGAATACGATCTGTTCACCAAGAACGACCGTTATATCGGCTATGTCGTCACCGACGAGGACAGCCGCCACATCCAGCTCAACCTCGAGGACGCGGATTTTTACTTTGAGTCCGAGACCGAGGGCGGCATCCCCCGCATTCTGGCGGTGTTTTCCTCTGTCGACCGCATTCCCGACGAGATCGGACCCATCCGCAGTGCCCGCCCGCACTTCGCGAAATTCGCCAACGCGATGGATATGATCTACTGCCATATCGGCGGCTCGACCTCGGGTCTTAACACCATCCAGCAGTTGGGTGTCGACGACGTGCGCAACGCCGAGCAGGCCAGCGCCACGCTGACAAACAGTCCGAACCGCTCCTGGAACCGCAAGGTGTTCCCGAAGACTAAGGTGCTGAACGAGATCAAACAGCGCGGCCACAGCACGACCACCACCTACGCGGGCCCCTATCAGTTCGGCGAGAAGGCGGGCACCCTGCCCGCGACCACCGTCGACGTGAAGATCTCGGGCAACTATCAGATGGCGTTCACCTACAACGCCGAGAGCGGGCTGTATCAGAAGCACCGCAACGCCCTCTCCACCCCGGTGCATACCACCCACACCGGCGGCACGATCGAGGTGAGCAACGTCATTGTGATGTACGGCAACCGCTTTGTCGATCCGCTTGACGAAAAGCGGTACGATTTCACGATGCAGTCGGGTGACGGCATCCTCGCCAACAGCGGCAAGAGCCGTTCCATCAAGTGGAAGATCACGTCAAGCGGGCTTAAATACTACGAGGCGGACGGCACCACCCCGCTGACCGTGTCGGTGGGCAAGACCTTTGTCTGCCTGACCAACAAGGACTTCAAGAGCCAGACGACCGTCAAATAAACACGATTTTCAGCCCCGTGCTTTCGCGCGGGGCTGTTTTTATACGGGGCTCCCGTCCTCTCGTAGGGCTCTCCGTCGCGCTATACGCGCCACCTCTCCCAAAGGGAGTGGCTAGACGTCACGGCACGGTGACCGTTTCGGTGGTTGACTTACGCTCTGCACTTATCCTCGGAATACGGACGATATATTCAATATATTCTTCCTCGTCGCGCCGCTGACTCTCGGCGGCGATGCCGCCGCGGCGCATAATGTCCAGCGCGTGGTTGACGGTGTTGAAGAACACCCGCACATCCCGCACGAGCGGCTTGGCAGGGCGGCGGCGCACGCGACCCGCGAGCAGATCCTCGACGAGCCGCTCGGTCTGTGCCACGGTCATCTTCTCTTTCACCATCCGCTCGAGCGCGTGGCGGCGCAGCTCCCGCACATCCAACCGCAGCAGCGCCCGTGCGTGCCGTTCGGTCAGCCCCGCCGCGAGCAGGAGCGTCCGCTCCTCGGGCGACAGGCGTAAGAGCCGCAGCTTGTTCGCCACGGCCGACTGGGAATACCCGAGCTGCTGCGCCGCCTCACACTGGGTGAGTTCATAGGTGTCCATCAGCTCGCGGATACCCTCGGCGGTCTCAAAGCAGTTCATATCCTCGCGCTGTAAATTCTCCACCAACGCGAGCACCCGCCGCTGTCGCTCATCCGCCTCGACCTCGACACACGGCACCTCGCGCAATCCCGCGATGCGGGCGGCGCGCAGACGCCGCTCCCCCGCGACCAACACGGGCCTGCCCGTCTCCATCGACACCGTCAACGGCTGCAGCACCCCGTTCTCGCTGATGCTCTGCGCAAGCTCGACGAGCTTGTCCAGTGCAAACTCCTTGCGCGGCTGATTGGGGTTGGGCAGAATGTCCCCCGTCGGGATCATCCACACCTGCCCGCGCGTCGCATACCCCGTCTTTTTTCGCAACATTGTCCTCACTCTCCTTTGTTTCACGTGAAACATTGTCTCACAAGCTCACCCTAACACACAAAGGATAAAAACCGCGTCACATTCCGTTGTCGGGAAAACAAACAAGCCCCCGCTTTTCTGCGAAAAGCGGG